>NZ_JAMOIE010000145.1 GCF_024448935.1 Stutzerimonas stutzeri
TACCACCATTTTTTGAGAAGCTACCAAATTATCCGAATAACTGCGCATAATCCGGAACTGGGCATAATTATAACCAACTGCGTTTCGGGTAGACGCATTTCGCCAACAAGTAAGGAGGCTCCAATGAATAGGCTTAGCTACAACTGTAGTAACAGCACCAATTTACAACTGAAGTACTAAAGCCTGCCCATTACAGTAGCGGCTATCGCCAATCTGGTGGCGGCGGGCTGCATGATGATCTTGTCCGACCCGGCTCGGTGGTCTCACAGCGAGTCATAACAGTTGGTGCCGCGCCCAATCCTCTTCGAGCCCGAGGAGGGCATATGTGATGCCCGCTACCGTCCCCTGAAACTCGGTTTGCGCTTTTCTTCGAAGGCAGACAGCCCCTCGAGAATGTCCTCGCTGCGGGCATAGCTTTCGAACGCCGCCATCTCGAGACGCCAAGCGCTGTCGCTGGGCTGTTGCAGGCCGTCGTCGACCAGACGCTTGATCCAGCGCAATCCAAGCGGGCTGTTGGCGGCGATTGAATAGGTAAGCGCCTCGACCTCCTCCACCAACTGCGCATCCGGCACGACCTTGTTGATCAGGCCCCATTCGGCCAGTCGCGCTGCTGGCATCAGCTCACCGGTGTACAGCAGTTGCTTGGCCAGCGCCACCGGCAGCTTGCGCGGCAAGCGTACCGACGAGCCACCGCCGGGGATGATACCGAACTTGGCATGGCCGTCGCCGATACGCGCCGACTCCGCCGCCACTGCGAGATCGCAGCTCAGTATCAATTCGAGGCCGCCGGCTACCGCCACGCCGTTGACAGCGGCGATGGTCGGCAAGGACAATTGCTCGACTCGGCGGAACATTTTCTGGCCTGCCCGCAGGCTGGCCAGAAAGCGTTCGTGATTACCCGAGCCTAGCGCCTCCTTGAAGGCCTTAAGGTCGCCGCCCGCGCTGAAGGCCTTACCATTGCCGATGAACACCACTGCTCTTACGCCGTGGTGTTCATCGACCCGGTCCAAGGCCTGCTCGATGCCGGCGACGAGTTCCACCGACATCGCATTCATCGATGCCGGCCGGTTCAACGTCAACCAAGCCACGTCGCCCTTAAACTCAACCAGAACTGTAGAATCATTCATCGCTTACCTCCACAGGGAGACTCCGTGTCCAGCGGCTGTTTCAGCTGCGCTTCGAGTTCGTGGCGCTTGATCTTGCCGGTAGTGCTGCGTGGTAGGTCTTCCTGGCTGACGAAGTGGACCTCCTTGGGCAGTTTGTAGCGGGCGATTTTGCCTTCGCAGCAGGCGACTACATCGGCCTCGGTCAGGCCGGGGTCTTTGCATACCACGAACGCCACCGGTACTTCGCCCCAGCGGTCATCGGGTTTGCGGACGACCACGGTGTCGTCGATGCGGGCATCGGCTAGGAGCACGCGCTCGATCTCGGCCGGATAGATATTCTCGCCGCCGGATTTGATCAGGTACTTGCGGCGATCGACGAAGTCGAGCGTGCCGTCGGGGTTGCGCACGAAGACGTCGCCCATGTGGAACCAGCCGCCGCGGAAGGCCTCTGCGTTGACTTCGGGCGCGCGCCAATAGCCACTGAACAGGCTCGGCCCGCGAATGGCGAGTTCACCCGGTTCGCCGTCCGGCACTTCATGGTCATCCTCGTCGACGAGCTTGATTTCGCAATAGGAGCTCTGCGCCTTGGACAGGCTCTGCGGCACCTCCCCTACTGGGATCAGCGCCTTGCTCGCCGGCGCACCGCCGGTCTCGCTGGAGCCGAAGCTGTTAACATAGGGCGCCCGCAGCAGTTCTGTCGCCTCGGCGATCTGATGCAGCGGTACGAGGTCGGCCATGCAGCCGGCGGCCTTCACGCCGGCCGGGCGGGTGCCGGTTTCGCGCATGCGCTGGTTGAGCGGTTCGATCATGCCCGGCATGAGCACTAGCCAGCCAATACGCTCCTTGCCCACCACTTTCACCAGGGTATCCGGATCGAAACCGTCCAGGACAATGATCTTGCTGCCTCGCATCAGCCCCGACAGCGACAGATCAGTGGACACCATATGAAACAGCGGTGCCCAGGCAACGAAAGCGTCGTCGCGCTCAATGCCCTGGTCGATGTAGAAGATCTGGCCGCGCGCGATCATTGCGCGATGACTGATCAAGGCACCCTTGGGCAGACCGGTGGTGCCACTGGTATAGAGGATGATAAGCCCGTCTTCCGGCTCGGCGACGTCTTCCGGCTCGGTAGCCGCCGCGTCTGCAAGTGCAGCTTCGTACTCGGACCCATAACAAAGCACGGATTCAGCTTGGTGCGGTACCGAATCGAGCAGTTCCTGATAGCGGGGCGACGCGATTACCACCCGTGGCTCGCTGAGGCGGATACAATGCTCGAGCTCTCCTCCCGCGAGACGCCAATTCTGCGCTGCCACGATGACGCCGATCTTGGCTGCAGCCAGCTGCAGCTCGATATACTCCACGCGGTTTTCGGACAGGACCGCGACGCGGTCGCCGTGCTTGACGCCGAGCGACGACAAGAGGTTGGCTAGGCGGTTGACCCGCTCGTTGACCTCTCGATAGGTGTAGGCCCGCTCGGTGTCTTGCAGGGCAATACGGTCCCCGTAGTACTGGGCCTGGAAACGAAACAGGCCGCCTACCGTGAGGGAGGCAGCCTGAGCGGCCAGGCTGCGATCTATCTGGCTATCGAGCATGAACGTATTCCTCCGTTACCCCGGGCAAGCATCCTCGCCCCGGGGTAATCGTTATTAGTTCTCGATGCAGGACTTGATCTTAGCGGCATCCGGCAGGCTGGAGGGGTTGCGCCCGAAAGCAAACTCGCCCTGCAAGTCACGCCAATCCGCGTATTCCTGCATGAACTGGACCTGCGAATAGGCGATCTCGGCATAGAGGGGGTTGTCGCAAGCAGCCTTTACCAACTGCTCGTTAGCGATCCTCTGCAGCCGCTCCATTTCCTCATCGCTCAGCCTGTGCACTTCAACGCCCGCCTCCTTGAACTTGGCGGTTGCCTCGGTCGATCCCTTCTCGTAGTACGCCAGAGACCAGGTCATCGTCGCGTTGGCAGCGATCTTGAGCAGGTTCTGGAGCTCGGGGCCCATCTCGTCCCAGACCTTCTTGTTGATCATGACGCCGCCGACCGAACCCGGCTGATGCCAGCCCGGCGTCGTCCAATGCTCGGTGACCTCCTGAAAGCCCATGCCCCAGTCAACCGCAGGGGCCGAGAACTCGGCGCCGCTGACCACGCCGCGTTCCAGTGCTTGATAAACTTCCGAGCCCGGCAACTGCACCTGGGCCGCGCCCAACTCTTTGAGGATCTCACCCTGCGGCCGGCCCGACATGCGCAGGCGCTTGCCTTTGTGGTCTTCCAGGGAAGCGAGTGGCTCCCCCGAGCGCAGACCGGATTCCATCGTCAGGACGGAATAGGGCAGATACACCATGTCGAACTTGCCGTAAACCTTCTGAAAGGCTTCGAAACCACCCCACTGCTGCAGCCACAGTATGTAGTCACCGGCCGTCAGCAGCATCGGAAACGAACCCAACAAGGCGAACGTGGAATCCTGCCCCGCCCAATAGCCCGGCCAGTCGGCCGCGGCATCGACGGTGCCGGAAGAAGCAGCGTCGAATACCTGGGTCGACGGTACTAGCGTATCGCCGGGATAAAAGTTGATCTTCAGCTTGCCGTCGGCGATCTGGTTGACCGTTTCGACGAAGTGCTTGTCGGCTTCGATCAAGTTGATGCCGGGCGGCCACGTCGTGGTCATCTTGATCTCCATGGGTTCGGCGGCGGCGTCGCCGACAGCCGCTAGAGCCAAAAGGGCACAGGCCGAACCGGCGAGTATTTTGCTTAGTTTCACTACATCATCCTCAAGTATGTCGTTATTGCCACGTCGATTTGTTGTTACCCATACATGGTGCGCGGTAGCCACATGATGATCTGCGGATAAATGGTGCAGAGCAGGGTTCCTAGCAGTATCAGCATGATGAACGGCACGACGCCGCGATAAATGTGCCCGGTGGTGACCCCTTCGGGCGCGACGCCCTTCAGGTAGAAAAGTGCGTAACCGAACGGCGGTGTTAGGAAAGACGTCTGCAGCACCAGCGCGACGATAACGACGAACCAAAGCTTGTCGAAGCCCTGCTCGGCGACGATTGGCAGAAACAGCGGGAAACAGATGAGGATGATCCCCAGCCAGTCTAGGAACATGCCCAGGATGAATACCATGAGAATCATCACCACCAGCGTGCCCCACTTGCCGAGCCCCAACCCGTTGATGAAGTCGCTGGAGACCTCGATACCGCCGCCGGCGATGAATACCCCGGTAAACGCAGTCGCGCCCACGACGACGAACAGCACCATGGTGGTCGTCTTGCCGGACTCGATGACCGACTCGAAGAAACCTCGCCAGGTGAAGCGACCGTAGACAACCACCAGTAGCAGCGCAATAAAGGCACCGATTGAGGCCGCCTCGGTCGCGGTGGCGATGCCAGCGAAGATGGATCCAAGCACCCCGAGTACGAGCAGCATGGGCGGCACCACCAGTTTCAGGATCAGCCCGAACAGTTCGCCGGCGTTCAGCTCGGAGCGCTCCTCCTCGCTTACCGGCGGCCCGATCTCGGGCTTGAAGTAGCTGAGCACGCCCGCGTACAGGCCGTACATGAGCGCGAGTAAAAGGCCTGGCACGAGGGCCGCGGCGAACAGCTGGCCGACGGAAATGGAAGCGAAGCTGCCCATGATGACTAGCATGATGCTCGGCGGGATCAGAATACCGAGACTGCCACCGGCGGCGATGGCACCGCAGCTCATCTCCTTCTGATAGTTATGCTGCAGCATGGAAGGCAGCGCCAGCAGCCCCATCATCGTCATCGACGCACCGATGATCCCGGTGGTGGCGGCAAGCACTACCGAAACGGCGATCACCGCCAGCGTCAGGCCGCCGCGCACCGGGCCCAGCAACTGGCGCATGACTTCGAACATTCGGTCGGCCACACCCGAATCACTGAGCAGCCGTGCCATGAAAATGAAGATTGGCACCGCGACAAGGACATAGTTGTCCATGGCACCGAAGATCCGGTTGATGATCATACCGAACACGTCGGGCCCCGGCCCCAAGAACCCGAAGATCACAGCCAAGCCGCCTAGCACGAAGGCGAGCGGATGCCCCATGAACAGGCCGATCAGGAGACCGACGAACATCGCAACTGTCAGAACCTCCGGACTCATCATGCCTGTTCCTCCCCGACGATAACGGAAACTTCCCGGATGATCTTGGCGATGCCCTGCAGTAGCAGTAAAACCGCCGCGATCACCATGACCGTTTTGATCGGGTAGACCGGCATGGCGATGACGCCCCAGGTCGTCTCCTTGGTCGCCCAAGATCGCGCCGCGAACTGATAACTCTGCCAGATCAGCATGACCATGAAGGGAAGAAAGAAAACGCAGTAGGAGACCACTTCCAGCATTGCCTGCTTTCTGCGATCAAGCTTCGCCGTGAACACGTCCACGGCGACGTGCTGATTGTGCAGCAGGCCGAAGCCGGCAAGGATCATGAACTCCACTGCGTAGAGCTGCTTCACCACGTCAAAGGCCCACAGCGTGGGCAGGCCGAAGATGTAGCGCACAGCCACGTCATACACCGTGATGAGCATGATCAGCACCACGGCCCAGGAGAAAACACGCCCGACGATCTCGTTGAGCCAGTCGGTTAATTGCAGGAATCGTTGCATCCAGAAACGCTCTCTTATTCTTATTCGCTCGGTTACCGGCGCGGGAACGACAACTCGGCGAGCCGCCGCGAACTGCCCACGGCAGACGGGCCCATCGAAGTTGCTTCAGTGAAGATAAACCTAGAATACTTCCCCATTTTGAGCAAGTGTTAGGTCAAGAGGAACGGTATGACCGGCAGCGCTTCCATGGTAACAATTGAGTTAAGGGCTCGTCCTCCGTGGTGTCGAGCGCCGAGGCCTGGCTGGCCGGATACGGAATGTCGACCATGGATTCGCGTCCCTTGCGCCGCCACTCCCGGTAGTTCACCTTCCACTGACGCTCGAACTCCGGTTCCATGGGCCGGTTCGCCGCCGGGATGGTGAAGTTGAGTGTGCGCTGGAAGACCGTCAGATGTTGCGCGTGCTCAGCGGTCATCGGCACGGATTGGATTCCGGAGGCCCCCGTACCGATGACCCTACCCGCTTTCCTGTGAAGTCGACGCCCGTTTGCGGACGGTCCCCGGTGTGGTAGGAGTCGCCCTGGAACTTCCGCACCAGGGAACTCCGGCTTGTTCGCCGAAGACAAGCAGCCCACCGCGGTCACACAGTACTTGGTGGTCACTTCTTCTCCGTCGCCGGTCGTGATCACCCAGAGATTATGTGACTCGTCCTAAACCGTCGATGTCACCCGAGTCTCAAAGGAGCTGTCCCAGCGCAGGTCGTTCCGGTCGGCGACATGGTTGAGGTAGCGTTGAGGTAGCGCAGAATCTCCGGCTGCCCCGGGTAGCGCTCGCTCCAGTACCAATCCTGCTCAAGCTCCGGGTCGAACGAGTACGAGTAGTACATGCTCTCCGAGTCATACCTGGCTCCGGGATAGCGGTTCAGTACCAAGTGCCGCCGACTCCGTCCCCCTGCTCGAACGTCCGGACGGACATGCCCAGTTGACGGAGGCGGTAAAGCATGTAAAGGCCGGAGAACCCGGCGCCAATCACAACCGCGTCGTAGTGTCGACGTGTCGACCCCGTCGGGGCGGAGGTCTTCTCCTGGAGCTCATTGCTGTACTCTCCTCGCTCTAGTTCAGTTCGGTCTTCGCTGCATTTCTAAATGGCGGGCATGTATAACGTCTGCTAGCGCCCTGATCCGGAACTATTGGCGCGGATCGTTCTCATGTCGGTGGGGCGCCGGGCCATCCGGAGGAGGACGGCTACGAGCCGAAGACTCACCTCGCGCCCAGCACCCCCGGGCCCGGAGCCCGGCCCGCGTTAGTTAATTA
>NZ_JAMOIE010000146.1 GCF_024448935.1 Stutzerimonas stutzeri
AACCAGGACGAGATGAGCGCGCACCTGAACAGCTTCGACTTCATTCTCAATACCGTTGCAGCGCCCCACAATCTCGATGCTTTCCTGTCGCTGCTCAAGCGCGACGCGACCATGACACTGGTGGGCGCACCGGCTTCGCCGCATCCCTCGCCAAGCGTGTTCGGCCTGATTTTCAAGCGCCGTCGTTTGGCCGGCTCGCTGATTGGCGGCATCGCCGAAACCCAGGAGATGCTCGACTTTTGCGCCGAGCACAACATCGTCTCGGACATCGAGATGATCGATATCCAGACCATCAACGAAGCCTACGAGCGCATGCTCAAGGGTGACGTGAAGTACCGCTTCGTCATCGACATGGCCTCGCTGAAGTCCGCGTAATCCACCCACCACGGGCGCGCCTGGCCGAAGCGCGCCCGTGATCAAAAACAGCGGGCTCAAACCGGCCCTTCCCTCTTTGCCGCCGAGCCGCTAAGGTCGCCGACCTTCTGAGGAGTCGACTGTCATCCTGGCCTCGCTGCAGATCAACCGGCTGGGCCACAAGCAGGCTCAATGACATTATGTAACCTATTGTTATATGGGGATTTACCAGAGAAATAGGTAAGATAGCGCGCCCCGCATGGATGCATTTCTCAGTCAGTCGTCGAGATTCCCATGCGCTGTTACAGCCTGCTTCTGCTCGCCCTGCTTTTTCCTGTTCAGCTACACGCCGACGCTCCACGCACTTTTCGCGAGGCCAAGAAAATTGCCTGGCAGTTGTACGCCGAGCGGCCCGTGGATTTCTATTGCCGCTGCGCCTTCAAGGGCAAACAGATCGATCTGGCCAGTTGTGGCTACATTCCACGCAAGCAGCCCAAGCGTGCCGCGAGAGTGGAATGGGAGCACGTTAAATATGCCGGTTGTAACATGTTACAAATATAAGTGCATGATTCTAATCATTTTTTATTCTGTAACGCTTTTACCACCTTCCAGCTATTCGCTTACACAGAACTCCAGTCGCTCGACTCTTTCAGAAGATCTTGCCGACAGTAGAGACACCTAGCCCAGTTCTGAATCAGATGCACGCTCAGCATTGCCATCAACGGGTACGCCGGGCGAATGCCCTTCTCCTCTGGGTAGTGCGAATCGATCAGGGCAATTAGATTCTTCCACGATACCACCAGGCCCATCTCAATCAGAAACAGCTCCCTGCGGATCTGCTTGCGCTTGCCGACGTACTCGGCTTAGCGCCAGTATTACTTGATCAGCTCAGAATCTCAGATGGCGGTGGCAGAAGGCTTGAAGGATCGCAGGCGAGTTCGCCTGCGATGCGGTAGAGCTTCTCGACGGTAATGTTGACCTCGCCACGCTCGATGCGACCTACATAGCTGCGGTCGAGACTGCACGCCAGCGCCAATGCGTCTTGGGAAATCCGGCAGACCTTCCTCTGCATTCGGATACGTTCCCCTAACGCTTTCGCCAACTTATCCATGACCGTCTCAATTCAACTTGAGGCGGCACTATCGTGCGTTTGCGGACGCACAGACCACGGATTATAATCCGCATTTTCGCGTTAACTCTTCTGGTGCCTCAATGAAATCGGCCTCGTTTATCTGCGACAGGCGTCTGTATGAGCTGCTTCAGGAGTCAGGGCGTACAACCTTTACAACCCGTGAACTGCGCGATGCCTATGCCGCTCGCCTGAAAGGCACACATTTTCGTATCGCCGATGTACGCCGTTATGTATACGAGCAGATCCGTCGATTAGTGCGTGCGGGCTGGGTTGTGCCGGACGAAGAGCGTCGTGTTCGAGGACAGGTCTACCACCTGCAGCCGATTCCGGCGCATCTGCAACTGGAGCTGATCGACAACGGCTTTGAGGACAGCCTGATGGCTGCTGGAGTACCCGAACCAGAGACGGCAGCACGCGATGTAGAAGCTTTGCCGCTTAAGTCGTCAGCCAATACAGATTTGCAGTTGGAGGCGCTCCACAAAGAAATCCGTTTGGACTTTCTCACTTCAATGGGCGAGGCGGAGCGATTCAAGCTGCTGCTAGACGAGATGCCGCATTTGCGGGACAAGGTTGAAGGCGATTACCTGGAGGCCAGGGATCGCAGTTCTCGTCTTTTGGGGCATCTGCGCGCCATCGAAAAAACCCTCAAAACGCTCGCCGCATCACGATGAGCAGAACGCTGCGCAGCTGGCAGAACAGCTGCATCACCAAGGCGCTGGAACACTTCACCGTCACGCCGCACTTCTTCTGCCAGGCTACCCCTGGGGCTGGGAAGACGCGCATGGCCGCAGAACTGGCCAGTCGACTGCTTGAGGAAGGCAGGATTGATCTGGTGCTGTGCTTCGCCCCGTCCTGCCAGGTCGTTGAGGGTTTTCGTTCGACCTTTGCGGAAGTGCTAGGCAGGCGACTTGATGGCCAGATAGGTGCCGTGGGCGCGGCCTATACCTATCAGGCTATGGAATACCGTGATGAGGGATTCTGGCAGCTGCTTGATGATTATCGGGTGCTCGTGGTTTTCGACGAGATCCATCATTGCGCCGGCCACGATCCGCTGCTCAGCAATGCCTGGGGACAGCAGATACTGCATCGGATACAGGATCGGGCTGCCTTCACGTTGGCCCTATCTGGCACGCCCTGGCGTTCGGACGACAAGGCCATCGCATTGGCTCGCTACTCTTCGCCCGAGGGGCATTTGATCTGTGATTACCGTTATGGCTTGAAAGATGCCATTGCCGACGGCGTGTGCCGGTCCCCTCGAATTGTTCTGCTCGACAATCAGAAGGTGAAACTCACGGAAGAGCTTGGTGCGGATAGCTCCGTGAGGCTGTTTCCCAGCGTCGCCAAGCTGCTGGGCGAGTCACCTGTGACTTATGAGGAACTGCTGCGCCATGACGAGGTGATCAATCCAATCCTTGACCTTGGCTGCAGCAAGCTGAGCGAGCTACGAAAGATCAAGCCTGATGCTGCCGGTTTGGTGGTGGCCACCGATATTGAACACGCTCAGCAAATTGCACTCGCTCTGGAAGCAATGGGTGAAGAGTACCGTATCGTGACCAACAAAACCCCGGATGCGCAGCAGGTGATCAATGGATTCCGGAGCAGCACCTGCCGCTGGATTGTCGCTGTCGGAATGATCAGTGAAGGCACCGACATCCCGCGCCTGCAGGTTTGCTGCTACCTCAGCCGTATCCGCACGGAGCTGCATTACCGGCAAGTAATGGGACGGGTGCTGCGGCGCACAGGTGAATCGGATGATCAGGCGTGGCTATTCATGCTAGCGGAACCGACGCTTCAGGGCTTTGCGGAGCGAATTGCGGACGACCTGCCGGATGATCTAGCGGTATTGAGTGATGTGCTTATGCCAAGTCTTGCTACAGGCTCAAGGCCTGAGCCGATTGGTGATTTTGACCATATAGAAGGTATTCATGGTGCTGGCCTAGGAGACGCGGAGTCGGATAATGGGTTGCAGGCTGCGAACGTCATTTCGCTGGGTGGTTTTGGAGCTGAACCTGCTTATCAGGTCAGCTTTTCCCAGCATTACAGGCAGCAGTTGTTGGCTTGCTTTTGATACTTAGCCAGTCGTGGCTATTTGAATGATCTCGGTTGCGTGACTCAATAACCGGCCGGTTCCGCTTGAATGGTAATCGTGAGGTGAGCATGGAGATTAAGTCGCAGGCACTGGTCGATGTGGTTGAGGATGTGATCTGCGACGTGTGCCGCTCTGGAACGAGTATCCCCGGCTATGGCCCCCAATACGGCAAGCTTGAAGCCCAATGGGGATATGGCTCCCAGCATGATGGGGAGCACTACCGGGTGCATCTCTGTGAGTGAATCGCCCCGGGTTTCGTGGAGGCCTCAACTCTTGAGAAGATGAGGCCATGAGAAAGACTACAACCTACTCCCCCGAAGTCCGTGAACGTGCCGTGCGCATGGTTCTGGAGCATTTGAACGACTACCCCTCCGAGTGGGCCGCCATTGAAGCCATCGCGCCGAAGATTGGCTGTGCAGCGCAAACGTTGCATGGCTGGATTCGCCGTCATCAGACCGACGCAGGCCAGCATCCAGGCCCGACCACCGTAACCGTCCGCCGAACCCATCTCCCCGCTTCTTCCAGATAGCGGCATGGTGTGCACCTATTTTTGGTGGACACCATTTCAAGCCACTTTCTGGAGGGTTTCGTGTCTCGACAGCGCCGTACATGTTGCCGCTGACCGAAAACTGACCCAGTAGAGGCTGTTCTGCCGACTGAAAACTGACCCAGGTGTTCAACTGCTTCTGCTCAATTTTTGAGCAGGAGAACACAGGGTGATCAGTATGGAAATGATGGGCAAAATCCGCCGGATGTATTTCCGCGACAAGCTGTCGCTGCATGAGATAGCCAAGCGCACCGGGTTGGCGCGCAACACGATTCGCAAGTGGGTCAGAGCACCTGAGGCCAAGCCGCCGGTCTACCAACGCCGCGCGATCTTCAACAAACTCAGCCCTTTTCACGCCACGCTGGAGCAGGCGCTAAAAGCCGATTCGCTGCGGCCCAAGCAACAGCGACGCAGTGCCAAGGCGCTGTTGGCGCAAATCAAAGCCGAAGGTTATGACGGTGGCTACAGCCAGCTCACCGCGTTTATCCGTGCCTGGCGAGGGGGGCAGGGCAAGGCGTCGCAGGCCTTTGTGCCGCTGACCTTTGCTCTTGGCGAGGCGTTTCAGTTTGACTGGAGCGAGGAAGGCTTGCTGGTCGGCGGCATTTACCGGCGTATGCAGGTGGCACATCTGAAGCTGTGTGCCAGCCGTGCGTTCTGGCTTGTGGCGTATCCGAGCCAGGGCCATGAGATGTTATTTGACGCCCATACACGCTCGTTCGGCTCCTTGGGCGGCGTGCCGCGCCGGGGCATCTACGACAACATGAAGACCGCCGTCGACAAGGTCAATAAGGGCAAAGGCCGGGCGGTGAATGCGCGCTTTGCGGTGATGTGCGCGCATTACCTGTTCGATCCGGACTTCTGCAACGTCGCCGCTGGTTGGGAAAAGGGCATCGTTGAAAAGAACGTGCAAGACAGCCGCAGGCGTATCTGGCTAGACGCCCAGGATTGCCAGTTTCACTCCTTCGAGGAACTCAATGCCTGGCTGGGCCAGCGCTGCCGCGCGCTTTGGAACGAGCTGACGCACCCTCAATACAGCGGGCTGAGTGTGGCCGAAGTGCTGGAGTTGGAGCGCGCTGAACTGATGCCTGTGCCAGCGCCATTCGACGGTTACGTCGAGCGGCCTGCGCGGGTCTCCAGCACCTGCCTGGTCAGTGTCGGGCGCAACCGCTACTCGGTGCCGTGTGAGTACGCGGGTAAGTGGGTCAGCAGCCGTTTGTATCCGACGCGAATCGAGGTGGTGGCTGACGACGCGCTGATCGCCAGCCATGTCCGCTTGCTGGATCGCGACCAGGTCAGCTATGACTGGCAGCACTACCTCCCGCTGATCGAACGCAAGCCCGGTGCGCTGCGCAACGGCGCGCCCTTTGCTGATCTGCCGGTGCCGCTGCGTCAGCTTAAGCACGGCCTGGGGCGTCATGCCGGCGGTGACCGGATCATGGCGCAAGTCCTGGCTGCCGTACCGGTCGCCGGGCTCGATGCGGTGCTGGTGGCTGTTGAGCTGGTACTGGAAAGCGGCAGCCTGAGCGCCGAACACATCCTCAATGTCGTGGCGCGCCTGGCCGCGACCGAACCACCACCCAGCGTCGAAACCCACTTGTCGCTCAAGGAAGCCCCCGTCGCTAACACGGCGCGCTACGACCGCCTGCGTGGCCAGGCCGAGGAGGTCGGTCATGCGTGATTTGATGGCGGAACTCAAGGAGCTGCGCCTGCACGGCATGGCCACGGCCTGGGCGGAGTTAACTGCACAGGGTGAGTCGAACACAGCCTCGTCCAAGTGGCTGCTCGAACACCTGCTGGAACAAGAGCACACAGATCGCGCCATGCGCTCGGTGAGCCACCAGATGAACATGGCCAAGCTGCCGATGCACCGCGATCTGGCCGGCTTCGACTTCAGCGCCTCCAGCGCCGACGCTCGCTTGATCAGCGAGCTGGCCAATCTGAGCTTTACCGACACCGCGCAGAACGTGGTGCTGATCGGTGGGCCAGGCACCGGCAAAACCCACCTGGCCACCGCACTGGCCGTGTCCGGCATCACCCGGCATGGCAAGCGCGTGCGCTTCTACTCCACGGTCGAGCTGGTCAATCTGCTGGAGCGCGAAAAACACGACGGCAAAGCCGGGCGGATCGCCCAGGCACTGCTGCGCATGGATCTGGTCATCCTCGACGAACTGGGTTATCTGCCGTTCAGCCAGGCTGGCGGTGCGTTGCTGTTTCACCTGCTGTCCAAGCTGTACGAACACACCAGCGTGGTGATCACCACCAACCTGAGCTTCGCCGAATGGTCGAGCGTGTTCGGCGACGCCAAGATGACCACCGCCCTGCTGGATCGGCTGACCCACCACTGCCACATCGTCGAAACCGGTAACGAGTCCTATCGCCTGCAACACAGTAGCTTGGCGGCCCAGGCCAAGATCAAATCACGGGAGCGAAAGCGTAAGGGCGGCCAGGAACCGGAGGACGATGAGCCGTTCTGATTTCATGGCGACGACGGCCTGCTACATGGCTGCGTGTGGCAGGTCTTAAACAACTGAACTGGGCTAGCGAAGGAGTGGGGGCAACAGCAGCTGCGCTGGTAGACTTATCCACAGTTGCTGGTAACAAAATCAGCAATCCGCCCTGGGTCAAATTTCAATCGGCAGGGTGGGTCAATTTTCCATCAGCGCCAACA
>NZ_JAMOIE010000147.1 GCF_024448935.1 Stutzerimonas stutzeri
TGCCGGCGAAGCCTCCTACGAGACGCCGCGACTTTAGCCAGCGCCAAGCACCGCGCAACGCAGGACGAGAAGGTACGCGGACAACACCAATCGATCGATTCCCCACCCCCATGGTCGAGATGAACCATGGCCCGCATCCAGGCCCGGTTAAAAGGAGACCCCATGAAAGTCCTCATCGTCCTCACATCCCACGACAAGCTCGGCGACACCGGCAAACCCACCGGCTTCTGGCTAGAAGAATTCGCCGCCCCTTACTACGTCTTCAGGGACGCTGGCGCCGAAATCGTCCTCGCCTCACCCAAGGGTGGTCAGCCCCCGCTGGATCCGAAAAGCGATGCGCCGGACGCCCAGACCGAGATGACCCAGCGCTTCAAGAACGACGCCGAGTCCCAAGCGCTGCTGGCCAACACGCACAAGCTGGACGAGGTATCGGCAGCGGACTTCGATACGGTGTTCTATCCCGGCGGTCACGGCCCGCTGTGGGACCTGACGGGCAATGCAACGTCCATCGCCCTTATCGAATCCTTCATCAAGGCACGCAAGCCCGTAGCGGCGGTCTGTCATGCGCCTGCCGCCCTGGTACAGGTGCGCGGCGTGGATGGTGAATACCTTGTCAAAGGCAAGCGCGTCACCGGCTTTACCAATACCGAGGAGGCGGGGGTACAGCTCACTGAGGTGGTGCCCTTCCTGCTGGAAGACAAGCTGAAGGAGATCGGTGGCGACTACAGCAAGGGGCCGGACTGGTCGTCCTATGTGCTGGTCGATGGCCTGCTCGTCACAGGCCAGAACCCGGCGTCCTCGGAAGAGGCCGCCCGCGAGTTGCTCAAACTGTTGAAGGCCGGCTGAACCGGGCTCAAGCTCGACAGTCCGCCCGGCCACGCCAGGGAATCGGCGTGGCTGCAGGTCTCGAACAGCGGTTTGCTGAACAGATAGCCCTGCATCAGGCTGATGCCCAGGTCGCGCAAAGCCTTGCATTCATCCGGCGTTTCCACGCCCTCGGCGATCACCTGGATGCCCAGCTCGTTGCAAATGCCCACCGTGCCGCGGACGATGGCCTGGCGCGAACGGCTCTGATCGATGCTGCGGATCAGGTCCATGTCCAGCTTGATGAGGTCGGGCTGGAAGTCGGCAAGCAGATTGAGTCCGGCAAAGCCGGCACCAAAGTCATCAATGGCCGTGAGAAAGCCGATGCGCTGGTATTCACGGAAAACCTCGGTCAGCCACTTGGCATCGCTGATGCGCTCGCCTTCGACGGTCTCGAAGATGATCTGCTCAACGGGAAAATTGTGGGCGCGGGCGGCTTCCAGCGTCGAGCGGATGCACAGCTCGGGACGGTAGATCGCGTTCGGCAGGAAATTGATCGATAGCTTGCTCTGCATGTTCAGCTTGACGGCTGTCTTGATGGCCTTGACCCGGCAGGCCTGGTCGAAGCGGAAGCGATTGTCCTCGGTCACCTGCGACAGCACGCTGGGCGCCGGTTCTCCATTTACGCCACGAACCAGAGCCTCGTGGGCGAAGATGTGCTGATGATGGATGTCGACGATGGGTTGGTAGGCATAACTGAAGCGAAAGCCGAGGCGCTCGCCGCTGGCGCAGCTGGGGCAGGCGCCGTGGTCGCTGGCCGAATGGCAGCTGTATTCCGATGGGGCAGGGTTACCGTCTGTGTTGCTTTGAATCATGGGCGAACTCGCTCGAAACCTGTTGCTGAAAGATAGCGGCTAATCTGGCCGAGACTGGAGTCCGTTCGTCACCAGAGGGCCATTCCACAAGAATGACCAGGCGTCATAGTAAATCAGAAACTTTAGGAATGATGGCTAAATGCTACGACATTAAGAATTAAGTCGAGTTCCTCTTTCCGCAGTGAGCTTCGTCGTTGTGGCGGGGCCATCCGTTTCGGCAGGAATAAAAAAGGCCGGCATGACAGCCGGCCTCCTGTGCTTCGCTGCGGCGGCTTATGCCGTGACGCGGGCGATGGCGGCCGCCAGTTGATCGAGGCGTGCGGCATCCAGCCCGGCGATATTCGCCCGTCCGCTTTCCACCAAATACACCGAATCGTCACGCCGCAGGCGCAGCACCTGGTCGGCAGTGAGGCCCGTGTAGGAGAACATTCCGCGTTGCTGCGCAATGTGCGCGAAGCGCTCGGCGAGGCCGTGCGGCGCCAGCGCCTCCACCAGCCCCTGACGAAGCCCGGCGATGCGCTCGCGCTTGGCTGCAACCTCTTGCTGCCAGAGCTGGCGCAATTCGGGGTTTGCCAGAATCGTCGCCACCACGGCCGCGCCATGGGACGGCGGAGTCGACCAGAGATTGCGCGCCACCGAGGCAAACTGGCTGCGCACGTCGATCAACGACTCGCCGTTGGCAGCCACTGCGATCAGCGCGCCGGTACGCTCGCGGTAAAGCCCGAAGTTTTTCGAGCAGGAACTGGTGATCAGCACTTCCGGCAGCGCTTCGACGAACAGCCGTACCGCCCAGGCGTCTTCGTCCAGTCCATCGCCGAATCCCTGGTAAGCGAAGTCGAACAGCGGCAATAGCTCGCGTTGGCGCACGATTTCCAGCACCCGGCGCCAGTCGTTCTGACTCAGGTCGTAGCCCGTGGGGTTGTGGCAGCAGGCATGCAGCAGCACCACGTCGCCGCTGGGAATCTGCTCCAGCGCGGCGAGCATACCCGGCACGTCGAGGCGGTTCTGCGCATCGACATAGGGGTAATGCTCGACCTTCAAGCGGGCGGCGGCGAACAGGGTTTGGTGGATCGGCCAGGTTGGGTCGCTGAGCCAGAGGCTGCGCCCCGGCAAGCACTTGGCGATGAACTCGCCGACCAGCCGCAGCGCGCCGGTGCCGCCCGGTGTCTGGGTGCAGCCGGCGCGGTGCTCGACCAGCGCTGGCGAGCCCTCACCGAGCGCCAGCTGCAGCAGCTGCTCGCCAAACAGCGGATCGCCGTGGCCGCTGATGTAGCTCTTGGTCTGCTCGCTGTCGATCAGCCGCTGCTCGGCCAGCTTGACCGCTCGGGGGATCGGCGTCAGGCCCAAGGCGTCCTTGTACACGCCCACGCCCAGGTCGAGCTTGGCCGGATTGGGATCGGCGCGGTAGGCGTCCAGCAGGCCGAGTATCGGATCGCCGGGAACCCGCGCGACATCAGCGAAGTGTTTCACTTGCGACCTTCGGCGGTTTTCGCGACCTCGTCGGTACGCGCGGCCATGATGAAGTCGTTGCGGTGCAGCCCTTTGATCGAATGGCTCCACCAGGTCACGGTGACCTTGCCCCATTCGGTGAGCAGGCCCGGGTGATGACCCTCGGCTTCGGCGATCTCGCCAACCGCGTTGGTGAAGGCCAGTGCGTGGCGGAAGTTGCGGAACAGGAAGACACGCTCCAGCTCCATGTGGTCGCCACGCACTTCGATGTTCCAGTCGGGAATTTCGCGGATCAGCTCGGCCAGTTCGTCATCGGAGACCTTGGGTGCATCGGCGCGGCAGGCTTCGCATTGGGCTTGGGCGAGGGCGGTCATGGTGTAGATCCCTTTCTTGATGATTGAAGTCGTTCGAAGGTTGAAGCTTAGGCAAGGTGGTGGGCTGAAGCCCACCCTACAGAACAGATGGCACCCGTAGGGTGGGCTTTAGCCCACCACGAGCATCACACAGGGCCGAATCACGCCGCCTTTGGCGGAAACTTCGGCTGGTGCAGGCCCAGCTGCATGGCGGTGCGTACGTGCGCCATGATGTCTTCATGGGCCACATCGAACAGTCGCTTGAGCTCGGGCAGAACGAAATACACCGGCTGCAGGATGTCGATGCGATAAGGGGTGCGCATCGCTTCGACAACATCGAACGCCTGATGATCGGGTTCGTCGGAAAGGCTGTAGAGCGTCTCCTTCGGCGAGGAGAGGATGCCGCCACCATAGATGCGCCGGCCCGCCGAAGTCTCCACCAGGCCGAACTCGATGGTCATCCAGTACAGCCGGGCCAGGTAGACGCGCGCTTCCTTGGTCGCCTTGAGGCCAAGCTGGCCGTAGGTGTGGGTGAACTCGGCAAACCAGGGGTTGGTCAGCAGCGGGCAGTGACCGAATATCTCGTGGAAGATGTCGGGTTCCTGCAGGTAGTCCAGTTCTTCCGGTGTGCGGATGAAGGTGGCTACCGGAAAGCGTTTACTCGCCAGCAGCTCGAAAAAGGTCTGGAACGGAATCAGCGCCGGGACCCGCGCCACCTGCCAGCCGGTGGTCGCATCCAGCACGCGGTTGATTTCGCCCAACTGGGGGATGCGGTCGTGGGGCAGGGCAAGCTGTTCGATGCCGTCCAGGTATTCCTGGCAAGCGCGGCCGTCGAGCAGTTTCAGCTGGCGTTCGATCAGCGTTTGCCAAACTGCATGTTCACTGTCCGGGTAGTGGATATGACCTTGCGCATCCGGTTCGCGGGCAACGTATTGGGTGGCTTTCATCTGACCTCCTGAGCGGGGCGGCCGCCTGAGACTTGTTGTTATGGATGCCTCATCTGATCGCGTTCGGCCCTCTCTGGCGACCCGAGCGAGGCTGCCTTGCAACAATCTGTCTCTGATGTGCGTAACGAAATAATTACGATGCGGTGTGGTTGCATGAAAAATCGCCTTGCTCGGCTTCGTGCCTGTCAAATAATCTTGACGAAAATCAACGGCGATCTGCAGAAAACCCGGCGCCGCTCCTGACAACAAGCCCAAAGGCCCCTTGCATGCGTATCAAGATTCACTGCCAGAACCGCCTCGGCATCCTCCGTGAGATGCTCGAATTGCTGGTCGCCTACGGCATCAACGTGGCGCGTGGCGAAGTGGGTGGCGAGCACGGTAACGCCGTTTACCTGCATTGCCCCAACCTGATGAACCTGCAGCTACAGGCGCTGCGACCGAAGATCGAGGCACTGCAGGGCGTGTTCGAGGTGCGCAAGGTCGGGTTGATGCCCAGCGAACGGCATTCACTGGAGCTCAATGCGCTGCTCGGCGCGCTGGAATTTCCGGTGCTGTCCATCGATATGACAGGCGCCATCGTCGCGGCCAACCGTTGCGCGGCGCAGTTGCTCGGGGTTCGCGTGGATGAGGTGCCGGGCATGAGCCTGTCGCGCTACGCCGATGATTTCGACCTGCCGGAATTGGTGCGCGCCAACAAGGCGCGGATCAACGGCCTGCGTGTGACCATCAAGGGCGACATGTTCCTTGCAGACATCGCGCCCTTGCAGTCGGAGCACGATGACAGCGAAGCCCTGGCCGGTGCGGTGCTGACGTTGCATCGTGCCGACCGCGTCGGCGAGCGTATCTACAACGTGCGCAAGCAGGAGCTGCGCGGCTTCGACAGCATCTTCCAGAGCTCGAAAGTGATGGCCGCCGTGGTCCGCGAGGCGCGACGGATGGCCCCGCTGGATGCGCCGCTGCTGATCGAAGGCGAGACCGGTACTGGCAAGGAATTGCTCGCGCGCGCCTGTCACCTGTCCAGCCCGCGCGGGCAATCGCCGTTCATGGCCCTCAACTGCGCGGGCCTGCCGGAATCCATGGCTGAAACCGAGCTGTTCGGCTACGGCCCCGGCGCTTTCGAAGGCGCACGGCCCGAAGGCAAGCTCGGCCTGCTCGAGCTGACCTCCGGCGGCACGCTGTTTCTCGATGGCGTGGGGGAGATGAGCACACGGCTGCAAGCCAAGCTTGTGCGTTTCTTGCAGGATGGCTGCTTTCGTCGGGTCGGCAGCGACCAGGAGGTGTACCTGGATGTGCGGGTGATCTGCGCGACGCAGCTGGACCTGTCCGAACTCTGCGCCAAGGGCGAGTTTCGCCAGGACCTGTATCACCGCCTCAACGTGCTGTCGCTGCACATTCCGCCGCTGCGTGAATGCCTGGACGGGCTGGAACCGCTGGCGCTGCACTTTCTCGATCAGGCCAGCCGGCAGATCGGTTGCGCCTTGCCGAGCCTCTCGCCGGCAGCCCTTGAGCGTTTGGCCGGCTATCACTGGCCGGGCAACGTCAGGCAGCTGGAGAACACGCTGTTCCAGGCGGTTTCGCTGTGCGATGGCGGACTGATCAAGCCCGAGCACATCCGGCTGCCCGACTACGGGACGCCGGCACCGCTGGGCGATTTTTCGCTGGAGGGCGATCTGGGCAGTATCGTCGGACGCTTCGAAAAAGCGGTGTTGCAGGAGCTGTATCAACGCCATCCCAGCAGCCGGCTCTTGGGCAAGCGGCTAGGAGTTTCGCATACCACCGTCGCCAACAAGCTACGTGAGCACGGGATCGGCAAGGAAGGCTGACCGCCGCTGCGCTGCAGCACCTATCCGTGGGAGCCAGCTTGCTGGCGAATCGGGGGTGGGGCGTGGTATCGGCGTCGCGTTAGAGGGCTGG
>NZ_JAMOIE010000148.1 GCF_024448935.1 Stutzerimonas stutzeri
GGGCTATGTGACGCAGATGGTCCACCAGGAAAGCCTGTTCTTCATCATCCCGTTCTTTTTCATCACCACGACCTGGAACAGTGGCCAGGCCGCGTTCACCGTGATGCTGGGCGTGGCAGCGCTGGTCTCGCTGGTCGACCCGCTCTATTACAAGTGGCTCGCGCCGCGACGCTGGGTCTATCTGGCATTTCACGCGCTGACATTGTTTGCCGTTCTACTCACTGCGCTACCGATCATCTTCCACCTGTCGACCGCGCAAAGTTACCTCTGGGCATTGGGCATCGCCGTGGTATTCGCACTGCCGAGCCTCAGCGGATTGTTTGCTTCGTGGAGCTGGAGAAGCGTGCTGGGGGTGCTGGCGCTCGCAGCCGTGGTCAGCCTGACCGGCTGGGTGGGACGCACCTGGGTGCCGCCGGCAACGCTCTGGCTGACGGATGTCGCAGTAACCCCGACCCTCGATGATGCCTCGCGCACGCCTGGCCATCGTCTGCGTGAACTCTCCGGCCAACAGCTGCACCGCAATGGCCTCTACGCATTTACCGCAATCAACGCGCCGCGCGGCCTGAAAGAACGCATCTACCATGAATGGACGCACAACGGTAAGCGGGTCGACCGCATCCCGCTGGACATCAGCGGCGGCCGGGAGGCCGGCTATCGTGCCTGGACCCACAAGCGCAACTTTCCGAAGCAGGCCGAAGGCAAATGGCGCGTGCGGGTGATGACCGAAGCAGGACAGATGATCGGCATGCTGCGCTTCGAGGTCGTGGAATGAACCGCTGAAGCCAGGCGGTACTCGAACGGCAAAGCATGTCCGCTACAGCCCAAGGAGGAATGCATGGAATGGTGGGACATCTTGAGCCGCACCGTCGCCCAGGAATTTTCCGACATCCCCGACTTCGAGCATGCGATTCGCGTCTCCGTACGGCTGGTCCTGGCCGCGTTTTTGGGTGGCGTGCTAGGCTACGAACGTGAGTACAAGGGCAAGGCCGCCGGCCTGCGCACCCATATGCTGGTATCGCTGGGTGCCGCCCTCTTCGTTCTGGTGCCACTGGAAGCGGGGATGCCGATCGAAGACCTGTCTCGGGTCATGCAAGGCATCATCACCGGTATTGGCTTTCTGGGCGCCGGCACTATTCTGAAGGGCAGTTCGGTGGAGGACGTCAAAGGCCTTACCACGGCGGCAGGAATCTGGCTGACCGCGGCCATCGGCGTCGCCACGGGGCTGGGCCACGAGTCCATCGCAGTAATGACGACGGCCTTCGCATTGGTCATCTTTTTGCTGATGCCTCGCCTGGAGCAACATGCAGCGCATAGATCGGCCAGTTCCAACAAGAGGGGGCGGGATCAGGACAACGCCCCATGAGTCCAGCTGCGATCATTACTCAGGAGCAGACCATGCCCAGCCGTTACGCTTACCTGGCAACCGGAGCACTTATGCTTGGCCTGGCCGGCTGCGACACTGCAACACTGCCAGTCGAAGCTGGCTACGGCCCGGCCCCGGCGCTGCCCGAGCCGAACAAGTCGCTGATCCCGACCGTCAACATCGCCGAGGCCACCGGGTGGCCCGCGGATCGCTCGCCGCAAGCGGCTCCCGGCCTGCAAGTCCAGGCGTTCGCTGGCAACCTCGACCATCCACGCTGGCTCTATGTGCTGCCCAATGGCGACGTACTGGTGGCCGAAAGTGACGCCCCGCCCAAGCCGGAGGACAGCAAGGGCATTCGTGGCTGGATCATGAAAAAGGTCATGGCGCGGGCGGGCTCCGGCGGCCAGAGCGCCAACCGCATCACCCTGCTGCGTGACAGTGATGGTGATGGCACGCTGGAGGACCGCTCGGTATTCCTCGAAGGGCTGAATTCGCCGTTTGGCATGGCGCTGGTCGGAGACCAGCTGTATGTCGCCAATACCGATGCCCTGGTGCGCTTCCCTTATGAGGAGGGCACCACCCGCATCGACAGTGCCGGCGAAAAGGTCGTCGATCTGCCTGCCGGGCCGATCAATCATCACTGGACCAAGAACGTCATCGCCAGCCCCGACGGCTCACGGCTGTACGTCACCAGCGGCTCCAACAGCAACGTGGGTGAAAACGGCATGGAGGCCGAGGAAAACCGCGCGGCCATTCTGGAGATTGACCCGCACGATAAGACGATGCGGTTGTTCGCCTCGGGCCTGCGCAACCCCAACGGTTTGGCCTGGCAACCAGACAGCGGCGAGCTGTGGACCACCGTCAACGAGCGCGACGAAATCGGCAGCGATCTGGTGCCCGATTACATGACATCGGTACAAGACGCTGGTTTCTACGGCTGGCCCTACAGCTATTACGGTCAGCACGTTGACGAGCGGGTCAAGCCGCCGCGCCCGGATCTGGTGGCCAAAGCCATCATGCCCGACTACGCACTTGGCGCACACACGGCGTCGCTCGGGCTGGCCTTCTACGACGGTTCGCTGCTGCCCGAGCGCTACCGTCACGGCGCGTTCATCGGCCAGCATGGCTCCTGGAACCGCAAGCCACGCAGCGGCTACAAAGTGGTTTTCGTACCCTTCAAGGACGGCGAGCCGGACGGCACAGCCGAAGACGTGCTGACCGGCTTTCTCAACGAGGATGAGCAGGCCATGGGTCGCCCGGTGGGCGTCGCCGTGGACAAGGCCGGCGCGCTATTGGTGGCCGATGACGTCGGTAACGTGATCTGGCGGGTCACACCCAGCGGCCGGTGAAGGGAGAGGATCGCGACCTGGGCCCAAGCGGTCTACAGGTCCACTTACAGCATGACCGGCAAGGGACGCACCAGCCGGATCTCTTTCGGCGACAGTTCGACGCCGTAGGCCAGCACTTCGACGCCCGCCTCCACTGCATCCCTCAGCGCGGCGGCGTAGTGCGGGTCGATCTCGCCAGCGGGGCGCACGGCCTCGATTCCAGTGAGGTTGACGCAATACAGTTGTACCGCCCGTACGCCCTGGCGGGCCAGCACCGCCAGTTCGCGCAAGTGGCGAGCGCCGCGGGTCGTCACCGCATCGGGAAAAGCGGCGACGGCGGTACCGAGAAAGCCCAGGGTCACGCTTTTGACCTCGACGAACGCCGGGCCGGTGGGATAGTCCAGGCGGAAATCCACGCGACTGTTCTCGATGCCGTAGGCCACCTCACGCTTGAGCGCGGTGAAGCCCCTCAATTCCCCGATCGCGCCGGCCAGCAGCGCCTCTTCGACCAGTCGATTGGCCCGTGCCGTGTTGACGCAGGCCAGGCGCCCCTGCGGGGTTTCAACCAGTTCCCAGGTGCCCGGCAGCTTGCGCCTGGGATCGCTGTTGCGCTGAAACCAGACGCGCGCGCCCTCGCCCATGCAATTGAACATCGAGCCGGTATTCGGACAGTGGATGCACAGGTGCTCACCGGCGTCGGTAACGACATCGGCGAGGAAACGCTTGTAGCGCCGGACCAGCCGACCCTGCTGCAGAGGCGTTGGGAATTGCATCAGCCTTTCCAGCTCTGCAGGCCACGGGCAATGCGTTCGACCGCCTGCTCCAGCCGGGGCAGATCCTGCGTATAGGCGAACCGCACATGGTGACCGGCCTGGTGCCGCCCGAAATCCAACCCCGGCGTGATGGCGACGAACTCGGTTTCCAGCATGTGCTGGCAGAACGTATAAGCATCACCGCCGATGGCGCTGATATCAGCGTAGAGATAGAAAGCCCCTTCCGGCTCCACCGCAATGCCGAAGCCCAACTCGCGCAATGCGGGCAGCAGAAAATCACGGCGCTTGGCAAATTCGCCGCGACGCGCTTCGAGAATTTCCAGGGTGGCCGGCTCGAAGCAGACCAGTGCGGCATGCTGGGCCATGGTCGGCGCGCTGATGTAGAGGTTCTGCGCAAGCTTTTCCAGCTCGCTGACGGCCTGAGGTGGCGCGACCAGCCAACCGAGGCGCCAGCCGGTCATGCCGAAATACTTGGAGAAGCTGTTGAGCACGAACGCCGAGTCGTCGACTTCCAGCACACTGGCCGCATCGGTGCCATAGGTGAGGCCGTGGTAGATCTCGTCCACCACCAGATGCCCGCCGCGGCTTTTCAACGCAGCCGACAGTCCCGCCAGATCGTCCCGTGTCAGCAAGGTACCGGTGGGATTGGCCGGCGAAGCCACCAGGGCGCCCACGCTGTCCTTGCCCCAGTAGCGCTCGACCAGATCGGCCGTCAGCTGATAGCGCACATCAGGGCCGACCGGCACCAGTTGTGCGGCACCTTCGATCAGGCGCAGGAAGTGCCGGTTGCAGGGATAGCCCGGGTCGGCCAACAGCCAATGCTTGCCTGGGTCGACCAGCAAACTGCTGGCCAGTAGCAGCGCACCGGACCCGCCGGGAGTAATCAGCACGCGTCCGGGGTCAATAGACAGTTGATAGCGCTGCTGGTAGAAACCGGCAATCGCCTCGCGCAGTTGCGGCAGCCCTCGGGCGGCTGTATAGCGCGTATGGCCGGCCGCCAGGGCAGCCTGACCGGCCGCGACGATGGGCGCAGCGGTGGTGAAATCCGGCTCGCCGATTTCCAGGTGAATGACATCACGGCCCAGCGCCTGCAGCTCGTTGGCTCGCGCCAGCAGCGCCATGACATGAAAGGGTTCGATTGCACGGCTACGCGCGCTATATGACGAGGTCATCTGACCTTCCTGATGAGTACAAAATGTGAATTCTACCGAAGGTTCCTCTGACACCGCAGCCACCGTGATATTCGGGAGTAGCGCACCCCGATACGATCTGGTAAGTTCGCCCGCTTGCAGCCGCAGGGCCGGCACGGGCCGGCAGAGGGATTCACTATCCTGCGCAATGGACATAGCGAGAGGCGTTCATCCATGCCCATTACTAAAACGACACCCAGCAACCAACTGATCCGCGCCTTCGTTCCCTATAAGGAGTCCAAGGGCGAGGAATACATGAGCGATAACATGCGCGCTCATTTCACCGACATCCTCAATAAATGGAAGCTGGAGCTGATGGAGGAAGTCGACCGCACCGTGCATCACATGCAGGACGAAGCGGCCAACTTCCCGGATCCGGCCGATCGCGCCAGCCAGGAAGAAGAGTTCAGTCTGGAACTACGCGCCCGTGATCGCGAGCGCAAGTTGATCAAGAAGATCGACGAGACGCTGCAGCTGATCGAAGACAACGAGTATGGCTGGTGTGATTCCTGTGGCGTCGAGATTGGCATTCGTCGTCTGGAAGCCCGTCCGACCGCTACGCTGTGCATCGACTGCAAGACGCTGGCGGAGATCAAGGAAAAGCAGATCGGCTCCTGATCCCGAACGGGGCGCTCCGGCGCCCCGCTCTTTTCAGGCCTATCGCGCCGCGCCGTACCCCCGCCTCGCGGCTATCTACCCGAGCCGGCTCGCCATGCCCTCAATCGCCCCTTCCGCTTATGTCGGCCGCTTCGCCCCCACGCCCAGCGGCTACCTTCATTTCGGCTCGCTGATCGCGGCACTGGCTTCTTATCTCGATGCCCGCGCAGCCGGCGGCCGCTGGCTGCTGCGCATGGAAGACCTCGACCCACCGCGGGAAATGCCCGGGGCACAAGCTGCCATTTTGCAAGCGCTGGAAGCCTACGGATTCGAGTGGGATGGGCAGATGGTGCGCCAGAGCGAGCGGCTGGATGTCTACAACGAGGTTATCGAGCGCCTGTGGCGGGACGGTGGCGCCTACGCCTGCGACTGCTCGCGCAAACAGCTGCGACCCTTCGCCGGACCTTATCCGGGGTTCTGCCGCGATGCCGATCGGAACATGCAGAACGCCGCCATACGCCTGCGCGTGCCCGATCGCGAGTATGCATTTACTGACCGTGTGCAGGGCGAATTCCGCCAACACCTGGGCCGCGAGGTTGGTGATTTCGTGATCCGCCGTCGCGATGGACTGATTGCCTATCAGCTCGCCGTAGTGCTCGACGATGCCTGGCAGGGCGTGACCGACGTCGTTCGCGGTGCCGATCTGCTCGACTCGACGCCGCGTCAGTTGTATCTGCAAGAGCTGCTCGGTCTCCCACAACCACGATACCTGCACATCCCCCTGATCATTCAGCCGGACGGCCATAAACTGGGCAAACGTTACCGCTCGCCACCGCTACAGCCGGAACAGGCCACGCCGCTGCTGCTCCGCGCGCTGCGCGCCCTCGGCCAGCCAACCCCGAACGAGCTGCAGGACGCGCTGGCCGCCGAGATCCTTGGCTGGGCAGTGGCCAACTGGGACGCCGAGCGCATCCCCCGCACGCCGACGCTGGCGGAGGTGCAGCTGCGCT
>NZ_JAMOIE010000149.1 GCF_024448935.1 Stutzerimonas stutzeri
CCAAAACCGCTGTCAACCCCCTCTTTCAACCGCTTCCGATCGACCCGACCGAAGCCACCAACAGGACTCAACCACCACCCTGCCAGCGCGGCGCATTCTACTCGAATCCGCCTTTCGTGCAAGCCTTTTTTTTCGCTAACCGATTGATTTACAAGAGGTTTCGCTGAAAGCCCGCGCCGGATAAGGTGCGCATTATAGGCACTCACAATTACACGTCAACGGTTTTTTGACCTACGGGAAGTAGCTCTTGTGCGGATCGCAGAAGCAAGATCGCCAGCTCGGCGTCCACCGTAGCTGCGCGTGCTAGGCCAGCTCCGCCCCTGATCCCGGGTCAGCGAATTGCGAAGCTCTGCGGGCTGTGTCGCGATCTTTGCGGCGATGGCATCACGCACAGCCTCGGCGCCATGGCCAACCAACGCAGGGCCGTTCTTGACGGGGGCGCCGGGCGCGTACCCGGGCATGGGCGGCAGGTGCAGCAGTATCGTGAATCGGCTCGTGCGCTCGACCAAGGTGCCGATCGCGAAGCTGTTGAGGCCGATCAGGTCGCCCTCGCAGTGACCCGGCACGGCATGGTCGGCGACCTCGGCCACACGCAGGCTGATCATCACCATAGGCGTAGTGAAGTGCTTGTCCTGTTGCCGCGCTCTGGCACGAGGCACCCGTAGCGCGCGACCGGTGCGTAAACACGCGGACAGCTCGCGTCGCAGCGCGCCGCGGCCTTGAATATAGAGATGTAGAGCACCGAGGGCCTCGTGCGAGAGCCTCATTGTCGCATCCTCTGGAAAGTCGACCCGCAGTCGACGGCTGATGATCTGCTCTGAGCTCCAGCAGCTACCCCAGCGCCGGTCGGCGCGGCGGCCCTACCGCCGTCCCTTCCACGGCACGTTGGGGCCGGGAATGGACCGGCCTTGAGCATCGGTCACGGTGCCCGCAAGCCGTGCTTGCGGTGGGGCTGGCCCGCAATGCCCGCCAGCAGCGGATGGCGCCGCCGGGCATGCAAGCGGTCGCCGAGGCCTACCAAGAAAACGGGCAGAAGATGTCTGGCGTGTATCGCTTCCTCTATCAGGCCGGCAGTTGGCGCAAGCGCCGCCTGATCGCGTCGCGCCTGGAATACGGCGAGCAGGGTGCCAATCCACGCTTCATCGCCGTGTCCCAGTTTGCCGAGGACGCTGCCCAGCAGTATTATGAAGATTACTGCGACCGTGGCGGCATGGAGAATCGCATCAAGATCAATAGTTGGATCTGTTCGCCGACCGCACCTCCAGCCCGCGCTGGTGGACCAACCAGTGGCGGCTGATGCTGTCGGCCTTTGCCTATGTGCTGTGCGACCGAGCCTCGACTCGCTACCTGCAGGGACTGGTTTCTGACGGGATGAGCGAAGAGCGGGCATGAAGTGGCGGAAGGCAGTGGGAGTCGAACCCACCCAGGAACGGCTGCCGCCCCCAACCGGGTTTGAAGCCCGGCCGCACCACCGGGTGCGATTGCCTTCCTTATTGATTTACAAAGGATTTTCCGAAGCTGACTGTTGCTCACAGGCAGGAGTGTCGAAGAAGTGTCGAAAATCCCTAGCAGGACCAAACGCTAACACGTCTTGCAGATGATCGGGCGCAAGGTGCGCGTATCGCATTGTCATCGCCAGGGACGAATGACCAAGAATCTTCTGCAAGGTCAGGATATTGCCACCGTTAGCAATGAAGTGTGAAGCGAAGGTGTGCCGCAGCACATGCGACTTTTGTCCCGCAGGCAACCGCAGCCCGGCACGCGAAACCGCTTCATCGAACCGATCCCGGCAATTGGTGACCGCACCGTGTTCCCGAAGATGCTGGCGAATCCGATCAGCTAGCTTCGGATCGATCGGCACCACACGACGACGCTTCGACTTCGTGTTCACGAACTGGAGCATGCCATCGCCCACCCGGCTGATCGTGAGTCCTTGCGCTTCACCCCATCGGCAACCAGTCACCAAACAGATCATGGCGATCAGCTCCACATGCGGGTGAACCATGCTGCGCAGTACCTGAAACAACCGGTCGATCTGATGGCTGTCGAGGTAGGACAGTTCCCTTTCTTGCACACGAATCGCCCTGAGCATCGAGAGCGGATTCTCAAACTCGATTTCACCAAGTCGCCGCAGCTCATTGAACAAAGCC
Source organism: Stutzerimonas stutzeri (assembly GCF_024448935.1). Classification (GTDB taxonomy): domain Bacteria; phylum Pseudomonadota; class Gammaproteobacteria; order Pseudomonadales; family Pseudomonadaceae; genus Stutzerimonas; species Stutzerimonas stutzeri_AO. The sequence goes on from NZ_JAMOIE010000149.1 coordinate 2,151, forward strand.
CGCAGATAGGACAGCTCATTGTTCGTCGTTTTCGGGCTGATGCCAGACGCAAGCCGCTTGGAGCGATACTCGGCGAAATCGGTAGCGGTAAAGACCATAGCCACAGGATCTTTCAGGCGTTCAACCATGCGATCCATGATAACACGGCGACCTTCGTAGTCGGCCAGCGAACCACCATGCAGACGCCCCCAGCATTCCACCAGTTGGGAGAGGCGGCGACGGTCCTTCGGTTTCGGGGACCATTGCGGACTTTCGATCAGCTTGGATCGGCACGTTGCCTCGAAACGCTGGGCTTCGCCCTTGGTCTTGAACGTCTTACGAAAACGCTTACCCTTGATCGGCTCAACATCGACCCGCCAGCGACCATCAGGCTGTTGTTCTATCGCCATCAGACGGCGCGCGCCCATCGAACGTGACGCTCCTGCAAGAGCTTTTCGATATGAGCAAACAACATCAGATCAGTCATCCCTTTCCCGGCGTAGTGGTCGCGGATTACGGCCCAGCAATCCCATTCCTTTAGAACCCGGAACGCCTTTTTTGCGGATACACGCTGACGAGCCAATAGACTGATGAAATTTCCCAAAAACAGCTCCACGTTCTTGCCACTGAACCCACGGCTCGTCTTGTAATACCGCTTGTATTCCGTCTCATCAACCAGGGAATCAACCGGCAAATCGACCCTGGCGTCATCGCGCATCAGCGTCCAGATTGGCTCGTAGTAACCGGGGCGGGCGATCAGCTTGAATTGGCTCAGGCCGTAACGCCATAGGCCGTCCAGATGCGCCGAGAAGGCAGCGAACGAGTCCGTATCGATAAACTCGCCGGTCTTTGCACTGATCGACCCGCTGGCGAACTGCTGAATAACCGAATGGTGATAACGCAGCTCGACACGCCAAACGTCCGCGTTCGGGTCGTAGTTGTCAGGATCGGCCACATCGAACGAGTCCCGACGACGCCAGACGCTTTCCCAGAAGTCCAGCTTATCGGTAGCGCGAGCCTGTTCGGTTTTGTTGTAGATGCAGAGCTGGACACCACCGGCAGAGCCGAACATGGACGTTTCACCACGACCATAGACGCTGGACTTGGTCGCCCAGTTGATCTCGTTGATACCCGAAATATCACGATGAGTACGGGCGCGGCAGTGAAGGCGCCCAACAAGATCCACCGGTGGTCTCCAGCCCTGGAGATCCAACGCGAGGTGAACGGCACACTGATTACGCTCGCGATGAACCAGGACTGCGGCAGCGTAGTAATCCATACGTTCCTGCAACCGCTCTGGCGACAGCGAGTCGATGGCATGAGGTGACACCTCGATCTTCAAATGAGGGCCGATGCTATCGAGCTTGGCGTTGAAGTTCTTGATAAGCAGGATGAAACCGAGATCGGCGTTTTGAAGCTTGTACTGGTATCCCGAGTCCCGCCCTACTCGACCGGAATGCCAGATCTGACCAGCGAACTCGACCATAGCGCCCGGCTTGTCAAACAGCGCCATGATTTCCGGTCGGATCAGCCCACGATACAACTGGCGAACGGTATCGACACCACACCGCAGCAACCGGATATTGGACAGATCGCTGATGGCTGCCGTACCTGGATCAACGAACAAACGGCCATGCTGCGTCGGATTGCCCGTTTGATGATCCAGTCTCGCTTGGTCTTTAACACTCATTCTCGAAATCTCCTACAATGTCCATTAACGGACGGTTTCAACTCGTTTTATCTGACGTGTTACAGGGACGTCAGCGCGCACAGCACGCCGGCTCGTACCTCGCCGTGCGTGCCTGACACGCGCTGACGGTCATCACCACAAGAACTGACCCTTCTCATACGGGACGCGAGTAAACCGAGGGCCCTGCGCTTCGTCCTGGATCTGACGCGGCGAGGCAACCGGCTGCGACGCCGGCACCTGGTTGTTACGCTTCTGGTCCTGCAATGAGCCTCGATCAGGCTTGGTCGGGTCGAAATAGCCGTACTGGACGACCGTCATACAAAACTCAAACGACACTTCAAGCAACGTACCTTGCTGGGTATTGCAGCGGCACCCGGTCAGCCCGTCATAAGTGTCCCCAATGCTCATACGCCTTCGATTGCGGCTGATAAGACCACGATCAGAAGTAGAGATACAGATGGGCTTCGGGAACGATTGCGGCGTATTCAACTGGTCATAGATAGGTGCAGAACCTGGAACATCCTGAATCCGAGGCACACGAGAACCGAGGTATTGTTCAAGCGTTTGCGGCTGATCTACGCCTTGGGTGCCGACCGGATTGATGAATGAACCAACAACGCTCTTCGCCTGATCGACCATGCTTCCAGATTCAACCTTGCCGCCGACCTGATCGGCAGCTTCCGGCTCACCGATTCCCTGCTGATAGCGAGCATAAACACGATAGGCAAGAACGCCAGCAACGACGATAACAGCCACGGCCAATAAAAACTTGGTAGGCACCTTGGTTTGAAAGTGATGCTTGGCGTTCGTGCTGGTGTACGCACCGAAGTACTTCTTATCCAGCCGAAGTGACTTCTTGTCAGCGTCCTTGAAACTGGATTTAAGCTCAACCTTTTCAACCACCACTTCGGACTCGAACCGCAGCAGTTGGGAAGATTTAAAGACGCGCCAGTAATGGATATGACTGTTACACAGGCGACGCAAATGAACATCGAGGTAGCGCGGGTCCTGGGTAACCAAGTGCACCTCATGCCCTTGATGGCGCATGGTCTCGAAGCGGGTAATGTGCTCCGGTGGCCGTGCCCTGGGATCGCGTGAGCCAAACCAGCCCTGCGCTTCGTCCACGACGATGATCGAGTCGTTCGGTAGCTCGAACCACTTCTCGGGATCTTCAAACACGAACCAGCTGGCTTTGAGCTGATCGGGTTTGAGGCCGTTGATATTGTAGTAATAGACGACACGCCCCTGACCATGGGCGCTCTGATCGACTTCACGAATCGTATTCAGAGTTTTGCCGTGCCCCGGCTTGCCCGTACGGATAATGAGCATGAGATCAGGCCGTGAAGGTAGTAACGTTGCCGAGCTTGGTACGACGATCAGCCAGCCTATCGATACCAGTCAACACAAGGCGCGTACTAATAGCCGCGAAGTACATATTAAAAGCGACATCGATCTTCGCCAGCCCAAGAATCATCTGAATAGATTGAGCAACGTTGCCCATGTTGGACAACATATAATCCCTGGCCTCGCCAATAACGAAGTTGATACCGACGTAACTGACAAGGCCAATACCGAGTACCCGCAAAACCATCATTACCAGCGGCTTGACAATAATTACAGCGAGCATAGCCAGATAATAAAAGTGCATCAGGCACCTCCAAATGCGCGGCCTACATAGACGGCGCAGAACATTGCAGTAAACGCCACGATGAGCCAGGACATACCCGAGGCCGCTTCACAAAGGGGCTCATAAGACAGCTGAAGGGAGCCGCCACCACCGGAGCGCATATTCAAGACCTCGGCGGTCGGACAACCAGACGGAAGAAAGCGGCCAGCACTGTTGATGAAACTCGGCGCGTCAACCTCGGCCTCTTCAAGCTGGAACTCCTCACCCTGAAAAAGCCCTTCAATATCAGTCTTTTTATTCTCGAAATCGGCTTGTTCTTCGGCATTACAGCGCATCTCCTTCTGCTGCTTGAGAATCGCGCACTGGACCGCGTCGCCGTTGCACTCAATCTGCACGTCACAGGCTTCACCGCCAACACTTGACTGACCGCACTTGTCCGGATCGGTGGCCGGATCACATTCGCCCTCACCGTCAGAATCACCATCGGAACCACCACCAGTACCACCATCGGAACCATCACCAGTACCACCATCGGAACCACCACCAGTACCACCATCGGAACCACCACC
>NZ_JAMOIE010000150.1 GCF_024448935.1 Stutzerimonas stutzeri
ATATTACTGTTGGCTGCGAACACGCCGTGAAATCGGGTGAGATGCCCGTCAGGACAAGCTCGCGGTCGGAGCTTGGGGTGGCGGGTGGCCTGGGGCGTTGCGGTCATTCATCCTCTTCTTATCAGATCACCGCCACCGTTCGGCGCTCCACGGCACTACGCAGCGCCGTCTCCAGAACGAGCATGACGTCGCGTGCCTCCCTCCCCGTCACGGGCGGCGGGGCGCCGTCGCGAATGCTTGCCGCGACGGCGGCGTAGTAGGCTTCGTAGCGGCCGGGGAGTGTGTCGATCATCGTTTCGGTGCCGTCGACGCGTGTCAGGATGCCCTGATGAATGGTTTCCCCCCAGCCGGGCATGCCGGGGCGCCAGCCAGCTTTCAAGGCGGCTTCCTGCGGGTCGAGGCCGTGTTTGGAGAAGCTGCCGGCATCGCCGTGCAGGATGACATGAGGGCCTGGGCGGCGCACCAGGGTTGCGGCGTGCAGGATCGCCCGCATCCTGCCGTAATCCAGGATCACGTGGAAGTAGTCGTCCATCACGGCCTGCGGCCGCTGGGTGATGACATCGGCGGTTACCGCCTTGGGGAGGCCGAACAGGACTAGAGATTGGTCGATAAGGTGCGGGCCGAGGTCGTAGAGCAGGCCTGAGCCTTTCAGCGGCTGCTCGCGCCAGCCCTGTTTGATCGCCGGCCGGAAGCGGTCGAAATGGACCTCGTAATGGGCGACGGTGCCGACAAGCCCCTGCTCGATGCAGTGGCGCGCGGTGAGGAAGCCGTCGTCCCAGCGCCGATTGTGGAAGATGCTGAGAAAACGGTCCTTTTCCTCCGCCAGGGCGATCAGCGCGTCCGCCTCCCCCAATGTCGGGGCGAAGGGTTTGTCGATCACCACATGCTTGCCAGCAACAAGTGCCGCGCGGGCGAAAGGGACGTGGGTGGTGTTGGGGGAGGCAACGACCACCAGTTCGATATTGGGGTCCGCGAACAGCTCATCGGCGGTCTCCACCACCTGGACGCCGGGAAGGTCATTCGTTACCTGATCCTTGCGGCTGGTGACCACCGAGGCGAGCCGCATGCGTGCCTCCGCATTCACCAGCGGCGCGTGGAAGACCGAGCCGGCCAGCCCGTAGCCGATCAGTCCGACGGTGATCTCGTCCATCCCCTATTCCTCATGCTCCGCCGAGGGCGTCGGCTAAATCCGCCGCATCGAACCCGACGATCAGGTGGAAGACGTTGGTGCCCACCGGCATCACCGCCGCCACGCCGGCTTGCTTCAATGCGGCGGCATCAAGCCTCTGGCTGTCCTGAAGCTCAACCCGCCAGCGGGTCGTGGCAAGCGCTTCCAGCGTCTTGATGTTAGCCGCACCTCCCAGCGCTTGCCGGATGCTTTCCGCACGCCGCGTGTCCCCGGCGGGGCGTGGTGCCGCCGCCGTGGCCGCCGCCGCTGCGGGGGCCGGCGTGTCCAGATCCGCTTCGGCGCCGGTGCTGCGCAGGTATTCCTGCATGCCGGTCTTCATGTTTTCCGACAGCGGGCCGAAGATTGCCTGAACACCGCTGCCGACCATCATGACTCCCGCGGCGCCCATCGACTTCAGCCGGGCCTGATCGACTTTGCCTGGGTCCTTGACCGCGACGCGCAGGCGGGTGATGCAGGCGTCCAGGCTGGTGATGTTGCCACGACCGCCGAATGCCACGACGAGGTCGCGCGACCTCCCGCCCTCAGCGGCGCCGGAGGTCGCAATCTCCCCGATCTCCGCTTCACGGCCTGGCGTCTTCAGGTCGAACATGCGGATCGAGGCGCGGAACACGACGTAGTAGATCACGGCGTAGACCGGCCCCAGGATCAGCACCAGCCACCACCGCTGCGCATTGCCGCCGAGGACGTTGAACATGACGAAGTCGATGCCGCCTTGCGAGAAGGTGAAGCCCATATGGGCTTCCAGCGAGTTCATCACGAACTGCGAGGACGCCGCCAGAATGGCGTGGAAGAAGTAGAGAATCGGCGCCACGAAAATGAAGGCGAACTCGATCGGCTCGGTGATGCCGGTCAGGAAGGAGGTCAGTGCTGCGGAGATCAGGATACCGCCGGCCTTGGCCTTGTTCTCGGGCCGCGCCTCGTGCCACATCGCGATGGCGGCGGCCGGAAGGCCGAACATCTTGAACAGGAAGGCACCCGCCAGAATACCCGCTGTCGGATCGCCCGCGAAGTAGCGGTTTATGTCGCCTTGCACCACCCTGCCATCGGGAGTGGTGAAGGAGCCGATCTCGAAGAAGAAAGGCACGTTCCAGATATGATGCAGGCCGAACGGGATCAGCAGGCGCTCGACGAAGCCGTAGACGGTCACGGCGGTACGCGGATCGCTGACGGCGGCCCAGTGGGAGAACGCATCGATGGCGTATTGCACGGGCGGCCAGATCACCGACAGCAGCGCTCCCAGCCCGATCGCCGATATGGCGGTCACGATGGGGACGAACCGCTTGCCGGCGAAGAAGCCCAGATAGGTCGGCAGCGTTATCTTGTAATATTTGTTGAACATGTAGGCGGCCAGGCCGCCGGCCAGGATACCGCCGAACACGCCGGTTTCCATGGACGGGATGCCCATGATGGCCTTGGGTTCCACCCCCCAGACCCCCGCCATGACGCCCATTTTGGCCAGCATGACCATGTAGCCGATGGCGGCGGCGACGGCGGACACGCCGTCGTTCTCCGTGAAGCCCAGCGCCACCCCGATCGCGAAGATCAGGGGCAGGTTGGCGAAGATCACGTCACCGGAGTTCTTCATCAGCAGCGACAGGATTTCCGGCATCCAGCCGAAATCGGCGGCACCGATACCCAGCAGCAAGCCCGCGACCGGTAGTACGGCGACCGGCAGCATCAGGGACTTGCCGATTTTCTGGAGGAAGGCGAATGGACTTTGGGTCATTGGTTTCCTCAATTTTTCTTGATCCTGGTTTCTTGATCCGGGCTTTATTCGGCGAAGGGCGCCAGCCGCGCCCGGACCTGCTCCGCCGTTCCCAGCGCCAGCACTTCCTCGGCGAGGGCCTGGCATTCGGAAAGGGTGAGCCTGCCAATGGCGGACTTGATCGCGGGGATCGTCGGCACGGTGACGGAAAGCTCTTTGACGCCAAGCCCGATCAGGACCGGGACCGCGATCAGGTCGGACGCGATGCCGCCGCAGATGCCGACCCATTTGCCGTGCTTCTTGGCTCCATCCGTCGTCAGCTTGATCATCCTCAGCACCGCCGGATGAAGCCCGTCGGCTTGGCGGGCCAGCTTGGGATGACCCCGGTCCATCGCCAGGGTGTATTGGGTCAGGTCGTTGGTGCCGATGGAGAAGAAATCGACCTCCGGCGCCAGGATATCGGCCAGGACGGCAGCGGAAGGGACTTCCACCATGATCCCGACCTTGACGCTGGCGTCTATGGACGAACTGAGGGCGCTTTGCTCCTCAGCCAGAATCCGCTTGGCGGCGCGCAACTCGTCCAGCGTCGCGACCATCGGGAACATGATGTGCAGGTCGGCCAGAGGGGCAGCCCGCAGGATGGCGCGGAGCTGGGTGCGGAACATGGCGGGCTGGTCAAGGCTGACCCGGATGCCGCGCAGGCCCAGGAACGGGTTCTCCTCCTTCGGCAGCGGCAGGTATGACAGCGGCTTGTCGCCGCCGACATCCAGGGTGCGGATCACCAGAGGCCGCCCACGGCCAAGCACTTCGGCGACAGCGCCATAGGCCGCCGCCTGCTCATCCTCTCCCGGCGCCTGATCACGTTCATCGAACAGGAACTCGGAGCGCAGCAGCCCGACACCCTCGCCGCCGACCTCCATAGCCGCGCGGGCGTCGTCGGCGTTGCGGATATTGGCGACGACTTCGATCCGGTGGCCGTCGCGGGTCTGCGCCGGCTGCATGGCGGTCGACAATGCCTGCCGGCGGCGCTCCGCGTGCTGGGCGATCTGCTCCCGCGCGCGGGCGATTTCGGGCTCGCTCGGGTTGCGGCGCAGCGTGCCGCGTCCGCCGTCGAGCAGCACCTGAGCACCGTTGTCGAGATGCAGGACCGATTCGTCGATGCCGCAGATGGCCGGAATCCCGAACGAGCGGGCGATGATCGCGACGTGGCTGGTGGCCCCGCCGCTGGTGGTGCAGAAGCCCAGCACCCGCTCGCGGTCGATCGAGGCGATGTCGGACGGCGCCAGATCCTCGGCCACCAGGATGGCGTCCTGCGGCACTTCGATCCGGTCCTGTTTGATCCCGGCAAGCAACCCCAGAACACGCCTGCCGACATCGCGGATGTCGGTCGCCCGCTCGCGGAGCAGGGGATTGTCCAGCCCTTCCAGCTGCTTGGCATAGCGGGTGAACGCCTCCCGCCACGCATACGCCGCGCTGGAACCTCCGGCGATGCCGTCGAGCGCCAGATTCAGCAGGTCGGGGTCTTCGAGAAGCTCCTTATGGGCGTCGAGGATCTTCGCCTTGGAGGGGTCGCTCATGCGCCCCTTCAGTTCCTCGATCTGAGTGCCCGCCTCGGCAAGGGCGCGGTCGAACTTGCGGCGCTCGTCGGCGGATGCGCCGCCTTGTCGGTCCACTTCGATCACGTCATGGCGGTACTGGAAGATCCGACCGACGGCAAGACCGGGGGAGGCTGGAACGCCGGGGATCTCGCTGGCATCGGCGGCCACGGCGCGGGCCGGTTCCGCCGCCGTTGCCGCGGCGGGCTGCGGCTCCTCGCCGGGCTTCTCGCCGCAGCCTTCGGCTATCAGGGATGCCAGGGCGGCCACCGCCTTGTCGGCGTCGGGGCCGGCCGCCTTCACCGTGACGATATCGCCCTGCTTTGTGAACAGGCCCATGATCGCGACCAAGGACTTGGCGTTCACCTTGTCGTCGCCCCGGATCAGGTGAATCTGGGAGCTGAAGGTCTTCGCCGCCGCCGCCAGCACGGCGGCCGGGCGGGCGTGCAGTCCGGAGGGGTTCGGCAGGGAAATCCCGTCGGATCGCGCTTCCGGGCCGGCAGCCGCAGCATCGGCGACGGTTATCCCGGCGGCGGCCCGTCCCCCGGCTCCGTCCTTCAGCGTGAGTTCCAGAATGACGCTGCGGCCGGCTTCGACCATTCCGGTTCCGGGGGTCATCCGTTCGACGCGCTCGAAATTGGCGATGACGATCTCGGTCAGCAGGCTGCGCGCGTTGCGGGCGACCTTGTCGGCGTCGAACCCGATAACGGGCTGCCCGACCTGAACCTTATCGCCCATCTTGACCCGTGGCGAGAACCCGTCGCCGCGCAGCATCACGGTGTCGAGCCCGATATGGACCAGGACTTCGATGCCTTCCTCGGTCGTGATCGTGAGGGCATGATGGGCGTTGTGGAGTTGGGTCACCGTCCCTGAGACGGGAGCCAGCAATTCGTCCGAGATGGGGTCCAGGGAGATCCCGTCCCCCACCATCTTCTGGGCGAAAACGGGATCGGGCACCCGATCCAGGGGCACGAGGATGCCCCCAAGCGGTGCGACGATCTTCAGACTGGACGGGAGAGTCGTCTGCATGGTGCTCCTAGATATTCACCGGTGCGCGGTGGCCCTGCCCCTGCGGGTCCGGTTGTTTTGTTTAAATGCTGTCCTATAAGAGGCTCTTGCAAAACACCCCGGCGCGAGTGAATTTCTGCCTGCTAGCAACGGTGCAAAAAGAGTGGAGCGGGTGTCGCCATCGAAGGCATGATTGTGATCTCAAAACAGCAACCACACCCGCCGAATGAATACTGCCCTGCGCGAGCGTTTGACGCAATTGCATCATCATTTTCAGCACCCGTTGTTGCCCCTGGTCGAAGCGGATGTTTCTGCATCGCTGATGCCGACGATGTCGCGCCTGCTGCGCATCCGGGAATGCGTGGAGATCGAGCGATTCGTGCCGTCGACGCGTGGACGGGTGGGATGACCGCCGCGCGAGCGCGTGGCGTTGGCACG
>NZ_JAMOIE010000151.1 GCF_024448935.1 Stutzerimonas stutzeri
GGGGTTGTACGCCGGAATCCCAGAAATTTCCGTCAGCCCAGCTCCAGTCCCGCCACGAGCGCATCCAGGTCGATGAACTTGCCGTCAGTCTGGAAGGTGTAATGCCCGTTCAGCAGGATGTGCCGCCAGGCCGCTGGCGACATCTGCGTGATCAACGCCAGCGCCTTGGCATTGCCAGCTGCCTCGTACTTCGTCAGCAGCAGGGACAGGATCGCCGAGTTGTAGAAGATGATCGCGTTGCCGATCAGCCTGGCGCACTGGTTGCTGATCTCGATTTCGATGTCGGTGCGGCCGGTCAATTCCTTCTTCCCACCGACTTGGGCGATGGTCGAGCGTAGCTGGTGATAGGACTCAATGCGGTTCTGCGAGCGGTGAACATTACGCTCCAGTTGCGGGTCGCGCAGGTAGCGCAGTGTGTAGATACTGCGGATGAGCTTGTCGAACTCGAAGATTGCGCGCCGCGTCGGGTTCGGCGCCGTATAGGTGCACAGCTTGCGGATCAGCGTGCCCTGCGTCATTTCCTTCAGGCCCAGTGTGGCGACGATTCGGTCGATGTTCGCCTTCTCACCGACGATGAGTTGCCGGTCGATCTGGCCAGCCGGCCGGATCAGGCATTTCTCGTACAATGCCAGATCATCGGCGCAATACAGCTCCTGCAACTGGTCGTCGAGGTCGGTGAAGCGCGGCTCGAAACGAAGTCCGAACCAGTGCAGGATGGCGAAGTTGGCCTTGTTGATGCTGTGCATGTCGCCGGTGATCGCGCTCGGCACGATGTCCGACGTGTTGCGGTACCAGATGTCGAACACGTGGTGAGCCTCGTACTCGTGTGCGCCTATCAGGTAGCCGTTCAACGGCACGTGATTGCACAGCAGCGTGTAGGCGACGACGCCCTTGCCGCGGCCGAAATATTTGCGCGAGTAGCGCGCCTTCACAGTTGGTCGCTCGACGCCGAATTTCTGCCCATCAACGGCACCGTACAACGAATCGAGGTCGAACGAGTAATGCGGGAAGATCGGCAGTGCGGCGATGGCGTTGCTGATGCAATCGTTGGCCACATGTAGCGTCGCCTGGCGCAGGTACTGCTGGTAGGTACTCTCCAGGACGTGGTACGGGATGTCGCTGGTACGTGCCATAACCTGGTTGCCGTGGTTCATGGCTTGGGCAATGATCACCGCCATCAGACTGTCGGCGTCGGCTACCTTCTTCGCATAGCGTGGCTGCAATGGTGTCAGCGCCGACAGGAACTGGCACTGGCCGTTGACGAAGCGAAACACGTCGGCGACATCGCAGTATGGCAGTTGCTCGTAGAGAGCTTGCTCGCGCGCCTTCTGGTTCTCCCCCTTGGGCTTGCGCCAGGTCAGTCTCTGCGTGTCCTTGTCGTATTCCAGGTGCGTCAGCTTGCCCTGTTTCAGCTCGCGATTGAACGCCACCCATTGCGCACGCAACTCGGCCGCCAGTGCATCGAGCTGGGCACTGACCGGCTGCCGCAGGAAGGGGATGTCCATCTGCGCGAGCACGGCGGCTTTCTCGTCCATCGAAACCAACTCGTCGGACAAATGCCGGTGCTGCAAGCTATCGTCAATGTAGAGCTCGCCCGCCTGGAAGCGTTTCCTGACCTGACGGTAAAGCCAGAATTCGTAACGATCGGCATGCAGGCCTGTCGGCGTGCCTTCGGCATCGAACATCAGCAGGTACGGACGCAAGCGTTTCGGCAGCGTTGCCGCCGGACATTCGTCGAGTGGCCGTTGTGATAGGCGCTGCTGCTTGGCGAACACGCTCTTGGCCCAAGTCAGCGCCGCGAGCCATGGGTTATCGGGGGCCGTGCCGGCGAAGTCGAGCGCGACGTACAGCGGCCGTAGATGGCGTCGAATGCGTTCGGCCAGGCCGTCCACCGCCTGCCAGTGCAGCGCCAGTTTGTTCAGTGGCTTGACGCTCATGCGCTGCGCCGTGTTTTGCAGCAATTCCCTGGACATGATTTTGTAGGCGCGTTGGCGCACCTCGCCGAACGGCGTCGGATCGGCCACGCTGTCGTCCACGTACAGCGACAGCAGGCGGCCAACCTGCGGCGTTTCCTGATGGCGTCGCAGCTGTTCGGCGACAAAGGACTGTTTCGCACCCGTGCGGCTCTCGTCCTCAAGTTTTTTCATGTGGAAGGCCATCGCGTCGACCAGGTTGTCGGTGAGCTGCCGGTAACGTACCCAGGCATAGCACAGCAGGTAGAGCCGGGTCTGCTCCGCCTTCAGGTGGCGCAGGTCATGGACGGTATAGAAGTTCGCCAGGCTCGCGTAGTACAGCAGGTTCTGCTGCGAGATGCCGAGCTTGGGCAGCAGCGCCTTGGCGATCCCGTGCAAGGACTTCAGCGTGGCGCGCTTCTCGCGCTCCCCTGCCATCTGACGCCAGCCGAAATCTTTAGCGTCCTGCTTGAGCGCTGCCAGTTGAGACAGGGTGTCGTCACGCACCAGGAGCTGGCCCAGCGCAGCTTTGGCCGATTCGTCCAACACTTCTGCCAGCAAGCCGCCCAAGCGCCTGCGTTCGGTGGACAGGGCTTCACTGACCAGCTCTTGTAAGGTGGTGTGGCCGGGCCGGATGATTTTGTGCTCGCTGAGCCAAACGATCAGTTCGGCGGCCACGAATCCTGGCATTACGTCGCGCCGCACGATCTGTTCAGCCTGCTGTGCCAGTTGCGGCAGGAAGCTAGCCGCCCACGACCGGTAGCCGAACAGTTCGGCGATCTGACCCCTCTGGCTGTAGTGCTCATGCTTGGTGATCGCCTTGCGTTCGAACGCTTCGCCGTGGAAATAGCGACTCAGCACGAAGGCGCAATCGTCCTCGACCTCATGCCAATCGAAGCGGAAGAAAGCATGCTTGGCCTTGAAGTAGCCGATCTGCAAGACGCAATAGACTTGGGCCTGCAGGCTAGGCCGGCTGCTGGCGAACGCCAGTTCAGATTCGGTCAACGCCAGGTATTCCAGCCGCTGAGCATCGTCGAAGTCCGGTAGGCCGTACAAGGCTTCCTGCTCTGCGTCAGAAAAGACGGTGAGTAGCTTATTCTTGTTGCTCATCGACCGTCCTTCCCGCACCACGCCAACCTGCTCGCGTCAATGTTTCGATCAACGTAGTGCGCTTGACATTGAAGTTGCGGCACACCGCCGCCTTAGACATGCCGCCATCGAGCGCGGCGACGATGGCGTCCAGCTTCTCACCAGTGATCGCCTGCGGCCGGCCGCCGATCCGGCCGCGTTTGCGTGCGGCGGCCAAGCCCGCGACGACGCGCTCCTGAATCAAGGCGCGCTCGTACTGCGCGAGCGCACCGAACACCTGGAACAGGAATTCGCCCGAGGGCGTCGTAGTGTCCAGGTTCTCTGTCAGCGAGCGGAACGCCACCCGCTTGTCCTTGAGCGAAGTCACAATGGCGAGCAGGTGCGACAGCGAGCGACCGAGCCGGTCGAGTTTCCACACCACCAGCACATCGCCGGCTCGAACGAACTCAAGCGCCCGCGCCAAGCCGGCACGGTCATCCTTCGCGCCAGAGGCACGATCCTCAAACAGGTGACGCGGATCGACGCCGGCGGCGAGCAGCGCGTCGCGCTGCAAGTCCGTGCTCTGGCGGTCGGAGTCCGACGACACGCGCATGTAGCCAACCAACATAGGCGGATAACCATCAAAAACAGGTTTCCGCATAATAGTGAATAGCGATAGAGTTTTCCGTACATTTTTGAGGGGGTGTTGCACAGGTAGCACAGCGGCGGCTGACAGCCTGTCGCAAAACAAATGTTTTACGACACCTCCTTGAGGTTGCCGCGTTTACATCATTACCTGAACAGGTATAAAATTCCGTCATGACAAACAAAGAAAAACCGCTCGAATGGATCGCGAGCAGCCACAAGGATTTGATGGCGTTGCCGTCCGACGTGCGTCGCCGTTTCGGTTACGCGCTCTCGTTGGCGCAGATAGGCGATCAGGATGACGCAGCAAAGGTGCTCAAGGGGTTCGGTGGTGCCGGCGTGCTGGAGGTCGTCGAAGACGATGCCGGCGGCACCTATCGAGCGGTATACACGGTCAAGTTTGCGGAAGCGGTGTTCGTCCTGCACTGCTTCCAGAAGAAGAGCAAGAGCGGAATCGCCACGCCAAAGGCCGACATGGACATCATCCGCGCTCGGCTGAAGGTGGCCGAGGTATTGGCACAGGAGCTACGAAATGCAAAAACGAATCATTGAAGGCGTCGAGGTTCAGCGCAGCTCGGGCAACGTCTTTGCCGACCTTGGACTGCCTGACGCTGAAAAGCTCAAGATCAAGACCGGCCTGGTGGTCGAGATCAGGAGGGCCATGCGCGCCCTTGGGCTGACTCAACAAGCGGCGGCCAAACGCATGGGCATCCCGCAACCGAAGGTGTCGGGCATGATGCGCGGCGACTTCACCAATCTATCCGAACGCAAGCTGATGGATTGTCTGAATCGCCTCGGCTACGACATCGAAATCAAGGTACGGCCAGCAGCCGAGCCGATCGGGCATCTAACGCTCGCAACCGCTTAATCGGAGCCCTCCTGATGGCAGCCCGCATCACCGACGACGAATGGGACGAACTGACTCCCGAGAATTTCGATACCACGGCACTGCTGCGTGCAGTCGATGCCGTGGACGTGCTGCGCGGCGATTTGAATGACAGCGCAGACGGCGCACCTCCGCAACTGCGCACCGACCTGTTGAAGCTGCATCAACTGGCAATGGCCGCGTTCAACGAGGGATCACGCAGCCGAGTGGCTGAGCTATTTGATCTCGCCGTGGATCTTCAGGATCAGGTTGATCATCTGATGACCTCGCTGGAACAAGTGCAAGAAACCCTGTCCCGGTTGACGGCGCTCTACCCAGAAAGCCTGTCCTGAATGTTCTTGGAGACAACCACATCATGAGCCGCAGCCGCCGCAAAACGCCCATCGTTGGGCACACGACCTGCCGTAGCGAGCGCGAGGACAAGAAACTCTGGCATCAGCGCTGGCGAACTCACGAGCGCACCGCGCTGGCCAGCGCGTCGCCGGAAGCTCTATGCGCCCATCTGCCTCTACTGGAAAACCAGGTCAGCAACGTCTGGTCGATGGGTAAGGATGGCCGCTCCTACTGGCCCATCAAGCGCCAGGCCGCCACGGCGGATCGCATTGCCAACCACAAGGGACGCAATCCGCAAGAGCGCGCCTCCCTGAAAAAGCGTCTGCTGCGCAAGTGGATGAGCAAATGAACCTGTCCACCATCGAGGCGCTGGCTATCGCTTGGGCGCGAATCGCTGAAGAAGCAGAACTCCCAGCCGGCTACGAGGGCACGGCGACGCCAGAGGCGCATCGGGCCTGCGAGGTGATCCAGGAGCGGATTCGAGAGCACGTCGTCGCCACCAATGACATGCGGCTGTTCGGCCTGCTGCACCTGCTTGGGCAGGCGTCGCTGCGCATGGAGCAAGCGCTGTGGCCGGAAGAATATGCGCGGATGACCCGCGAGGTCGAGGAAGCTCTCCGAGAGGCCGACGACCCCAACGCCAAGTCGTACACCCACGAAGAAGTCATGCGGGCGATGCAGGAACTCATCGACCAAGCGCGAGACAAGCCATGTTGATCGGCTGACGGAAATTTCTGGGTTTCCGGCTTACAA
>NZ_JAMOIE010000152.1 GCF_024448935.1 Stutzerimonas stutzeri
GCCACAAAAAAGCCCCAGTTACGGGGCTTCTAGGGTGTTTCAGCGAAGGTCTGAGACCTTGTGAAAACATCAGATGGTGCGGACGGAGAGACTCGAACTCTCACACCTTGCGGCGCCAGAACCTAAATCTGGTGTGTCTACCAATTTCACCACGTCCGCAAACTTCTAAACGAAAACGCCAGGCTGCGCCTGGCGTTTCGGAATATGGGGTGGACGATGGGGCTCGAACCCACGACCGCAGGAGCCACAATCCTGTGCTCTACCAACTGAGCTACGCCCACCATATCGCATCACTTGTACCAACCGGAATGGCGCACCCGGCAGGACTCGAACCTGCGACCATCCGCTTAGAAGGCGGATGCTCTATCCAACTGAGCTACGGGCGCTTTTATCTGCATTCGATCAGAGCGCAGACTTCAAGCTCCGGCCAATGAAGGGGTTGTCCCTCAAAAGCCGTCTTACCCAGCAGCAAGCTGTGCTCGACAAGCGGGGCGAATCTTAATGGCCTGCCTTCACATCGTCAACAGCAAAACCAAAAAAATTTCAGCCTGGTAAAGGAGTTACGGGAATCCTCTCCCGTGTCGCCTTTGCCGAACGGTGCCGTCGTGCGAGAATGCGCGTCCTTTTTCAGTCCTTCTCGATGGTTAACCACGCGTCATGACCGCAAAACTGATCGACGGTAAACAGATCGCTGCCAATATCCGCCAGCAAATCGCGGGCCGAGTTGCCGAGCGATCCAAGCAAGGTTTACGAGTCCCTGGCCTGGCAGTGATTCTCGTGGGCATGGACCCGGCCTCTCAGGTCTATGTGGCGCACAAGCGCAGGGATTGCGAGGAGGTGGGGTTCAAGTCCACCGCTCATGACCTGCCCGCTTCCACCAGCCAGGATGAACTGCTGGGATTGATCGATCAGCTTAATGACGACCCGTCGATTGATGGCATTCTCGTGCAGCTACCATTGCCTAAGCATCTGGATGCATCGCAACTGCTCGAACGTATTCGCCCCGACAAGGATGTGGATGGTTTCCATCCCTACAACATTGGCCGTCTCGCTCAGCGCATGCCGCTGCTCCGCCCCTGTACGCCGAAAGGCATCATGGCATTGCTTGATAGCACTGGCGTCGATCTGCATGGCCTAAACGCGGTTGTGGTGGGTGCGTCCAACATCGTCGGCAGGCCCATGGCGCTTGAGTTATTGCTGGCAGGCTGCACGACCACCGTCACCCATCGCTTTACGCATGACCTGGCCGATCACGTCAAACGTGCCGATTTGATCGTGGTCGCAACAGGCATCACCGGTCTGGTCAAAGGTGAATGGATAAAGAAAGGCGCCATCGTGATCGACGTCGGCATCAATCGGCAAGCCGACGGCAAGCTCGCCGGTGATGTGGAGTTCGATGTCGCCGTGCAACGCGCTAGCTGGATTACGCCAGTGCCAGGCGGTGTAGGTCCGATGACCCGGGCTTGTCTGCTGGAAAACACGTTGCATGCCGCTGAACATCTGCACGGTTAAGCTACGCAGCGACTGCGACCAAGGCAAACAATACGCAAAACGGCACCCTCGGGTGCCGTTTTGTTTACCGGTACAGTCCACTACCTCTTCTGCTCCCAAGACTTGATCAGTTCGTCATAGTTGGCGGTCTGCCCCTGGGGCTTTTCATCTTGCAGTTTGGGCTTCGGCGCACCAGGTTGGCTCAGCCAATACTCGGGATCCCGCGGCTCGTTCAACTTCGGTCCGCACTCAGGTTGCACGTTAGCTCGTTCCAGCCGCGCCATCATGGTGTCCTGCGCTTCGGCAAGACCGTCCAGAGCCTCCTGAGGGGTCTTGTCGCCACTGGCTGCTTCGGCGATGTACTGCCACCAGAGCTGTGCGAGACGCGGATAATCCGGCACATTGGTTCCGGTCGGCGTCCACTGCACTCGCGCCGGGCTGCGGTAAAACTCTACCAGACCACCCGTTTTGGCGCAGCCTCGGTCATGGCGTCTGAGTTGATATCCGACTCACGGATCGGGGTAAGCCCCACCAGGGTCTTTTTCAGCGACACGGTTTTCGCCATACGGTGAACTGCGCGTAGAGCCATGCAGCCAGACGGCGCTGCTCCGGAGTCGAATTTAGGAAGGTCCAGGATCCTGCATCTGGATAGCCTAACTTAAAAACTGACGTGCGGCGTTAGCAGCGGATACGAGCTACTCGCCAAGACGCCAGGTCGTGCCGCCCTTCCCATCTTCAAGCACCACACCCATAGCCGTCAGTTGATCGCGAATCCGATCGGATTCAGCCCAGTTCTTATCGGCGCGAGCCTGAAGGCGTGCGGCAACCAGTGCTTCCACCTGAGCGACATCCACCTTGCCCTCGACCCCGGCTTGCAAGAATGTGTCGGGATCCATCTGCAATATGCCGAGCACGCTGGCCAGCGCTTTGAGCTGCGCTGCAAGGCCGGACGCAGCCTGCATATCCGTATCGCGTAGACGGTTGATCTCGCGAACCATTTCGAACAGCACCGCGCACGCTTCGGGTGAATTGAAGTCGTCATCCATTGCCTCGCCGAAGCGAGCCACGAACGTATCGCCACCCTGAGCGGTGGCCTCAGGCAGACCTCTGAGTGCGGTATAGAAGCGCTCAAGGGCGCCCTTGGCTTCTTTCAAACTGTCTTCGGAATAGTTGATCGGGCTGCGGTAGTGGCTTGAGACCAGCAAATAGCGCACCACTTCCGGATGGTATTTTTCCAGCACTTCGCGAATGGTGAAGAAGTTGCCCAGCGATTTGGACATCTTCTCACCATCAACCCGGACGGCCCCGGCGTGCATCCAGGCATTGGCGTACAGCTTGCCGGTTGCTGCTTCACTCTGTGCGATCTCATTCTCATGATGCGGAAATACCAGGTCAGGGCCGCCGCCATGAATGTCGAAGGTCTCACCCAGGCAGCAGGTTGACATGACCGAGCACTCGATGTGCCAGCCCGGACGCCCTGCGCCCCAAGGCGACCCCCAACTCGGCTCTCCCGGTTTGGCGGCCTTCCATAGGACGAAATCCAACGGATCCTCTTTGGCCTCGTCGACCTCGATTCGCGCGCCAATCTTGAGGTCCTCTATCTTGCGCCGCGACAGCTTGCCGTAGCCGACGAACTTGCCAACCCGGTAGTACACGTCGCCATTGCCCGGTGCGTAGGCAAAGCCCTTGTCGATCAATGTCTGGATCATGCTGTGCATGCCCGCAATATGGTCGGTGGCGCGAGGCTCGATATCCGGCCGTAGCACATTGAGCCGTGCCTCGTCCTCATGCATGGCAGCGATCATGCGCCCGGTCAGCGCCTCGAACGACTCGCCATTTTCCTGGGCTCGCCGGATGATCTTGTCGTCGATGTCAGTGATGTTGCGCACATAAGTCAATTCGTAGCCACGCTGGCGCAACCAGCGCGAAACGATGTCGAATGCCACCATGACGCGTGCATGACCGATATGACAGAAGTCATAAACGGTCATGCCGCAGACGTACATGCGCACCTGATTAGCGATCAGAGGCTTGAGCGGCTCCTTGGTTTTGGTCAGCGTGTTGTAAATCGCCACGGCCATTACTGGCCTCCCCAGGAATCACGCAGCGTCACGGTACGGTTGAACACCATTGCACCGGGCCGGCTGTCTTTGCGATCGACACAGAAATAGCCTTCGCGCTCGAACTGAAAGCGATCCTCAGCTTGCGCCGCGGCCAGCGACGGCTCGGCGCGGCAACCCTTCAACACCACCAGCGACTCCGGGTTGATATTGTCCAGGAAGCTACCGCCATCTTCGTCGTTCTCGGGATTGGCCGAGCGGAACAGACGATCGTACAAACGCACTTCGCACTCGACGCTCTCAGCAGCCGGCACCCAGTGAATGACGCCTTTGACCTTGCGACCCTCAGGATTCTTGCCCAGCGTGTTCTCGTCGTAGGAGCAGCGCAGCTCAACAATGGTGCCCTGCTCGTCCTTGACCGCTTCATCCGCCCGAATCACATAGCTGCCACGTAGGCGCACTTCCCCACCCGGAATCAGGCGTTTGAACCCGGCCGGAGGTACTTCTTCGAAATCGGTGGCATCGATATAAATCTCCCGCGAGAACGGCAGCTGGCGCACGCCCATGTCCTGCTTCGGATGACGAGGCAGTTCGAGCCTCTCGGTCTGGTCTTCGGGATAGTTGGTGATGACCACTTTCAACGGCTTGAGAACGCACATGGCACGCGGGGCAGTGGCGTCCAGGTCTTCGCGGATGGCGAACTCGAGCATGCCCACATCCACTACACCGCCGGCGCGATTGACCCCGATCATATCGCAGAATGTACGAATCGATGCCGGCGTGTAGCCACGACGACGGTAGCCGCTGAGCGTCGACATGCGTGGATCATCCCAGCCACTGACATGTTTTTCGTCCACGAGCTGCTTGAGCTTGCGCTTGCTGGTGATGGTGTAGTTGAGGTTAAGCCGCGCGAATTCGTACTGACGCGGACGTGCCGGAACCGGTAGGTTTTCCAGGAACCACTCGTAGAGCGGACGGTGGTCTTCGAACTCAAGGGTGCAGATCGAGTGCGTGACGCCTTCGATGGCATCCGACTGACCATGGGTGAAGTCATAACTTGGATAGATGCACCAATCGTTTCCGGTCTGGTGATGATGCGCATGGCGAATCCGATAGAGGATCGGGTCGCGAAGATTCATGTTTGGCGAGGCCATATCGATTTTGGCCCGGAGCGCCTTTGCGCCGTCCGGAAACTCGCCAGCTTTCATCCGCGCGAACAGGTCCAGGTTTTCTTCCATGGAACGGTCGCGGAACGGACTGTTCTTGCCCGGTTCGGTCAGGCTGCCGCGGTATTTTCGGGCCTGCTCGGAGGTCAGGTCGCAGACGTAAGCCTTGCCCGCTTTGATCAGCTCGACGGCCCAGTCATGCAGCTGCGAAAAATAATTGGAGGCATAACGCTCCTCCCCGGCCCACTCGAAGCCGAGCCACTGGACATCGTTTTTGATTGCATCGATGTATTCCTGGTCTTCTTTCGCCGGATTTGTATCGTCGAAACGGAGATTGCACTCGCCACCAAATTCTTTCGCCAGGCCGAAGTTCAGGCAGATCGACTTGGCATGACCGATGTGCAGGTAGCCATTGGGCTCCGGTGGAAAGCGCGTCACGATCTTCGCGTGCTTGCCTGATTGCAGGTCGGCCTGAACGATCGGGCGGAGAAAATTTGTGGCTGCGGTAGGCTCAGGCTTGCTCATGGTGTCCTTAACGATCTGCGAGTGCGCGCCTCAGGGTAGGCCCGCCAAATGTCGGGTAGGGACAGGCCACTACTGGCCCGTCCCCCCCTAAGAACCGTACGTGCGGCTTTGACCGCATACGGCTCAAGTTTACGAAAAGTCAGCTGATGGCTGACCGGCAACAATGGCGCGTGATCTTAACATTCCAGACCACCGTATCGCAGAGCTACCTTTGCACGCTGACTATGCACCAGCGCATGACAGTTGGGATGAAGCAGCACACGATTTCCCAGAGTATCCGGCCCGCCGTCCACCCGCCTGATGACGTGATGGTCGTGCCAACCGGTTTCCTTGCTGATCGCATGCCCGCACAGGGCACAAAGTCCCTTCTGTCTGCGAAAGATGCTGAG
>NZ_JAMOIE010000153.1 GCF_024448935.1 Stutzerimonas stutzeri
TCATGAGCGGTTTTCTGATTGCCGCCTCCTGGATTCACAGCCGCAGCAGCCTGGACTTCGCCGGCAAACGAGCGCTGCGAATATTTCCGGCGCTGGCGGTATCGACGCTGTTCACGGCTTTCATTGTCGGCCCGCTGGCCACCGAACTGTCGCTGAGCGAGTACCTGCTCAATAGCCAGACCGTCCGCTATCTCACGAATGTGGCGCTGTTCACCCAGTTCCACCTGCCTGGCGTGTTCACCGAAAACCCGTTCCCCGAGACGGTCAATGGATCAGTCTGGACGCTGCCTTATGAAGTGCTGATGTACACGATCTTGTTGTTGCTGGGGCTGCTCAAACTGTTCGGACGAATCGCCGTACTGGCAGTGCCCATCGCGCTTATGTCCATCCATTTCCACCTGGCGCCTGACCTTGGGCTGGAGAGCGACATGCTGCGCAAGGTGACTCGCCTGGGCATGTTTTTCTTTCTCGGCTCAGCGCTCTATCTGTATCGCAAGATCCTGCCCTGGAACTGGAAGATCGCGCTTGTGCTGCTTACGCTTTCGCTGATCAGCGCAAGGACCGAGTGGTGGTTCCTCGTTCATGTGCTGACATTGCCCTACCTGACCATTTACCTGGCGCACCTGAGAATTGCGCGACTGTCACATTTCGGCCGATACGGTGACTTTTCCTACGGCATCTACATTTTCAGTTTTCCGATGCAGCAGCTGTTGATGCATTGGCTGGAGCCGCACCTCTCGTTACCGGCGTTCATGGTGATCAGCCTGGCCGCGAGCATCGCCATCGCTGCATTGTCCTGGCACCTGATCGAGTCGCCAGCGCTGCGCCTCAAGCGCTTCCTGCCAAGCAATCGCCAAGGTATCAGCGGTGCGGACCTGACCCCGGCGCCCTGAGCGCAGCAG
Source organism: Stutzerimonas stutzeri (assembly GCF_024448935.1). Taxonomy (GTDB): domain Bacteria; phylum Pseudomonadota; class Gammaproteobacteria; order Pseudomonadales; family Pseudomonadaceae; genus Stutzerimonas; species Stutzerimonas stutzeri_AO. Next base: position 903 of record NZ_JAMOIE010000153.1, read on the forward strand.
CCGGCCGGCCACTAGGGAGTCGGCTCTGAACGCTTGCCACCCGTCTCGATGAGACAGCGAATGGTAGCCACCAGCCTCTCAATCCCGGTGCCCTTGGGCAGAAAATCGTCGACCAGATCGCCGACCGGCAACTGCTGAGGCAATGCAGCACTCATCATCAGAATCGGCACGTCGTCGAACGCCGGGTTCTTGCGTATCGTGCAAACCATCTCGTAGCCATTGAGCTCGGGCATCATGTAATCGGTGATGATCAGCGCCGGCTTTTCCTGCTCAAGCCTGGCCAAGCCCTGCGCGCCATTTGCCGCTTCGACGACTCGGTAGCCCTCGTCCTCGAGAATCATCACCATCAGCTTGCTGAGGCCGAGCTCATCCTCGACCAGCAACACCAGCGGGTCGAGTCTTTGCGACTGCTCGTCACGCATCCTGCCCTCCCGTCAGGGTCTGACGGTGGGGCTGCCCCGTCACGACTCCCTCGGTACGCTTCATCCTCCCTCCGAGCTTGAACCCTCCCTCGCCCAGATAGAATTCATATACATAGGGATCGAAGCCGCTTTCACGCATCTTCAAAATGGCCAGCGTACGGTAGAGCCTCGACTCGAGTTCCGCGTACCGCAGCAGAATGATGTTCTCCGCTATCGCCGAGACCGCCGCGAACTGCAGCCCATGTTCGCCACCGACGATCTCGGCCAGCTCGGCGCTAAATACGGTAGTCACGCCCTCGCAACGCAGGATAGCGGTAAGAGTGCTGACAAAACGGCCCAGCCGCTGCTCGTTCACCGCCGCCTGCTTGAACGCGTCGATGCCGTCGATGAACAGCCGTTTGACGCCCCGGCGGCGGACCTCCTCGATGATTTCTTCGGCGAGCTGATCCTGTAACAGCTCCGTCGGGGAGTGATGGACCACCTCCACCACGCCGCTGTCGATCATCGCGCCCAGCTCAAGCCCGAGCGCTTTCGCACGACGTCGCAGTCTGTGGGCGTCCTCGTAGAAGCCGAAAATCAGCCCGGGCTCGGCTTCGCTGCTCTCGCAGATGAAGCTCAATCCCAAGGTGGTCTTGCCCACCCCTGTCGGGCCTACCAGCAAGGTCGTCGAGGAAAAAGGAATGCCGCCCTGAATGATGTCGTCGAGCCCGGCGACGCCCGTGCTCAAGCGCTCGTCGCGCATGTTTGCCGACTCCAGGTCGCCAGTGACCGCCTCGAGCCGTGGAAACACGCGAAACCCGTCGCTGGTGATCGAACTCATGTGCCGACCGGAGATGAAATCACTGCCGCGGAACTTGCGCACCTGCAAATAGCGGTAGGTGCGGAACTGATCCTCGTCGCTGCCCAGGTACAACCAACCATCAACCATGGTGAACTCGGGGCTGCCGGAGTCGCGCTTGCTGTTGGTCAGCAACAGGATGGTGCACCCAACCACGTCAGCGTAGATCGACAAGTCGTTGATGAACTCACGGAACGCGCGCTCCGAGGCGGCGTTTTCTTCCAGCGCGAACAGACCGTCGATCACGATCAGCGAGGCTTGCTGACGCTTGCCGTTGCGCGTGAGGTAGCGAAGGATGCCTTCCAACCCGTCGGTGCGCAGGATATCGAAAGCACTCTCATAGACCACCGAAGTGCCGGCGTACTGGTTGTCCATGAATCGCATGTTCTGCAGATGGCGAAGCAGGCGGTGATGGGTTTCAGCCAGCAAGGTCACGTACAGGGAGCGCTCGCCACGAGCCGCCCAGCTGTAACAGATCTGGTTGGCAAGAATGGTCTTTCCCTCGCCCGGCCCACCCTGAACGATATAGACCGCTCGGGGTAGCAGCCCACCTTTGAGGACGGCGTCCAACCCTGGCACGCCGGTCGGAACATGAGTCGGCGCGGTTGGCGAGTAGGTAGCGTTGTCGGTCACAGCAGCTTTCCGTTTCGATCAGTGAGCGCATGCTAGCAAAGGGTCCCCGGACCCAATTACTCGCCGGTGCATATTGGTCACCTGCCGCGCTCGGTTGTTCATGTTTTATCCACCGGAACGAGGGGATGCAGTCAATATTCTTCTTTGCCTGCTCAATGACCGTGTTAGGGTCTCGCGAGCTATCCCCTGAGCCAGGGGCAGTCAGCCCTATTGTCGACTGATTGCCGTCGTTGCTGGAAGCAAACAAAATCTCTACATCGCGCCGTCACCGAGACGGATTACAACTGGAATTATGCAAACCGCTCGCCTACCTCGCCTGGACTTGCGCCGACTGATCATCCTGCTGGCAATGCTGAGTGGCTTGATCACGCTCGGTATCGGCTTCTATGCCAGCTACAAGGTCCAGCGTGACTCGCTGATCGACAGCACGCTGGCTGCCAACCGCGCCTATGCGGCAAAACTGGCAGACGGGACAGAATTGTTCTTTCACTCGGCCCAGCAGCAATTGGCCGTCAGCGCTGAGAACATCGCTGCCCAGTTTCCCGACAACGATGTACTGCACGAGGAAGCCAGACGGCTGCGGCGACAGACAGACAGCTTCAATGCCATCGTCATTGCCAGCGCACAGGGCGAAGTGCTGGCGACCGCTCCGAATACCGGCCTATTGGTTGGGCAGAAACTGAACTCACCGGGTGCTCTCCGAGCCTTGGCTAAGCGCGAGCCGCTGATCAGCAGCCCGTACACGTCGGCACTAGGTACGCTGGTAATCCTTATTTCGCATCCTGTCGTCGCCGGTGACGGTACCTACCTCGGCTATATAGGCGGGGTGATCTCTCTGCGCGAGCGCAACATCCTCCATAGCATGTTGGGTGAGCACTTCTATCAGGACGGCTCCTACCTTTATGCCGTCGACCAGTCACGCAGACTCCTCTATCACCCGCAGCCGAAACGCCTGGGTACGGTAGTGGCAGAGAACGAAGTCATCGACAGGGTGCTGCAAGGGGAGTCCGGGAGCCTTCGAGTGATTAACAGTCAAGGCGTGGATATGCTGGCTGGCTATGCGGCCTCCCCGGCAGCTGGCTGGGGCATCGTGGCCCAGCGACCAACCGCCGACACGCTGCAGCCGCTCGATGATCTGATGCTCAAGGTTATCCGTCAGACGGCCCCGCTCGCCCTGCTGACGCTGCTTTGCATCTGGGGACTGGCGGCGCTGATAACGCGACCGCTTTCTCAGCTGGCCCAGCGCGCCAGCGAAATGGATGCTCCCAACAGCGCTGAGCGCATTCAACGTATCCGCTCCTGGTATTTCGAAGCGGCGCAACTCAAGCGCGCCATGCAACTGGGCATCAGTCTGCTGCATCAGCGCATCGGCAAGCTCAACCTGGACGCTCAAACCGATCCGCTGACCGGGCTGCACAACCGTCGCGGCCTCACACTCGCCCTCGAGATGCTCGCCAGCGAGGGCGGCTCCTTTGCAGTCATAGCGCTGGATATCGACCATTTCAAGCGCATCAACGACAGCCACGGCCATGACGTGGGCGATACCGTCATCCGCCAGATGGCTGGACTGATGACGACCTGCTCACGGGACGCTGACGTGCTCTGTCGCAGCGGCGGCGAGGAGTTCTTGATGCTGCTGCCCAATACCACCGTCGATTCGGCGTTGCGGGTAGCCGAGCGCCTGCGCACCAGCGTCGAGCTGCAGCAGATTCCCGTGGTCGGCCACATCACCGTTTCGCTGGGAATCGCAGTCTGGCCCATGCACGCCAGCGACATCGAACGCGTCCTGAAGCTGGCCGATGCCGCGCTGTACCGGGCCAAGAAAAACGGCCGGAATCGCTCGGAAATCGCTGAGCCCGATCAGTACTCGGCGGAAGATCCCAAACCGGACGCCTGATCCTCGGCTCGACCCTGATGGCATTCAGGTATTGCAAGGGGGGACGGCAGACAGGGCTAAAAAATACCCAGCTCTGTATCCCCGCGCGCCTTTTTCAGGCGCGGTTCTCGAGGTTCCAAGTCGATGGGCAAAACGTCAACAGTCGGGTTCGTCAGCCTGGGTTACCCGAGCAATGCCTAATATAAACTTTTCGTTATATGGTATTTTCATTCAAGCCAAAAAAGCCCGGAACCCCAGCAGCCACAAGGGTTTCGGGCTTTTTTATTCTGGTTTAGTTATGCCTGATCTGCTTTTTCAAACGAAAGCTTCAGTCCAAGCGCGCGGGAGACCTTCATTACCGTGGCAAAACTGGGGTTGCCCTCGCCGGAAAGCGCCTTATACAAACCCTCGCGGGTCATGCCGGTATCGCGGGCAAGCTGACTCATGTTGCGCGCGCGCCACGTCGCCCAGGGCGGCGGCAATCAGCGCAGGATCGCCTTCTTCCGAAACCGCCTCCAGGTACAGGGCGATTTCCTCTCCGTTGCGCAGATGCTCAGCCGTGTCGTAACGGGAAAATTTCTCAGTCATGGCACATCATCTCCATTGCGCAGCGAGCCGTTTTGCTGTCTTGATGTTCTGACTCTGGGCGGTTTTATCGCCACCACAGAGCACTCATTCTGCACGGCCGATCCGTTTCCTTCGCCACGCCCCATTTGCGAACGCTGCGGCAACCGACACGCCCGCTCGCGTGGTTGCGCCCCGCTGGCGATGTGCTTGCATCAAGATGATGCATTGTCGGTATGGTCAGGTTTTTTCTGGGGCAAGGTAGACGGCGAACGCTGACGGAAATCCGAATCGTGGCTTAACCAAAGCGGCATATGTCTGAAAAAAAAAGGAAATATTGCAAACTTC
>NZ_JAMOIE010000154.1 GCF_024448935.1 Stutzerimonas stutzeri
CAGCAAGCCATTGGGGTTTTCGTTCAGCAGCTCGCCCAGCTTTTCGACCGTTGCGTCGTTGACGATGTAGCGGCGCGGCACAGGCGGTGGCAAGTCATCCGCGTACCTTGTCAGCTCCGCCAGCGCGCCGGCCTTGTCGCCATTGGTCATCAGCTTCTTGGCTTTGTCCTTGGCGGACTTGCGCTCAAGTTCCAGCATCTCGCCAGCCGCCTTGTGCTCGGTCATCGCCTCCTTATGCTTCTCCCGCTCTTTCGCCTCCAGCGCCGCAAGTGGGCGAAGTGCCTGCTTCATCGCTGGCGACTTCATCGCGGACGGTCTGCCGATAATGCAGCCCCATTGATTCGGCACGACTTCCCAGTCGTCGTGCTGCTTCGGGTGGATGCTGAACTTGCGGCCTACCACGGCGCTGATTCCAACCACCAGCGCCACCGCCACAAAATCAGGCGGGCATTGAGTGCGGTCGGCAACGTCTCTCACGAAGTACCTAAGCTCCTTCGGCAGCAGCTCGTCATCCCAAGGCATTGCGGCGGACAGCCCGGTCGGCAGAGGAAGGGGAACCGTAATAGGACTTAGATAATCAGCCAGCGCGTGATCCGGCATTTCAGCGGCAAAGGCCGGCACGCTAGCAACCATCCCTCCCCATTGGTCACCATATAGATCCTGAGCGGCAGTCATTGGCGGGCCTCCAGGCGCGCCAACCGGCGGCGTGCGATATCCAAACGATCAAGGTCTGTTTGGGGTAGCTTCGCCCCTTGCGCGAGCAACGACAGCCCTATGCTTACAATGCGGCGCTCGTGCTCAATCGCCGCTTTGCTCGGCCCACGCCGCTGCTGATATTTACCGGGAAATAAATCACGCAGCTCTAGCCCAATCGCAGCCGCAACATCACTAGCTGAGCAACCGCACCAGCAGTGCAAAAGAACCTTCCCGTCATCTGATTCGCGAATGCTCAAGCTTGGGTCGCGATCATCATGCGCCGGGCAGCACGCTCTCCACTTACTCGCACCGCTGGCCTTCACCTTGTCCAGACGGGCCAGCACTTGGTCAATCGAATGGCAAGCCGATCCAGCCCCAGCCAGATTACAGGGTTGTGAATAAGTCATGGCTTAGGCCTCCTGCTGAGTCAGGAAGCGTTCAACGGGTTCGATAGGCCAACGGACGGAGCGACCGAAACGGATCGGTTCAGGGAATCCCGGTGTTTTTGTCCAGCGCCACCAGGTGGTGCGGCTGATTTCGAGCTGCTCGCAGAAATGGGCAGCAGGCTTAAAGGTGCCCATTACGGGCTTAGATGTGTGCATCGGTCTCTCCAACTGGAGTTGAAAAAAACCGAGGGGCGAACAGTGTTCCTCCGGTCCCGCAAGCGGGGTCATGCCTTGACGCATAGTTCCGTCGGTAATACAGTCCGTGTTGGTATACTTGGTATACCGAAGCCGTCCAAGCTTCACCCCCCCGGGGTTCGTACTGCTAGCCGGTACAGCAGACGCGCTAACGTCTGTTCCCCATCGAAGGCCCGGTGTTGGTAGCACCGGGCTTTTCTTTTGGTGCTGTATGTCCAGCCAGTGGCCGTATAGTAGCGTCGTGTTTCACAGGGTTCAAAGCGCAAAACACAACATATCTCGGATTGAGCTTATTATCCGTTTACGCCTGTTTTCCGACTTGTATCAATTTGTTTCAGTTGCTCACTAAGCGCCATGTCGAACGCTTCCATCGCCTCGACCTTAGCCGGAAGATATGCCTCGGGGTTGTTTCTGTAGTGACGCCCCACGACGCCGGTTTGGCCGTGACTCTGCAAAAGATCCGATTGGTCGTCAGGAATCCCGTGCCGCTGCATCAGTTGCGTGCAAGTGCGGCGCAAGTCTCTCGGAGTGAATCGCTCGATTCGCTTGCCATCAATAACGGCGTGCTTGGAGCGGCACCAATCGGCAATGGCATGGGTAAAGCTGGTCACGACAAACGGCGCTTTGCCGGTAGAAGTCCAGGGCCAGTCTTCTTCGCCGTTAATCTCGAACACGTCTCCCAGTATCTCGACGGCACGGTCAGTGAGCGGCACCAGGTGAACGCGCTTCACGCTGCCTCGGCCTTTAACATCGATCAGGCGCATGACCTTCTTATCCACATCGAAACTTGACCACGGCTCTCTGGCGACTTGGGCGATGCGCTGGCCGCCAGTTGCGATAACAAACTTGAACAGCAACGCCATGACCGGGCCGACGCCTTCGGTTATCTCGATGGTGTGCCAGAACTTGCACAACTCAGCATCGCTTAGCGCCCGCTCGACAGACCTCGTTGAGTGTTCAACCTTCACCGCGTCCACCGGGTTGACGGCTAAACCGAAGCGCTTGCCGCTGGCTCTGCCGATGGTGTGCTCGGCGGTAAGCCCGTACTGAAAAGCGGCTCGCAGAAAGGCGCGCACCTTCTCTGCCTGGCTCGTCGCCCCGCGCTTCCAGATTGGGGTCAGGACCTTCTCGACAGTGGATGGCGTCACGGCATCGCACTTGAGCCTCTGGATTGAAGCAGGAATGTCCACCTCGATTACACGACGCCATTCGGCCAACTGGCGCTCACCAACCTTTCCGGTACGCGCTAGCAAGTAATCAGCGAGCAAATCCGCAACGCTCCCTCGCGCTGCCTCGTCGGCCTGCTTCTGCTTCAAGGCTTCAAATTGGCGTATGCGCTCTTGGCGCTCGGCTTCCTTGAACGCGTCATCTGCCTCAATAGCTGCTCGCAGATCCGGCTCATGACGCAGCCGTTCAGACATAACGCGCGCCTTGTCTCGAATCTCGATCAGCGTCATGCCCGTCGCTCGATGGGTTGAGCGATAGTCACCAATCTTGAGCAGCTTCTGCTTGCCGTCCAGGTAGTAGCGAAAGAACGCAGCGGGCGCGCCATCGCCAGGCCGCTTGAACATGATGGCGCCACTACCTCGCCCGGACAGGCTCTCCGTCAGAGGCTTGCAGCCGGGCTTCATGCCTTTCAGCATCTGGTCATTCACAAAGGATGAGGGGCGCTTGTTCATGGTCAACGTTTGGTCAACGTAATTGGTTGTGCTGAACGTTACATGACGAAACGGCGGGAAACAAGAAAAAGCCGTATGCCCCGCATAATAAGGGTTTCAGCTAAACGGGCCGAAACGGTACGGTGTTCAAAAAACGATCATAGCAACCGTCTTGTAATCAGTATTTCCCGAGTTCGACTCTTGGTGCCGGCACCATCTAAACGTTTCATGCAGTGCCAAGCAGTGTCATGAACGCCCCAGAAAGCCCGCCTAGTGCGGGCTTTCTGTTTCATGCAGTGCCATCAAGTGCCATCCAAGCGCTTGCCATTTGAGTACCCACACAAGTACCTTTGATTGGTTCAACGATCTTTGGGTACTCAACTGATGCCACTGACCGTCCTGCAGGTGAAGAACGCCGCGCCACGCGACAAGGATTACGGCCTTGCCGATGGAGGCGGATTACTTCTGTGGATTCGTGCCGCAGGAGGAAAATCCTGGCGATTCCGCTTCCGTCTGGATGGTAAGCAGTCCCACATTTCCCTAGGCACTGTCGACAAGGTGGCGCTGGCTCAAGCCCGCCAATTAGCCTCTGAGGCCCGCCAACTCGTAGCGCAAGGCATGCATCCAGGGCTGGAGCGTGAGGCCAAGAAAGCGCAGGCAGCAATAGCCCGAGCTAACACCTTCAAGGGGCTAGCGCTGGAATGGCACCAACACAAAGCACCTCGATGGTCGGCTGGATACGCCAACGACGTTTTGGAGGCCTTCGAGCGGGATATCTTCCCCCAAGTGGGAAGCCTGCCCCTCGCCACCATCAAGCCAATGCAGTGGCTGCACGTATTCCGCAAGATCGAGGCACGCGGAGCGCTTGAGGTCCTGCGCAAGACTCGCCAGCGCTGCCAAGAGGTCTACCGATATGCAATCGCTACTGGCCGTGCTGAGTACAACCCAATAGCGGATATTGGTGGCGCATTACAGACGCCCACCTCAAAACACTATCCCTTCTTACCCATTACAGAGCTTCCGGAGCTGTTGCGCTCCATCCAGGCCTGCCCAGGTAACGACACCGTCAAGGTCGCCACTCGCCTTTTGATTCTTACGGGGGTACGAACGGCTGAACTGAGGGGGGCTCCCTGGTCGGAGTTTGACCTCGATAAAGCGCTCTGGCTGATTCCTGCTGAGCGCATGAAGATGCGCCGCGCTCACCTGATCCCACTCTCCAAGCAGGCGGTGGCAGCACTGCGCGAGCTAGAAAGCATCACTGGTGGCTACACGCTCGCGTTTCCTGGCCGTATCGATCCGGCAAAGCCAATGAGCGAGGCCGCCATCAACCAACTGCTAAAGCGCTCTGGCTACGATGGACGCGCCACAGGTCATGGGTTCCGCCACACGATGTCCACCACCCCACCCTGCACGAGCAGGGATATCCCAGCGAGTGGGTCGAGACTCAGTTAGCGCACGTGGACAAGAACAGCATTCGCGGCACATACAACCATGCACAGTATCTGGAGGGACGCCGAGTCGGGTAGGAACAGGCCGTTACTGGCCCGTCCCCCCTAAGAACCGTACGTGCGGCTTTCACCGCATACGGCTCAAGTTTACGAAAAGTCAGCTGATGGCTGACCGGCAACAATGGCGCGTGATCCTAACACATCAGCCCACCGTATCGCAGAGCTACCTTTTCACGCTGACTATGCACCAGCGCATGGCAGTTGGGATGAAGCAGCACACGGTTCCTCAAAGTATCCGGCCCGCCGTCCACACGCCTGATGACGTGATGGTCGTGCCAACCGGTTTCCTTGCTGATCGCATGCCCGCACAGGGCGCAAAGCCCCTTCTGCCTGCGAAAGATGCTGAATATCTGCCCCCGATAACGCAGCTTGTGCTGCATCCGTTGAACCCTCAGCACCTCCCACTTCAGCTCATGCGTCGCGTCGTAGGGCTGATACTCACCCGGCAGACGCTTGTGACGCACGATTGCGGTTTCCGCCAGCCCGTACAGCCGTCGGAACTGCCTCTCTCCCTTGCCATTTTTGTAGGGATACGCAAACACCCAGTTCTGCCTGCCTATGGATCGGAAGTATTTATTCCTGATCCAGTCAGCCGACTTTCTCGGATGCCTACGCTTCGCCCACCTCCAGAGCCGCCAGAAAATAAGACTATCCAGCTTGCTGAAGGTCTGTTTTGCCACGACCGGGGAGTGGTATTGCGCCCACCCCTTCAGTACCGGGTTCAGCTGGCCGATTAACGCTTCCTGCGTCAGTGCCCCGCTGTTTTTGATGATCTCGCCTACTTTCCGATAGAACGCCGAAACGTTCTTCTTCGAGGGCTTGATCAGCAGCTTGGCCTTCCTATACGGCGATTTCGGCACGTACTTCCTGAAATTCCACCCCAGAAAATCGAAGCCTCGGTGGATATGTACGGTCTGCGTTTTCTCCCGCGACAGCGCAACTCCTCGTACCGACAGGAACTGCTCCACCCAGGGTTTGACCTCTTCTTCCAGCAGCTCTTTCGT
>NZ_JAMOIE010000155.1 GCF_024448935.1 Stutzerimonas stutzeri
ACTTGGCGTCGCGGAACGCGGTATGGCGGATCGCTTTTGTAGGATGGAATCGCCGGAGGCGCTTCCGTCGTTTACCGCGAAGGGGCTGCATCGGTAATCCCCCGCCTGACACCGCAACCGCGCCCACCCACCTGATCGTCGGATTACGCCTTCGGCTAATCCAACCTACGTCAACGTTAGGGTTGGCTTTTGCCCACCAAAACTGCTCACGAACGCAGATCTCAACCGTCTTGTCCCAACGGCTTGTACGCCTGGTTCACCTGCTTGGACTGGTTCAAACGCGTCAGCTCACCGGCCAGTCGCTGCCGTTCGTTACGCCCGGATCGCTGAAGCTCATCATACAAACGCGACAGCTCTTCGAGCTGCACGCGCAGGCCGGCATCAAAAGCATCTTCGTCGCGCAATGCGGCGATCAGGGCACGGCACTCTTCGTCCAGCGCCGGAATAACAGCCCAGTCGCCTGCTGCCAGAGCACCGCGAAGCTTTTCGGTCAGCGTGACGAACGCCTGTTTGCGTGACGGCATGAGCGAGCGCCTTGATGAAAGTAAATGGATGGAGCAGGTGAAGGCAAGCTCAAGTCCGTAGGGCCGAATTCATTCGGACGTAGATTGAGCTAACCCAACCAAGCCAGCGCTGAAGACTTAAGCCTTGGGCGCAATCTGGTCCCACGCCACCTTGATCTCACCCAGCAGCTTGCCCACTTCGTTCAGTTTGTCGATATCGTTATGCCGGCTTGCCTCGAACAGGCGCATCGTCATGTATTCGTAGAGGCGATCCAGATTCTCCGCCAGCTCGCCACCGATGCTCTTGTCCAGCGCGTCCCGCAGACCGCCGATAATGCTGATGGCCTTGCCAACCAGAACACCTTTCTCAGCGAACGCATCACGCTCCATGGCGCCCTTGGCCTGAGCGATTCGATCCAGGCCGCCCTGCATCAACATCTGGATCAAACGGTGCGGATCGGCCTCGGTCACCTGAGCCTTCACCCCAACCTGCTGATACTGCTTCATTGCGGACATTGCGTACATTTGGATGAGCCCTCTTGCCACATCAGTTTGCATGTACAGCTTATCGGTCGAAGGTGCTCAAGCTTGATAGCGTTTGCGCGCTCCAGAACGAAAAAAACCGCCTGAAGGCGGTCTGTTTCGTACAACAACTGTCAGTTCTTCGAGTTATTCGCCGCCCAGGGTAGATTCTCCAGCGACGCGAGCAGGCTGTTCGACGTGCTGCTCAGCTGCCCCACCAGCAGGTCCATGGCATTGAATTGCTTGTAGAGGCGTTCCTGCAGCGAGTTGATACGTCGATTGAGATCTTCCTTCTGCTTGTCGATGCCGGAGATGGTTTCCGTCATCTGCTTGTTGCGCTGCTCTAGGATACCGCCGGTTTCGGTATACGGCTTGAGCTTGGCATCAAGACGTGCCGCCAACCCGGTGTCGCCGGTAAAGAAACCCGAAAGCTGCTCGAAATCATCCGCCATTACCTTATCGAGCTTGGCGCCATCCACGGCCAGGGTGCCATCTTTCTGTGTGGTTATACCGAGATCAGTCAGGGCTCTGATGGACCCTTCACCCTGAACATTGACGAGCTCGTTACGGATAGTGCTGAGCAGCGTACGAGCAGTCGCGTCACCTACCAACGCTCCCGTAACGGGTGTCTTGCCGTCTCCTACCGGCGTCACCTTGGTCTGCGCGTTGATGACGCCGATAAGCTTGTTGTAGGCGTCTACGAAAGACTGCACCTGCTTCTTGACGCCCGCCTCGTCCTCCGCGACGTTGACGGTGAGCGGCTCGTTAGCGACGGTCGCGGCCTTCAAATCCAGCGTAACGCCCTCAATGGCGCCATCGACCTTATTGGTCTCGCTGACCACTCTCAAGCCGTCGATATAGAGTTCCGCGCTTTGCGCCGAGGTTAGCACCCGCGGGCCCGAACCAGTACTGGAAGCGGTACCGTCAAATGCCAGGCTGGACAACGGGGTCTGGCCGGCCTGGGCCGCTGTCTCGTCCGGCACGGCTACCGTAATATCGCGCCCGGCACCTGTCTTGTCACTGGACAGCACAAGCCGCGAACCAAACTCATCGGTCACGATCGTGGCGCTGACGCCCATTTCCTTGCCGGAGGCGTTGATGGCATCACGCACGCCTGCAAGGCTGTTGTTGCTTTCATCCACCGTGACGGAAAAGCTTTCGGTCGTCGGCGGATCGCCAGGTACACCCAGCGAAACAGAGAGCGTACCGCTCGCAAAGGCAGCGGGCGCTTCGGTTGTATTGCTGACAGCAGCCAGGGCCACCTTGCTGCTGCGCGCAAGACTCTTGACCTCAATCTCATAGCTGCCAGCACCCGCGGCTGGGCTGGCAGTTACACCGACCAGGTCCGACTTGCTGGATGTAGCCGAACGCGCCTGAAACAGCTCGGGCTTGTTCAGGGATTCGAGAGCCGTCTGAAAGTCGCTGATGGCGCTTTTCAAGGCGCCAACAGCGGTAATCTGAGTAGTGGTTTTCTTCTCGAGATTGGCAAGCTGTGTCTCTTTGGGCGCACGCTCAGCCGCGACCATGGCGGACACGATACTGTCGATATCGATACCGGAACCGATGCCTGTTATGCCCGCCATAGCTCACCCCGTCAAAATACTGTTGGCTACACGTCTGATACAAAAACCGTACCGTTTACGCCTTGGCTTCGAACATCAAACTACGAATTTCATCCAGTCGCTCTGTAAGCCGAAGGATTTCCTCCGATGGGATCTGCCGCACGACCTTGCCTGACTCTCCGTCGACCACCTGCACCACCACGTCGCCGGTGGAATCGTCGACGCTGAAGCTCAGGTCGCGCTGGATGCTTTGTACTTGTGAGCGAAACCGCTCGACCAGATCGGTCATGTCCACCGGCTTCTCTGCATCTACCCCGTTCTCTGATTTATCCTGCGCTTCGGACGCAGAAAACCCAACCTTCTCGTGGAGGCCGGGTGGCGATCCAGCTGTCAGCTGTGTGTGCGGCGCGGCTCCGCCCGATAATTTGCCGACGTCCATTGGTTCACCTCTCATGAATCAACGAGGGTAGAGCGCAGCCCTACCCTCATCATTAACGCCTTCTGCTCGATTACTGCAACAGACTCAGAACAGCCTGCGGCAGCTGCTTGGCCTGAGCCAGGATCGCAGTACCAGCCTGTTGCAGGATCTGCTGCTTACTCAGATTCGCTGTTTCGGCGGCGAAGTCGGTGTCTTGGATGCGACCGCGGGCGGCCGAGACGTTTTCGCTGATGTTCTGCAGGTTGGCGATGGTATTGTCGAAGCGGTTCTGCACAGCACCAAGGTCGGCACGCTGAGAGTCGATTTGCTTGATCGCATCGTCGATGACAAGTACTGCTGCTTGGGCACCCACTGCATCACTGATATCGATGTCTTTAACAGAGTCTGCCGTCACTAAATCAGCAGCTGCGTCAATAGTGGTGGTAGCAGCACCGAAAGTTACCCCAGCAAGAGTACCATCAGTTTTAGCAGCAACTGCGATGGTAGCTACCTCCGGGCCGTCTCCATCCTTGTTAGCTTTGGAAACGATCTGATAAGCACCCTCGGAGTCTTTTTGCATACTCACGCCAACGTTTGCATCGTTGACAGCGGCAGCAAACTTGGCATTGATCGCGTCGGCGTCGTCGCCTTTTTTGATATCAAAGTCGACGGTAACTTCATCCCCACTGTCTAGGGTGAGTGTTGCTGTGGCTGTTCCAGCAACGAATGAACCATCAGTTGCCACTGCTGTAGGGGTGGTAGTGTCTACTGCTGTTTTATAAAAGCTTCCTTTCAGCGAGTCCGAGCTCATTTTATCAATGCCGACACTGATCAGCTCGTTCGCAGCAGAGCCAACCTGAAAGCTTGCAGTGCCAAATGAACCATCCAGCAATTTGCGACCGCCGAAAGTAGTGGTGTTACTGATCCGATCAAGCTCTTTCTTAAGCTGACCTACTTCCGAGTTCAGTGCCTCACGCTCGTCAGTGCTGTTCGAGCCGTTAGCCGACTGAAGGGAAAGATCACGCATGCGCTGGAGAATGTTAGTCGATTGCTGAAGCGCACCTTCAGCAGTTTGCGCCATGGAAATGCCATCGTTGGCGTTTTTTACCGCTACGCCCAGACCATTGATCTGACTGGTCAAGCGGTTAGCGATCTGCAGGCCTGCAGCGTCATCTTTGGCGCTGTTGATACGACTACCGGAAGACAGACGTTCCATCGAGGTGGTCAGCGCGTTTGACGACTGGTTCAGGTTACGCTGAGTATTGAGCGATGCAATGTTGGTATTGACTGTAAGAGCCATGATGTGCCTCCAGGGGCGCTGGTTACGTTGGTTGCCTGAGCGTGCGACTCCGGGCCGGCTGTTTGCCCAGGCACCCATTGAGTTCGCATTCGATTAGCGTATCGGCGCCGTTTCGGTGAGCTTTAGGAGGCGGTTGAAAATAGTTTGCAAGCCCCGAGAACAACCTGTACGACGCCAGCGAATTCGCAAACAAGCGAGCCCGCCTGCGAAGGTTTTCGGATGGGTGGCGAGATTCTTTAATGAAGCATTGGGCCGGCGCGTGAAAAACGCCCCGATCCGATACGCGGCTGCGCCTATTGAGCATTGCGCAAGCCGAAGGGCTGGTTCGCCGCGGGGCGCGCCTACGGGTTCGTGTAGACTGGGAGCGATTCTATTGGCATCAAGACGGCGGGTTTCACCCGCCCTACGTTACGGCAGGTTTGCATGACGATCAGACAGGTTGAGACCGCCCTTGGCCAGCATCCCGAAGTCAGATTGGCCTACGTTTTCGGTTCGGTTGCCGCTGGCACTGCGCACAGTGATAGCGACCTGGACTTGGCTGTTCTGTGCGACGCGGCCATGACCGCGGACCAGCAGATACAGCTCATCTCGGATATTGCCGAAGCGACGGGACGTGCGGTGGATCTCATCGATCTGGCAACGGTTGGCGAGCCACTACTCGGGCAGATACTCCGATACGGCAACCGGATCATCGGTGGGCCTGAGCTGCATGCCCAGCTTGTGTCAAAACACATCCTCAACAACGAGGACTTCATGCCCTATGTTGAGCGGATGCTGGCCGAAAGGAGGCAGCGATGGACAAGCTGATTGTCGAACGGAAACTTGACTCGCTCATGCGATGCCTTGAGCGCATACGGAGCAAGACGCCAGAAGACATCAATGAATTAATTGCTACATGATCTGGATTTACAGGACGTTGACAGCTCATGGCCGTCACAGCCTGCAGGTTGTAATCCGTGTTCAAGGCGCACCTGGTTGACGAAATCCGCAGTCGTTTCAAAGGCTACGACTCTTCTGGAGCAGCTCAGAGGACTAACAAGCAAACCCTTATCGCGATTCAGGCACACCACGAGGCATGACCGGGCGGTTATCGTTCAGTGCCTGCAGGCTTTCTTCGGCCCAAAGACAAACCCCCGATCCTCTTACGA
>NZ_JAMOIE010000156.1 GCF_024448935.1 Stutzerimonas stutzeri
GCCTCAAGCCTCAAGCCTCAAGCCTCAAGCCTCAAGCCTCAAGCCTCAAGCCTCAAGCCTCAAGCCTCAAGCCTCAAGCCTCAAGCCTCAAGCGAATCAGTGTGGGGCTGGCGCCGAAACGCCGCCGGGCTTTTCCTTGCAGCTTGTGGCTTGCCGCTTGCCGCTGCTTTACCATCCGCCTACTTCCGACACGAGTTCCAGCATGTATATCTACCGACTGGTGCTGCTCCTGGTGGTGGGGATCTACCTGTTTTCCCCGGCAATCATGGACTGGTGGATCGACCCCAACGGTGCCTGGTACCGCCCCTATCTGTTGTGGCTGATCCTCATCGTGGTGACCTTCATTCTTCAGAGTCAGCGCGATGCAGACGAGCTTTAGCCTCAGCCACCTGATCCTGATCAGCGTCGCTTACCTGCTTGTGCTGTTCGGGGTGGCCTGGGTCAGTGAGCGCGGGCTGATTCCGCGCTGGGTCATTCGACATCCGCTCACCTACACCCTGTCCCTCGGCGTTTACGCCGGTGCTTGGGCATTCTATGGCACCGTGGGTCTGGCCTATCAGTACGGCTACGGGTTCCTCGCCACCTATTTGGGTGTCTGCGGCGCGTTTCTGCTCGCACCGGTCCTGCTCTACCCGATTCTGCGCATCACCCGGACCTATCAGCTGGCCTCGCTGGCGGACCTGTTCGCCTTCCGTTTCCGCAGCACCTGGAGCGGGGCGCTGACCACCATTGTCATGCTGATCGGCATGCTGCCGCTGCTGGCGCTGCAGATCCAGGCGGTGGCCGACGCCATCGGGATTCTCACGCTCGAGCCCCTGCAGGAGCGCGTGGCACTTGGCTATTGCGTGATGATCATGCTGTTCACCATTCTCTTCGGCGCCCGCCATATCGCCACGCGGGAAAAGCACGAGGGGCTGGTGTTCGCCATCGCCTTCGAATCGGTGGTCAAGCTGTTGACCTTCGGCGCCATCGGTTTGTACGCGCTGTTTGTCGTGTTCGGCGGCCCGCATCAGCTGGAAGTCTGGCTGTTGCAAAACCAGTCGGCGTTGCAGGCATTGCATACGCCGCTGCAGGAAGGCCCTTGGCGGACACTATTGCTGGTGTTTTTTGCGTCGGCGATCGTCATGCCACACATGTACCACATGACCTTCACCGAACACCTCAACCCGCGCGCGCTGGTCAGCGCCAGTTGGGGCCTGCCGCTGTATCTGCTGCTGATGAGCCTGGCCGTGCCGCTGATTCTCTGGGCCGGGCTCAAACTGGGCGTCAGCACCAACCCCGAATATTTCACCCTCGGCCTCGGCATCACGGCGCAGAGCGAGGCATTGACGCTGTTGGCCTTCGTCGGCGGACTTTCAGCGTCCAGCGGTCTGATCATCGTCAGCACCCTGGCGCTGTCGGGTATGGCACTCAACCATCTCGTGTTACCGCTTTACCAACCGCCTACCGAAGGCAACATCTATCGCTGGCTGATATGGACCCGGCGCAGCCTGATCCTCGCCATCATCATGGCCGGCTACGGCTTCTATCTGCTGCTGGGCGCCGAGCAGGACCTGTCAAACCTGGGCATTGTCGCCTTTGTGGCGACCCTGCAATTCCTGCCCGGCGTGCTTTCTGTCCTCTATTGGCCGACCGCCAACCGTCGTGGCTACATCGTTGGGCTGCTCGCCGGTATTGCCGTCTGGGTTGTGACCATGCTGCTGCCGCTGGTCGGCAACCTCGACGGCTTCTACATCCCGCTGCTCAACGTGGTCTACGTGCTCGACGACACCAGCTGGCACCTGGCGGCGATCGCCTCGTTGGCGGTGAATGTGCTGGCATTCTCGCTGTTCTCGCTGTTCACCGAAACCAGCGCCGAGGAGCAGGCCGCTGCAGAAGCCTGTGCGGTGGAAAACGTGCGCCGACCTCAACGTCGTGAGCTGGCAGCCGCCTCGCCGCAAGAGTTCGCTACGCAACTGGCCAAGCCGCTGGGCGCCAAGACTGCGCAGCGGGAAGTGGAACAGGCACTGCGGGATCTGCAACTACCCTTCGATGAGCATCGCCCCTATGCCCTGCGCCGGCTACGCGATCGCATCGAGGCAAACCTGTCCGGCCTGATGGGGCCGAGCGTCGCCCAGGATATCGTGGAGAATTTTCTCTCGTACAAGAACGGTGCAGACAGCTATGTGACCGAAGACATCCATTTCATCGAGAGCCGCCTGGAGGACTATCACTCACGCCTGACCGGCCTGGCTGCCGAACTCGATGCCCTGCGCCGTTACCACCGGCAGACCCTGCAGGAGCTGCCGATGGGCGTCTGCTCGCTGGCCAAGGATCAGGAAATCCTGATGTGGAACAAAGCCCTGGAAGAGCTCACCGAAATCCCCGCGCTGCAGGTGGTGGGCTCCCGCCTGTCAACCATCGCCGAACCCTGGCAGAGCCTGCTCAGCGATTTCACTCGGCAGCGCGAGGAGCACCTGCATAAACAACGCTTGCAGCTGGACGGTCACAGTCGCTGCCTGAACCTGCACAAGGCCGCGATCGCCGAGCCGTTGGCGCCCGGCAGTAGCGGTCTGGTACTGCTGATCGAAGACCTCACCGAAACCCAACAGCTGGAGGACCGCCTCGTTCACTCCGAACGCCTGGCCAGCATTGGTCGGCTGGCGGCGGGGGTCGCCCACGAAATCGGCAACCCGATCACCGGCATCGCCTGCCTGGCGCAGAACCTGCGCGAGGAGCGCGAGGCAGACGCCGAGATCAGCGAGATCAGCAACCAGATCGTCGAGCAGACCAAGCGCGTCTCGCGCATCGTCCAGTCGCTGATGAGCTTCGCCCATGCCGGCGGCAGACAACAGGACCGATACCCGGTGAGTCTGGCCAAGGTGGCGCAAGATGCGATTGCCCTGCTCTCTCTCAACCGGCAGGGAACCGAGGTGAGATTCTTCAACCTCTGCGACCCCGATCATCTGGCAGAAGGCGACCCGCAGCGCCTCGCTCAGGTGCTGATCAACCTGCTGTCCAACGCCCGCGCCGCATCCGAGCCCGGCGGGGCCATCCGAGTACGCAGCGAAGTGTCCGAACAGACCGTCTATCTCATCGTCGAAGACGAAGGCAGCAGCATACCACAGGCGATTCAGGATCGGCTTTTCGAGCCGTTCTTCACCACCAAGGATCCAGGTGAAGGGACAGGGCTGGGCCTCGCACTGGTCTATTCGATCGTGGAAGAGCATTATGGGCAAATCAATATTGACAGCCCGGCCGACCCGGAAACCCAACGCGGTACGCGCTTCCGCATCACCTTGCCGCGTCATGTCGAGGCCATAGATCCCGGTGAATGACGAGTCGTCGACCGTTTTCCGCCAGGTCTCGACCGTGAACGGCCCAGCGTATAGCTGGCCCCGCCGCGACCTGGATGAGGAAGACAACTGGCACCCCGCACCAAGCCGCAGCGCGGCACCGGCACAGGTTCGGGAACGAGCCCTCTTTAGCGCCGTCCCCACCACCGTGTAGCCGCCCTCAGACCGTCGAGAGAGTACTGATGTCCCATATTCTGATCGTCGAAGACGAAACCATTATCCGCTCCGCCCTGCGCCGACTGCTCGAGCGCAACCAGTACGAGGTCAGCGAAGCCGGCTCGGTGCAAGAGGCACAAGAGCGCTTCAGCATTCCCTCCTTCGATCTCGTCGTCAGCGATCTGCGCCTGCCTGGCACGCCCGGCACCGAACTGATCAAGCAGGCCGAAGGCACCCCCGTGCTCATCATGACCAGCTACGCCAGCCTACGCTCGGCAGTGGACTCGATGAAAATGGGGGCAGTGGACTACATCGCCAAGCCCTTCGACCACGACGAGATGCTGCAAACCGTGGCGCGCATTCTTCATGATCGGCAGCAGGCCGCTTCAGCGCCGGCTGAGGCGTCACGCAGCGCCACGCCCGTTGCTGGCGCGAAGGCAGACGACTCGATCAATGGTGAGATTGGCATTATCGGACGCTGCGGCCCGATGCAGGATTTGTTCGGCAAGATCCGCAAGGTCGCCCCGACCGACTCCAATGTGCTGATCCAAGGCGAATCGGGTACTGGTAAAGAGCTTGTTGCCCGCGCGCTGCACAACCTTTCCCGTCGCGCCAAGGCGCCGATGATTTCAGTCAACTGCGCCGCCATTCCGGAAACCCTGATCGAATCCGAACTTTTCGGTCACGAGAAAGGTGCCTTTACCGGCGCCAGTGCCGGCCGCGCCGGTCTGGTCGAGGCCGCAGATGGCGGCACCCTGTTCCTCGACGAAATCGGTGAGCTGCCTCTGGAAGCACAGGCGCGGTTGTTACGCGTATTGCAGGAAGGCGAGATCCGGCGGGTAGGCTCTACCCAGTCGCAAAAAGTCGATGTGCGCCTGGTCGCCGCGACCCACCGTGATTTGAAGACGCTGGCCAAGACTGGGCAATTTCGTGAGGACCTCTACTACCGGCTGCACGTCATCGCCTTGAAGCTGCCCCCCCTACGCGAGCGCGGCGCCGACGTGCTGGAAATCGCCGAGGCCTTCCTGGCACGCCAGAGCGCACGCATGGCCATCGAGGGGTTGCACTTCTCCCGAGAGGCCGAGCAGGCCGTACGGCAATACACCTGGCCGGGGAACGTGCGCGAACTGGAAAATGCCATCGAGCGGGCGGCGATTCTCAGTGACAGCGAGGAGATCAGCACTGAACTGCTGGGCATCGACATCGAGCTCGACCCCCTCGATGAGGATTTCGATGAACCCGGCGCCCCGCTGGGTTCCGCTGTCTCAACGACCAACGAGCCGACCGAGGACCTGTCGCTGGAAGACTACTTTCAGCATTTCGTCCTTGAGCACCAGGATCACATGACCGAGACCGAACTGGCACGCAAGCTGGGCATCAGCCGCAAGTGCCTTTGGGAGCGTCGCCAGCGGCTCGGGATTCCACGACGCAAATCGGCCACGGCTGGGTAGCGAGCTGTTACCGCCACTACCAAGACGTAACAAAATGCGGGTTCAACGGTAACGGACGCTGCAGACTCTTCGGACCAGATCGACAGTCAAAAATACCAACCCATTGATTACAAAGACTTTTCAAAAACTGGCACGGCGAATGCTTTATATCTGGCACAACAACAATAACAAGCAGACCCACAATAAGAACAAGACGTACCGGCTCTAGCAAAATAAAGACAATAAGGCAGAGGCGTAGCTAACTGATTCTTTTGGAGAGGAGATGCCAAATGGGGCTTTGCCCCAGGACCAGGCTGAGAACAACAAAAACTGCATAAGCAGCGCCTGAACTGGTTGGATCGAACGATCGATGGTAAATCAGCGACCAAAGAAATCCGTTTGCTCTTTGCTCCCAATGTAGGAGCGATTCCTGGATGCGATGGCTGAAGGGAACGGGTGACCCAAACAAAAAC
>NZ_JAMOIE010000157.1 GCF_024448935.1 Stutzerimonas stutzeri
GCACCCTGATCATGATCGCGAACAAGCTCAGTCCTACAGGGGCGACAACGGTGTCCGTTGACGCTCAGAGCTACTGGTTGGTGGCGCCGTAGACATTCACACCCGCTCTCATGCAGCTAAGTATTGCCCCCGACTGCACGCTTAACGTGCGTCATCGAACGCCGTGCTACAGGAATGAACATTGCCAATGAAATTGCGCGCTCGCATGGCGGCAGCATGCGCGCAGAGTCAACAGCCGAAGCGGGCCCGACCTTCGTTTTCAGCATGCCCACCGAAGCGCGTGCGCTCTAGGCGTGCTCAGCCTTCATGACGTCGTAAGCGCCCAGGTACGCACCGGCTAGCTGACTCTTCTGCTGATCGCTGAGGATCTTGCCGGCCATCTGGAAGAACTTGTGCTCTTCTTCCTGAATATGGTGATGAACCTTGTCAGACAGCTTGCGTGCCTGCACAAGCCAGCTCGGACTGCTGGGATCGGTTTCTTCCAGCGCCTCGATCATCTCATCCATTTCATGGTGTTCGGCGATCGCATGACGGGACAGGTCGACCCCGCTGTCATCACGCATCAGCGGGATATAGAAATGGCGCTCTTCGGCCACCGAATGCACCCAGAGTTCGTGCTTGAGCTCAGCGAAAATCACTTGCCGCTCGGCGCTGTCGCCGCGGGTCCGTACCAACTTTTCAGACAGATCACGCTGGATATCGTGGCTTTGGCGCAACGCTTCGAAAATCATCATGGGTATATTCCTCTTCCGTGAACCTGTGGGGACGCGGTGTGTGACAGGCAGAGGAGCGCCGCGTGCGCCCTTACCGGCGCGTTTTTGGTCCACGCATTCAGCGCAGTTGGCTGTCCTTGCTGCCGCGGCGGTTGTAACCGCTGAATTTGGCTTCCTGCTTGTCCCGTTCGGTTTGGCATTTGACGCACAACCTGACACCGGGCACGGCCTGCCGCCGCGCCTCGGGAATCTTCGCGGCGCATTCCTCGCAGTGCGTCAGGCTCTCGCCCTGCCCCAGCCGACTGCGCGCTCGCTGCACAGCATCTTCGATGGTGCTGTCGATCTGTTCCTGAACCGCACCCTCGTTCGCCCACCCCGTAGCCATCACGACCTCCAGCAAGTCAGGTGTAACAGTGTCTTGGCTTGGAACACCTGCCCCGGACACCGTTCAGTAATACGCCTGGCGTGACGCGCATTCCGTGCCGCCAACCAAGAAAACCACCCATCGACCCGTTGGCGTCAAATCGACGAACGGGCCTCGGCGTCACATTGCATTGTTTATCCTTTCAGCGATCAATCGGCAAGCCCGCTACACCCGCTACAGATGCTCTATGTCGGGACTTGCCTCACCGAGGTCGCCCGACGGCCTTCTGTAAAACACACCCCCAGGGAAGCGGTGATGCACACGAAGATCCTGCTGGCGCTGTTAATTGGCCTGGGCGGATGCGCCAGTCAGTCGGAAGTGCTTGAACGCGAGGTGGGCCAATTCGACCTGCAACTCGGCACGGCCCCCACCCGTAGCATGGCCCAGGGGCTGGTGACCCCGACGGCCGCCAGCACCTTCGGAGGTGGACTGGACCTGACTCACGACACTGGCCTGTATGTCGGCCAGTGGGCGCCCAGCATGGGCATCATCGAGGGCAACCAGTTGGAGCTGGACAGCTACATCGGCTATGTCCAACCCCGCTTCGACCAGGCGCCAGGCTACGAGTTGGGCGTGATCCGCTACAGTTTCCCCGAACTGGACGGAGCGGATCGCCACGAAGTCTACGCAGGCTTCAACCTGGCTGGCAGTCGGCTGGGTGGCGCGTTGAGCAGCCGACCGGGGCGCACCGACAGCACCCTGCTGCTGGAGCTGGGTGCCATCAGCCCACTCGATCTGGACCTGCGCCTGAAATATGCCAGCCACTCGATGGACAGTCCGATGTACCACCCCGGTGGCAGTGTTGAAGTCTTCAATGACTGGTCGTTGAACCTGTCTCGCCCCTGGCTGGGCGTGCACCTGGATCTTTTCTACACCGACTCGAGCCTGCGCGGCCGCGAGTGCGGTGTCTACTCGGGGCAGAACACCTATTGCGAGCGCTACTTCATGTTCAAGGCCGAGCGTCCGCTGTTCTAACGATGCTCCGATCAGCCTTGCTTGAAGCGCATCCTCGCGTGCCATACGGCGACAACAAAGGCCGTGGCCGCAAAGCCATAGAGCAGGCCAAGATTGCCGCCCCGATAGAGCCATGAGCCAAGTACCGGCCCGGTGGCCATGCCCATGAAACGGAAGAAGTTGTAGCTGCCCACGGCGGTGGCGCGATTGTGCGGATACAGGTCCATCAGCAGGCTGGTCTGCACCGGCAGCGAAAGGCCGAGAAACAGCCCGAACGCGCTCACCGCGACCACCAGCGCCGCCAGCGACCACTGCGCAACCGCGAGAAACAGCAGCAGACTGAGCGCATTGAGTGCCGCGGTCGTCACCAGCACCGGACGGGGACGCCAGCGCCCCAACAGTCGCCCACCGGCGAAACTGCCGATGACAACAGCAATCGACAGTGGCAGAAACACCAGGCCCTTTTCGCTGGCACCCAGCCCATAGGTGGCGTCGAGCACGCGCGGCATGAACACCAGGTAGTTGTAGAACGCGTAGTACTGCACAAAGCTCAGCAGCATGATCGCCAGCCCCTGGCGGTTGCGCGCCACATCCAGGTACTCCCTGGGATGAAAGGCGCGAGGCGTGCTCCCGGCCGGGCGGGTTTCCTGCAGCCAGATGGCGTTGCTCAGCAGCGCAACGCCACCGACCATTGCGAGCAGCAGAAATACGTAGTGGAAGTCGAGGTGCTCGCCGATGAAGCCGCCCACCACCGGACCGACCACTGGCCCCAGCGCCACCATCATCTGGAACGAGCCCATCGCCCGACCACGCTCGGCGCCTTCGAACCGATCGCCGATCACCGTCACTGCCACCACCGCACCGGCAGCGATACCCACCGCCTGCAGCGCACGAAACACCAGCAGCGTCTCGATAGTGGTCGAGAGAAAACAGCCGATGGACGCGCCGATGTAGCACGCCAGCCCCAGCAACAGGGTGCGCCTGCGGCCGCTTCGATCCACCAGCGGGCCGTAGACAATCTGCATGAGCGCCAAAACGAAGGTGAAGACTGAAATGCTGAGGTTGATCAGCAGCGGCGTCGTCTGCAGCGCCTCGCCCAACTCCGGCAGAATCGGTGCGTAGACCGTCTGCGTGAACGGGCCGAGAAAGGCGGCAAACGCCACCATGAAGGTCAGCAGGCGTGGGCTCATCGGATCTCCGCCAACATATGGACAAGAAGCCCGGCGGCGCGCGCCGCCGGACGGGTCACTCCTTGACCTGCATGTATTCTTCGGCCCAGACCATGTATTCCTCGGCGGTCGAGTATTTGACCGACAGCTGCGAGGCGTTGAGATCGGACGCATCGATCTGACGCTGCTCGCGCAGGCAGTCATAGGTCGCCTTGATCGCGGCAAAATAGGCCGCGTGGCCGTTGACCACGAGGCGCACGCCAAGCGCAGCCAGACGGCTGTTGTCGCGCAACTTGGGGTTGCCATAGGTCACCAGCATCAGCGGTACGCTGAGTGTTTCCGCGACCTGCTCCAGCTGCTCGAAATCCCCGATGCCGACCAGGCAGATCCCATCGGCGCCAGCTGCCTCGTAGGCCTGCACGCGCGCGATCACCTCTTCCAGGCCGATCACACCCGCATTGGTCCGCGCGATGATCGCGAGGTCGGGATCGATGCGGGCCTCTAGCGCCGCACGGATCTTGCCGACCGCCTCGAACATGCCGATCAGGTCGGTGGACTTGCGCCCGAATTTGGCGGGCAGCAGGGTATCTTCGATCGTCAGCGCCGCGATTCCGGCGCGTTCCAGCTCGACCACCGTGCGCATCACGTTCAGCGCGTTGCCATAGCCGTGGTCGGCGTCGGCGATGATCGGCAGCCGTGATACCCGGCCGATGCGTGTCGCCTGCTCGACAAATTCACTCAGGGTGATCAGCGCAAAGTCGGGCGCGGCCAGGATCTGTAGCGAGGCGACCGAGCCACCGAGAATGCCGACTTCGAACTCCAGATCGGCGGCGATGCGCGCCGACATGGGATCGAATACCGATGCAGTGTGATAGCAGCGATCGGAGGCCAGCAGCCGACGAAACTCGCGGCGCAGGGCGTGATGAGAGATACGTTGCATGGGGGTCCCCGATGAATCGCACGCAAGGGTCGAGTCGCCCTTGTCTGTTCAGTGTTGAGCGTGGTACGGACGGCCCATGGCACGTCTCGGTGTTTCACAGTGCCGGGCGCGGTTGTCGCCCTTGCACATACGCCATGACCAGCCCGCTGGCGATGATGATGGCCATGCCGACGATGGCGCCGAAATCCGGCGTATGTCCAAAGGCCACCAGGCCTACCACCCCGGCAAAGATGATCTGCGAATAGGTGAACGGTGCCAGCGCAGCGGCGCTGGCAAAGCGAAACGCATTGGTCAGCAACAGATGACCGCTCATGGCCATGGCACCGAGCCCGGCCATCATCAGCGCGTCATGCAGCGTTGGCGTCTGCCAGTTGAAGAAGACCAGCACGCTCATCACCAGACTGCCAACCACGCTGGTGATGAAGTTGCTGGTGACCGGATGATCCGTGGCGCTGAGTCGACGGGTGATCAACTGATAGACCGTGAAACTCAGCGCCGCGCCGAACGGCAACAAGATCGCCGGCGTGAACAAGGCACCGCCCGGCCGCACGATGATCATCACGCCGATCAGCCCACAGCCGACCGCCAGCCATTGGGCACGACTGACCTGTTCGCCGAGCAAGGCGGAGGCGATAGTAACCAGCAATGGGGCCAGGAAGATGACGGCAGTCGCTTCGGCCAGTGGGATGTAACTCAGGCCACTGATGAACAGCATGCTGACGCTGACCAGGCTCAGGCCACGGCAGATCTGCAGCTTCGGCCGCAGAGTATGGAACACACGACGCCCCATGCGTGGCGTGAACAAGGTGAGCATCAGCGCCGTCTGCGCCATATAACGCGCCCAGATAACCAGAAACACGGGGTAGAGCTGCGTCAGGTACTTCGACAGCCCGTCGTGACTGGCGAGCGTCAGGCAAGAAACCAGAATCAGCGACACGCCAAGCAGGGGCCGATGAGAGTTGTTCAATGAGGGAAACCGTGACAATAGGTAGCAAGCTACGCATTATGCCTGTATATCGGCATTTCTTGACATCCCCCCCGGCCTGAATGCCGGAGATTCCTACGGCGCTCG
>NZ_JAMOIE010000158.1 GCF_024448935.1 Stutzerimonas stutzeri
CCCATAAATAAATTCTCTGCCTGTAACCCGTGAAAAAAGTTGTTGGCGCCCGACAGCAATCTTGGTGGTCGTGCGCCGCCAGGCGAAAGATTCGCCTGACAAAAATGAACAATGCCTGCCGTCACCGGACAAACGAAGCAGCCGCAGTATCTTCCCAAAGAACAGAAAGAGGTAATGAGATGTCAAGGACACGCAGCGCTTCGAACCGATCAAAAGGAATGCTCCTCGGACTCACGCTTGCCCTCTCGAGTGCCGCTAGCTACGCGGAAAATATCGACCTGGTCGGCTTGAACATCGGCGGTGCCGCTTTTTCCGGCAATGCCATACCCGGGAAATTCAATACAAATTATTTCTTCCCCAAGCCGGGCTACCTCGAACAATGGAAGAACAAGGGAATCAAGACGATTCGCTTCCCCATCATGTGGGAGCGTCTTCAATCGGAGTTGAACGGCGAGCTGGATGAAGACTACGCAAAACGGATCGAAGAGACCTTCGAACAAGCCGCCAAGTATGATATGCGCGTCATTCTCGACATCCATAACTATGCCCGTTATCGCAAGCAGGTAATCGGCACCGAGTCCGTGCCAATATCGGCGTATGCCGATCTGCTCGAACGTGTGGCCAAGCGTTGGAAAGACGAAAAAGGCCTTTATGCCTACGACATCATGAACGAGCCACATGGCGCCGACGAATACTGGACGGCTGCCGCTCAGGCTGGTATCGACGCCATCAGGAAACACGACCAGAAACGGCCCCTGCTTATCGAGGGCAACTTCTGGTCCAGCAGTTACCGCTGGCCGAAATTCAATGATCCGTTGTTGCAACTGAAAGACCCCTCCGACAAGTTGATATTTTCAGCTCACCTGTACATCGATAAACACGGCAGCGGACACTACAAGGAGCCGCTGGAGAAAAACTTCGACACCATGCTAGGCGTCAAGCGAGTCAAACCCTTTGTCGACTGGCTGGTCGAGCACGACAAACGAGGCCATATCGGCGAATTCGGCATTCCTGCCGATGACCCTCGCTACCTCGAAGCCATGGATAACTTGCTGGCTTATCTGCAGGAGTACTGCATCCCGATTACCTACTGGGCGGCGGGCTCTTCCTGGGGCAAATACAAACTATCCGTCGAACCCACCAAGGACGGCCGAGACCGCCCTCAGTGGGATGTACTCAGCAAATACGTCGGTCAGGGCGATTGCACTCGCATCGGACCTAACCACTGACGGTATTCACTCGCCCGGCAGGTTGGTTGCACACCCTGGATACACAACCAACCTCGCCTTCAACGCTTCGATAATGACGCTACGGGCGCCCACCTGCTCAATATCGACTTGGCCTTCCCAATCAGTTTCGCTTTGAGACTGTAAGTTTTTCGCAGTGCATTGGCCTTGAGGTTATAGACCTGCCCAGGCACATACATTTCATTGGTCTCGATGCAGTAAACCGGCTTGCCACTGATTCGCATGATCTCGATAGCTTGCTTGACTTCGCTTTCGACGAACAACCGAGTGAGCGGATGCTTGGCATACACCTCTGCCTTGAACCTGTGATGGATGTTCAAGCGCCGGCGTTCTTCAGCGGTGGGCAGATCCAGCATGTGCAGCGTTCCGTACTGCACGCCGTTGCGTTCCAGCCAGTCCTCCGTTTCGGCGCGATACTTCTCCAGCCGGCTGGTCACCAAATGCGCAACCTTGACCGAGGGAATGAACAAAGAGTGCGTGCAGCTGAGAAATTCCCGATAGCTCGGCCCGTCATCGTTCTCTTCACTCGTCGGATCGACACAGAGCACACCGTCGATATCCAGGCACGCTTGCGCCAGGTAAGGATGGTGCATGATGTTCCATTCGAAGACCCGTGGTTGTTCGACGAGCTCGAGATGAAAATCGACATGGTGCCGATTATGTTTCTCGGCAAACACCGCCATCGTCACCACCTGGCCGTCATAAACCGCGCGAACCTGTTCTTCCGCGGCACGCATCGACCTGGCCGATGAAATGCTGTCGTCGACCAGCAGAATCTTTTTCGCCTCCCTTGGTTTGACCAGTTCAGCGTGCTTGTAGGTGCGCGTGCTGCCCTTCTTCAGGTCGTCGTTGCGCAGGAATGAGTAGAGATCCGTCAACGGCAGATTATGTTTCAGCGCAATGATGCTGGCGACCAACATCCCACTTCTTGGTATGCCGACGACCAGACCGACATCGTTGGGAATTTTGCCGGCACATTCCGTACTCAACCGCGACAGATCATTCAGGCTTCGGTAATTCATCGAACTTTCTCCTGCACCCTGTTCTTTTGACAGTCCATTTTCCGGGCTCGGTTACCTGTTGCTCAGCGCCCCAACGAGGCGCGCAATTGCTTGGAATGCGTATGCACATAATGCAGCACATAGAGCGCTAACGCATTAGGTTTGGAAAAATTCAGAAAGCGCTTCCTGATATCCATGTCTTCACGAATCGCCTCGAAGCGTCGTTTATGTGAAACGCCGGTTGTATCGAAAATGCACAGCGGGAAAGGCAACTGAAGAACTTCAGCCTGCAAGTTCAGACCCTGAAGAAACTCGAGCAGCAAGCAGTAATCGGCCGACAGCTTGTAATCCAACCGGAACTTGAACTGCCGCAGTCGCTCGTTCTCGAAGTACATCGTTTGATGGCTAGCCGGCAAACCAAGCGGTGCGCGCTCGATGGGCCGAGCGGCGGTACGCTTCAGCTCGCCGCTCGCTTCTTTGCGATAAAAATCGCCGTAAATGAATCTTGGTTTGACGCCGGCTTTCGTCAATTCTTCATTGATCCGGTCAAGTACATGCGCATCAGCAAAGGAATCGCCACTGTTTAGAAACAGGGTATAGCCGGGAGTCTCAACGGCTCTTTGGCGCCCTTTTTCCATTGCATCGTAGATGCCTTTGTCCGGCTCTATTGTGATTTCTGCCTGACTGTCGTCCAGGCTTCGTAGCCACTCACCACTACCATCTTTTGACGCACCGTCAATTACGATCCAGCGAAAGTTCCGGTAAGTCTGGCTGGCCAGGCTCCGATAGGTTTCCTTCAGGCCATCAACATTATTCCAGTTTATAGTTACGATACTGAAACTGACCATAATTCACCTGTTCTAGATTTGCATTGAGAGGAGCATCCGCCGTCTGCAACTTGGCGTAATAGAGGAAGAACGCAGCAGCCATTCCATACACGTCGCCCGAGAATGTCAGCGCGTTGGACAGGGTGATATTCAACATGCTGACCACGAACGAAAGCTGTAATGCGGCAAGAAGGTTGCCCTTGTCCGTACACTGGCGCATGACCCAGATGAAGCCGCCATAGAACACCAGGACCACGACCGGCGTCAGGAAACCGTAACGGTGATAGACGCCGAAAATCCCCACATCCGCCAGATAGAAGTGCGAGTTATAGATCCTTGAGAACCCGCCATTCCATTGCAGGGACAACGCGCCCATACCGAAATAATTGTTGGCGCTGACAGCGTCGAGAATCACCGAAACAGTCGTGTCACGCACCCCAGGACCGGACGTCGCATCGAACAGCAAGGCGTCGAAGCGTGCGAACTGCTCATGATAAAACTCCGGAACCAGCAGATACGACACCACCAGAACCATCACACCCAGCGCACTCAGCTTCATTAACGAGTCGATACGCTTGCGGAAAATCCATACCCCCGCCAGCGCCCAGACCAGCATGGTCTGGCGTGTTTGCATGACCAACCACAGGTAGGCGACGAAATAGAGAAGAACGGCCAGCCGCCCAAGCGTGACGCGGTCCTTCATGCTGTACATCACCATGAACACGGCAATGGTCACGAACGGCGAGCCGATACGGAAGCGGTTCGGGCGCAGCAGGTCTTCATATTGCGTCCAGTCATCGACGGTGAACGAGGCAATCTGGTTCTGGGGAATGATCCCCAGGTAGTAGGCAAAGCCCAACGTCGCGCAAAACAGTGCGACATAAAGAAAGTACTTCGCCAGCTCTTCCTGGGTGGGAGAGGCCTTGATCAACAAGAACAGCGTCGGGAAGAACACCAGGTACTGGAAGAAACGACGTTCTTCCAGCAAACCATACGCCAGCGGCTGACCGAAGTTCAGGTTGGCGAGTACCGCCGAGATCACCGGTAACAGGCAGCCCATGAAAATGATCCACAGGCTCGTCTTGGACTGATAGACCCATTTCCACGCCACGAACAGACAGGCCGTTGCCGCAACCACCAACAGCAGGAACAGCTCTTGGAAGTACGCGATCCCGGCCCGTTTGTCATCCGTCAGGAAGAAGCAGGTCGAGTTCAGCAGTAACAGGATGAACAACAGATTCTTGTACGCCAGAACTTTCCTTAACAAGCGCTCTCTCCAGTATCCGATTGACGTGGCGAAACATAGAACCGAGCGGCCCATCCTGATGACCTGGATGAGGCAGCCCACTGCGGCGAAGAAACTTGCGCCATGGATGGACAACAGCAGCGGTAGAAAGGTCCGCTGCCGCAAGATGCATCCCTGGCGGCAGCTCTTTCGGTCAATGACGCGCCTGGTGCCGGTTTTCCACGAACCAGCGATAGGCGTCGCGCAGACCGTCTTCCAAGCTGATGCTCGACTGCCAGCCCAGTGCCTTGAGGCGCGAGACATCCATCAGCTTGCGTGGCGTGCCATCCGGCTTGCTGCTGTCGAACGTCAACTCACCCTGGTATTCGGTGACCCGTGCAATGGTTTCCGCCAGTTCGCGGATGCTGCAGTCCACGCCAGTACCGACGTTGATGTGCGAAAGCATCGGCTGGGTATGGGCCTGGTAGGTTTCATCATCCAGCTCCATCACGTGCACGCTGGCGGCGGCCATGTCGTCGACGTGCAGGAATTCACGCTGAGGCTTGCCACTGCCCCAGATCACCACCTCA
>NZ_JAMOIE010000159.1 GCF_024448935.1 Stutzerimonas stutzeri
AGTGTTCGTGTCAGCCTCTACACTGACTTCCAGCTTCCAGCTTCCAGCTTCCAGCTTCCAGCTTCCAGCTTCCAGCTTTCAGTCTTCCTTGCCCTTGGTGCGCATGGCGCGCTGGATTTCGCGGTCGGAGTCGCGCTCCTTCTCGGTGTGACGCTTGTCGAATTCCTTCTTGCCCTTGCCCAAGGCAATATCGCACTTGATCAGGTGCTTTTTCCAGTAGATCGACAAGGCCACGCAGGCGTAGCCCTTTTGCTGCACTGCACCGAATAGCTTGCCCAGCTCTCGCTTGTTCAGCAGCAACTTACGGGTGCGCGTGGGGTCGGCGATCACGTGGGTGCTGGCGGTGGTCAGCGGCGTGATGTGGCAACCCATCAGCCAGGCTTCGCCGTCCTTGAGCAGGACGTAGCTGTCCACCAGTTGCGCCTTGCCGGCACGCAGGCTTTTGACTTCCCAGCCGGCCAGAACGAGGCCGGCCTCGAATTTCTGTTCGATGAAGTAGTCGTGTAGCGCTTTCTTGTTCAGCGCGATGGTCCCGGGGGACTGTTTCTTCTGTTTGGCCATAGGCTGCGCATTATAGGGAGTCGCGTTGCGGCTGGCGATAACCAGCGCGCTGCGACGGTGTGAAACTTGAGACGGGTGCGCTTATCCCCGACAATGTGCCATCTTTACGCTAGTTCAGATCCTGGGCGCTCGCCCGCGGCGGAACCTGCGTTATCACGCGTGCTCTCGGTGCCGCCGCCGGCTGTGGTTGTGGTCGCCGATTGTCGAATGACGAAGTAGAAGGATGGAATGACGACGCATATTCAACGTTCGGCGCTGCTGCCGTACCCGGCGCACGCGCTGTTCGACATGGTCAATGACGTAGCCAGCTATCCACAGTTTCTGCCCTGGTGTTCGGCTACCGAGGTCCTGTCCAGCAGCGAAACCCAGATGCAAGCCAGTATGACGGTGGCGAAAGCCGGCATGAGCCAGCGCTTCCTCACGCGCAACGAGTTGCAGCCAGGCAAACGTATCGAAATGACGCTGGAGGAAGGCCCCTTTAGCCACTTGCATGGCGTTTGGGAGTTCAAGGCGCTGGGTGAGAAGGCCTGCAAGATCAGCCTTGATCTGACCTTTGATTATGCCGGGCCGCTGGTTCGAGCAACCCTGGGCCCGCTGTTCAACCAGGCTGCCAATACACTGGTCGACGCGTTCTGTGCCAGGGCGAAGCAGCTATATGGATAGGCCGGCCATCGCAGTTGAGGTCGTTTATGCGTTGGCCGATAAGCAAAAGTTGCTACGGCTCAGCGTGCCCCAGGGCACGACCGTGCGCGAGGCGGCGCTGCGCTCGGGAATGGATGGCTTCTTTCCGGGGCTAGATCTCGTCACTTCGCCGCTTGGTATTTTCGGCAAGGCGGTTCCAAAGCCGGACGAGCGAACGCTTGAAGAGGGCGAGCGAGTGGAAATCTATCGACCGCTTATCGCTGATCCAAAGGAGGTGCGTAAGCAGCGCGCGGCGAAGGCGGCGCAGAACAAGGCCGGTGGATCATCGGCCTAATCGAGGCGCAATGAAAGTCCGGCATGTCGGGCTTTGTTTGTCTGTCTTGTAGCTAAGCTAGTTTGTTTCCAGTCGGCCCGGAGTGGGGACCGGAACCGGTTCGGCGGCATCGACGTCGCGCTGGATCTGTTCGAGCAAGGAGCCCGGCTCGGGCGTTTCTGTTTCTGGCTCGGTGCGGGCTGGGGTCTCGGTAGCCGGACGGTCGGTACCGAGGATCGCCTCGTCGCGACTCACGCCCGGCTTGAAATCGCCAGTCAGGCCGGCCAGCTGGTCGTTGGCATTGAACATCAGGCTGACCCGTTCCTGCTGGCGCTGGCTGCCGCCTGGCTGGATGCTGTACAGATAATCCCAGCGATTGGCATGGAACGTATCGGTCAGCAGCGGGTTGCCCATGATAAACCTTACTTGCGAGCGGGTCATTCCTGGGCGCAACTGGTCTATCATGTCCTGCGTAACGACATTGCCCTGTTGAATGTCGACCTTGTAAACCCCGGGGAATGAACAACCGGCGAGTGCGAACAGGCCCACGAGTGTGAGACTGGACAGCATGAGCTTGGTGTTTTGCATCGGTAGGTGACTTCCACTATCTTGGCTGGGCAAAGCCCGGATCATACCCGTATTGAAGGAGGCTGCGAAACAGCAGCAGCGAGAAAGCCAACCATGGTTGAAAATAGCGAACTACGCAAAGCTGGCTTGAAAGTAACCCTGCCACGGGTCAAGATCCTGCAGATGCTGGATACCACCGATCAGCGCCACATGAGCGCCGAAGACGTCTACAAGGCGTTGATGGAAGCCGGCGAGGATGTCGGTCTGGCGACGGTCTACCGCGTGTTGACCCAGTTCGAGGCGGCCGGCCTCGTGGTTCGGCATAATTTCGATGGCGGCCATGCCGTATTCGAGCTGGCAGACGGTGGCCACCATGATCATATGGTCTGCGTTGATAGCGGCGACGTCATTGAGTTCTTCGATCCGGAGATCGAGAAGCTGCAAAAGGAGATCGTCAAGCGTCACGGCTACGATCTGGTCGATCACAATTTGGTGTTATACGTCCGCAAGAAGCCCGAATGATCGCCGGCAATCTGCAGTAAAGATGGTTTCTAAACACTTCTTGCCGCATGACAAGGCCCGCCGATTGGCGGGCTTTGTTTCAAGTCAATGATTCTTCGAGAACTGCCGCTTCGGTTTTCGGCAATCCAGCCTTTCAACAGCCAAGCGTTGGCCGCCTGCGTGCGCTCTTGTTTGCAGGCCAATCAGTGCGCGCCGCGAGCTCGGGTGGCTGTCCGAAAGGCCGCTAACTAGCCTTTCTTGGCAGGCGAGGCGATCCTGAGTCGCAGTGCTTTAAAGGCTGATCAGGACGCTTGGGCAGAGTGGATCATCTGGCGGGCATGCGCCAGTGCTTGCTCGGTCAGGTCGAGTCCGCCAAGCATGCGGGCGATTTCCTCGACCCGCTCACCGCCATCCAGTGCAGCAACGGCTGTGTGGGTCTCCTCGGCACCGCGCGCCTTATGGACAAACAAGTGGTGGTGGCCTTGTGCAGCGACTTGCGGCAGGTGGGTTACGGTCAGCACTTGGCCTCGCCCGCCAAGTCGGCGCAGCAATTGGCCAACCACTTCCGCGGTCGGTCCGCCGATGCCGACGTCTACTTCATCGAACACTAGAGTCGGGATGCGTGAGGTTTGTGCAGTGATCACCTGGATCGCCAGGCTGATACGCGACAGCTCACCGCCTGAGGCAACCTTTGCCAATGGGCGTAATGGCTGGCCTGGGTTGGCGCTTACGAGAAACTCCACTTGTTCCAGTCCGTGCGGCATAAGGTCTCCGTCTGCGGCGGGCTTCAACACGACGCCGAATTTGCCGCCCGGCATGCCCAAACGCTGGATTTCCGCTTCGACTGCCTGCGCCAACGAAGCGGCGGCGTGCTGGCGCGAAGCGCTCAGCTGTTCGGCCTTTTCTCGATAGTGCCGTTCATAGGCAGCAAGCTCCTCGCTGAGCTGCTCCAGTGCAGTGTCGTCGGCGTTGAGGCTTTCCAGTTCTTCAAAGAGGCGTTGCTGCAAGGCTGGTAATTCCGGCGGCTGAACGCGGTGTTTGCGCGCAAGGGTGTAGATGCTGTCGAGACGTTCTTCCAGCGTTTGCTGCCGTTGTGGGTCGGAATCGAAGTGATCGAGAAAGCGGTTGAGTTCGCCCACCGCTTCTTCGACTTGGATCTGCGCGCTGGACAGTAGGTTGACGGCCTCGCCGAGCGCGCCTGGCTGGTTCTGGAAGCCAGTCAGGCGCTGCAGGCTCGAGGTCAGCGCCGACAGCACATTGCCAGCGTCGCTCTCGCTGCACAGCTCGATCACCTGGCGACAGGCGCCAAGCAGGTGCTCCGCGTTGGCGAGGTTCTTGTGCTCCCGCTCCAACTGTTCCAGTTCGTCGTCACCGAGAGCCAACGTCTCGAGCTC
Organism: Stutzerimonas stutzeri; assembly: GCF_024448935.1. Classification (GTDB taxonomy): domain Bacteria; phylum Pseudomonadota; class Gammaproteobacteria; order Pseudomonadales; family Pseudomonadaceae; genus Stutzerimonas; species Stutzerimonas stutzeri_AO. The sequence continues at coordinate 3,979 of NZ_JAMOIE010000159.1, forward strand.
TTCGAGTTGATAGCTAAGCAACTGGTGACGGGCGCGCTGTTCGTCGCTGCTGTTGCTCAAGCGTTCCAGGCTCTGCCGGGTTTGCCGCCAGCGCTGCGCGGCCAGCTGGACCTGGCGGGCAAGATCCTGGCTGCCGCTGTACTCGTCGAGCAAACGCCTGTGGGTATCAAGTTTGAGCAGTGATTGATGTTCGTGCTGGCTGTGGATATCGATCAGCAATTCACCAAGCGCTTTCAAATCACCCTGCGGACAAGGCGTTCCGTTGATATAGCCGCGCGAACGTCCTTCGGCGGTGATCACGCGGCGCAGAATGCAAGGGCCATCGTTGTCCAGGTCTCGATCGGCCAGCCAGGCTCGCGCATCTGGAATGTCATCCAGATCGAAGCTGGCAAGAATGTCTGCCTTGTCCGCGCCGATGCGCACCACGCTGCTATCGGCACGGTCGCCCAGAGTGAGGCCCAGAGCGTCCAGCATGATCGACTTACCTGCGCCGGTCTCACCGCTGATCACGCTCATGCCGCGTTTCAGCTCAAGATCGAGATGCTCGACGATCGCGTAATTGTGAACGGAAAGATGAACCAGCATGGCAGGGCTCCTGCATTGGCTACTGGCTATTTATACAGTACTTTTAGGGCGGCTTCAAGCTGCAAGCTACAAGCGGCAAGAAAACCAAAGCACGGTCGAGCGCACTTGCTAGTGCCCATC
>NZ_JAMOIE010000160.1 GCF_024448935.1 Stutzerimonas stutzeri
GCGGCTCAGTGTGGCGACGGGCGCCGAAAGGCTGTCAAGCCTTGACTGCTTGTTCTTGGAGCTTGAAGCTCGAAACTTGAAGCTCGTGGCTTATGGCTTCCTGGAACAGCCGGTTGCTGCGCTCGTTGTCCCCTAGCTGGGCCAGCAACCGGGCCAGCTCGGCGCAGGTTTCCGGACGGTGTTCGAAGCGCAGGCTGGCCTCGAGATAGTCGCGTGCCTTGCCCCAAAGCGCGTTGCGCATGCTCAGCCGGCCAAGCGCAAGCAGCAGCTCGGCATTCTCCGGATTAGCCTTGAGCCAGCCTTCAGCATTCGCCAGCTGACGCGCAGGGTCCTGACCGCGGACGCGGCCGTAGCGCTCGACCAGGCGATCATCGAACCGGCGCTTGAGCGCTGCATAGAGCACCTCTTCGGCCTTCGCATCCGCCCCCAGGCGGGACAGACCGTCAGCGTAGGCACGCACCAGCAGCGACTCACTGCGCAACCCCGACGGAACGGTTTGCCACTTCTGATTGAGGGCCTGCAACGCGTCCTCATTACGGGCTGTCGGGGTTTGACCGCTTTGCTCAATCTCCGCTGTCCAGGCCAGCAATTCAAGCTCACTCAGGCGAGCCGGTGGCAACACGCGGTGCTTGCGCAGCTCGGGTAGCAGACGGCACAAAGCCGACCAGTCTTCCAGCTGAACGTACAACTGCTGCAACAAGGTCAACACATAGGGATGACGGGGATGGTCGCTGTGCAGCGCGTTGAGTGTTTCCCGCGCCTCGCCATATTGGCCCCTCGCAATTTGCAGCTGAGCTTGGGTCAGGCCAACGGCAAGGCCTGACTCGGGCTCACGCTCCCTGGCCTTGCGGAGCAGCTCGTCGCTCTGCTCGTGCTCGCCCAGTTCACTGGCGGCACGTGCGGCGCCAAGGTAATGCACCAATGGCTGGCGGTCGTGCTCGGCAGCGGAGCGCAAATGACCCAAGGCCTGAGTCCATTGCCCCTCGGCCAACTCGCGTAAACCGCTGCGTGATGCCTTGCTGACACGACGCTCGCGGTGACGACGCGACCACGGATTGGCCAGTGCGCCGGACGTGTGCAACAGACCGAGCACCCAGTGCACCACCATTGCCAACAACCAGAGACACGCGATCAGACCAAGAAAGATCCAGAAGCTCGACTCGTAGCGGAAGCGGTCATAGCTGATCAGGACATAGCCCGGGTCCTGCGCGATGGCCCAGCCGAGGAATCCGACAATCGCGATAAGCAGGATCAGGACAAAGGCAAATCGCTTCATGCGCGCTGCCCCTCTTCCGCTGGCGGCTCATCGGACGCTGGCTCATCGGTCGTCGGCTGGCCAGTTTCGGGGGTCGCATTGTCCGTGGGCTGTGCTGGTCCGCTGTCAGCAGGCGACCCGGCACTTTCCGACGATTCACGTTTCTGCACATAGGCCTGCAATGCGCGGAGCGCCGGTGAGAGGTCGGGCAGGCTGACCGATACCTGGCGCTGCTTCAGCTCTTCGATGCGATCGCGCAGCCCTCGGCTCTGACCGTTTTCCTCGCTGAAGTGATCCTTGATCAGTTGCCCCGCCTGATCCAACGATTGCTGGTAGACCTTTTCGTTGCCATTGAGCACGGCCCATTGCGCCTGCTCGATGGCCAGTGACAACCCCAACCGCACCTGCGCCAGGCTCTGACCGGCAAGCAGCGGCTTGACGCTATTGCCAGCGTCGAAATCGATACGGACGTAACGTGTCAGCTCATTTAGCCAACGCTGCCAGCCGCTATCAGCCTGGCCGCCTGCGGTTCCTTGACCCTCCTCGAATTCAGGAGCCAGGCCGTTGAGCTGGTTGGCCTGACCGCGCAACGCCCCGAGCTGGAGAAACAACCCGGTCCGGTCCAGTTCCGGCAGACTGCGCAACGCTTCAAGCCCTTCGAGCAGTTGCTGTCGAGCGGCGTACGCCCCCGGATCATCCTGCTTACGCAAGATCAGATCCGCCTCGACGAGCAGCGATTCGGCGCTGTTCACGTCTTGCATGGCCGACAGACGCAACATCGCCATGCGCAACAGATGCTCGGCTTCGGCGAGCCGCCACTGCTCACGACTGGCCCCAAGAACCTGCTCGACCCGCCCCGCCAGACGTTGCTGATCGCTTTGCAGCTCTGAAAGCAAACGGCGACGATCCTCAAGCTGCTCGGCCGAGGGCAGTTGCTCGAGCTTGCCGAGGCGGCTGGCCAGTTGCTCGTTGCGCTCACCCAGCTGGCGGGCTTGTGCGCTCGTAGCCTGTGCCGACTGTTGCTGCTGCTGTTGCTGATCGGCCAGCTGCTGAGTCTGCCAGACGCCGTAACCCCCTGCTGCCAGACCCGCCAAGCCGACCAGCAGGGCCAGACCGGCCAATCCTTTGCCGCCGCCACGCGCATCGGCTGTGGAACCGGCCGGCGTTTTCGGTGGTGGCGCCTTGGGCGCCTCTTTCGAATCCTTCTGCGGCTCCTTCTTCAGAGGATTTTGAGCGGCGACAGAGTCGTTGCCCTTCGGTTGCTGAGGTGCCTTGTCGGAGTCTACTTCGCTCACGTTTCATCCTTTGCATCAGGAAGCGGGCCCGGGATTGTCCCGTAGCGCCGCCAGCAAAGCCGCGGTTCCAGCACCACGGCAGTCCACGATTCTTTTGGCGCCCAACGTCTCCGCCATCTCTGCCACACGAGGGCTGGGTACGAACAAGGGTAGTTCACGCAGCGTGGGCCAATCGAATCCTGCCAACTCGCGTAACGACTGCAAACCCTGCCCACTGCTGACCACCATGGCATTCAGCCGTTCCGAACGCAGGACCTGGAGCAGTTTTCCCGGCGGGTACTCAGGCAGGTCGCGTCGGTACAGTTCGAGGCTGTCGACCTGCACACCACGAGCGCGCAACGTATCGGCGATGTGTTCGCGGCCGCCCTCCCCGCGCAGGATGAGCGCTTTCGGAGCCGCCACGTCGAGCGCCTCGGCCAGTCGCGGTAGCGCCAGCAGCGCTTCGCTATCGTCGCCACTGGCGGGCCAGGACACATCCAGGCCGTATGCTTCCAGGATGGCGCCGGTCGCCGCGCCCACGCTGAACCAAACCGGCCCAGCCGGAGGCACTTGCCAGTGACGACTGAGCCGCTCCAGGCCCAACCGGGCCGCCGGTTTGCTCACCACCACCACAGCAGCATAACGATCCAGCTCCAGCATGACCTCGCGCTGTTCGGACGTTTCGTCGAGTGGCTCGATCGCGAGCAGCGGCAGGCTGGCACTGTGGATGCCCTGACCCGCCAAGATGGCCGCCAGGGCGGCGCATTCTGCTGCGGGCCGCGTCAGCAGGAGACGCCAGCCGCTCACGCCTTGCCGACCTCACCATAGATATCCTGGAGGATCCTGCCAGCGCCTTGCTGCAACAATTGTTCTGCGATGCGCACACCGAGCGCTTCGGCTTCGGCATTGGGCGCACGTCCTTCTGCGCGCAGGAGCAAGGCACCATCGGGCTGGCCGACGAGCCCGCGCAACCACAGCTGATCGCCTTCGAGTACGGCATAACAGGCGATCGGCACCTGACAGCCCCCATTGAGATGACGGTTCAGGGCCCGCTCGGCGCTCACGCGAATGGCGGTATGGGGATCGTTCATGCATTGAAGAAGCTGATGCAGCTCGGTATCGCCGGTCCGGCACTCGATCCCGACCGCGCCCTGCCCGCCCGCGGGCAGGCTGTCCTCGACACGGATGCTGGCGCGGATGCGGTCTCCGAAACCAAGACGGATCAGGCCGGCCGCCGCCAGGATGATTGCGTCGTACTCGCCTGCGTCGAGCTTGGCCAGACGGGTATTGACGTTGCCACGCAGGAACTGGATTTTCAGGTCCGGGCGACGCGCCAGCAGCTGCGCCTGGCGCCGCAGACTGGAGGTGCCTACGACCGCGCCGGCAGGCAGCGCATCGAAATTCTCATAGTGATTGGAGACGAACGCATCGCGCGGGTCTTCCCGCTCACAGATGCAATACAGGCCGAGCCCCTCGGGGAATTCCATGGGCACATCCTTCATGGAGTGCACGGCAATGTCCGCTTCGTTCTCCATCAGGGCCGTTTCCAGCTCTTTGACGAAGAGGCCCTTGCCGCCGATCTTTGCCAGCGGCGCATCGAGCAGCTTGTCGCCCCGACTGACCATCGGCACCAGACTCACCGTCACATGTGGATGAGCGGCTTCCAGGCGCGTCTTGACGTATTCGGCCTGCCACAGGGCCAGGGCACTCTTGCGGGTGGCAATGCGAATTTCGCGAGACATGAACAATTCCAGACAGATGAACTGCCGGCGATGATAACAGGACAGGCTGGAGGCTGGAGG
>NZ_JAMOIE010000161.1 GCF_024448935.1 Stutzerimonas stutzeri
CGAAGTGGTGATCTGGGGCAGTGGCAAGCCTCAGCGTGAATTTCTGCACGTCGACGACATGGCCGCCGCCAGCGTGCACGTGATGGAGCTGGACGATGAAACCTACCAGGCCCATACCCAGCCGATGCTTTCGCACATCAACGTCGGTACTGGCGTGGACTGCAGCATTCGCGAACTGGCGCAAACCATTGCGCGGGTCACCGAATATCAGGGTGAGTTGAAGTTCGACAGCAGCAAGCCGGACGGCACGCCGCGCAAGCTGTTGGATGTCTCGCGCCTGGCTGCATTGGGCTGGATCGCTAGCATTTCGTTGGAGGAAGGGCTACGGGATGCCTACGGCTGGTTTCTGAACAATCAGGACCGGTACCGGGCGTGAAATTGCCGCCCTTTGTCGATGCGAGCTAAGGACCATGTTCGTCGCCGGAGGCATTGGCGGCACCGGCCCAGACAGTCGCCAAGTGGTTGCATGAGACATCTTCTTGAAGCGCGACTGTTGGCGGTTTAGCTAATTTTTCGTTCGGAAGACCAACAACTTATGGACCAAAAAGGAAAACAGGCAATGGACATTCAGCCTGTAATTTTGTGCGGAGGCTCTGGTACGCGGTTATGGCCGCTGTCCCGGGAAAACTATCCCAAACAGCTGTTGACCCTCGCCGGCGAGCATTCGATGCTGCAGGCCACTGCGCTGCGCTTGCAGGGAGTCACTACGGCATCAGCGCAGTTATTGCCGCCGATACTGGTTGGCAACGAGGAATACCGTTTTCTGATTGCCGAGCAGCTTAGGCAGGTTGGCGTATCGCCGGCCACCTTGATGCTCGAGCCCTGCGGGCGCAATACGGCCCCTGCGCTTACGCTGGCAGCCTTGTGCGCGCAGGCGAATGGAGACGATCCCATTCTGGTCATCATGCCGGCCGACCACGTCATCCGGAATGAACACGCCTTTCAGCAAGCTGTACACACTGCTGCGCCGTTGGCAGCGGCAGGCAGGCTGGTGACCTTTGGCATCGTGCCCCAGGGGCCGGAAACCGGCTTCGGTTACATACGCCTTGGCGACAGCCTTTCAGACGAGGCATTCACGGTTGAACGCTTTGTCGAAAAGCCGGATCGCGAAACAGCCAAGGGCTATGTGGAGAGTGGCCAGTACCTGTGGAATAGCGGGATTTTTGTGGCGCGCGCCTCGGTCTGGCTTGAAAAGATCGACCGCTATCGCCCGGATATCTCTGCCGCATGCAAAGATGCCTTCATACAGGCCAATCGGGACGCCGACTTCTTCAGGCCCGAGCGGGAAGCCTTCTCAAGCTGCCCATCGGACTCCATCGACTACGCCGTGATGGAGCCGTTCACCGCAGACGCTGCCAGCGGGGCCGAGGTGGTGGTCGTTCCCCTGGATGCCGGCTGGTCAGACGTGGGGGCCTGGAGCGCATTGTGGGAGATCGGCGCCAAGGATGACGCCGGTAACGTCTTCACCGGGGAAGTCATTGCGGTGGGCACCGAGAACTCGCTGGTGCACAGCCAGCGGCTGGTGGCTACGGTGGGCCTCAAGGACATGATCATCATCGAAACGGCCGACGCCGTTCTCGTCGCCGACCGCCACCAGATTCAGCAAGTGAAGGATGTTGTGGGCCAGCTCAAGGCCGCCCATCACGCGGTCACGCTCTCGCATCGCAAGGTGTACCGCCCCTGGGGCTGGTATGACTCGATTGATTGCGGCGCGCGCTTTCAGGTCAAGCGGATTGTCGTGAACCCAGGCGGCGTGCTTTCGCTGCAGATGCATCATCACCGCGCCGAGCATTGGATCGTGGTTTCCGGCACGGCCCAGGTTACCCGCGAGGGCGAGACATTCCTGCTAGCCGAAAACGAGTCCACCTACATTCCGCTGGGTATCAAGCATCGTCTTGCAAACCCGGGGAAGTTGCCGCTTGAAATGATCGAGGTGCAGTCCGGTAGCTACCTTGGCGAAGATGACATTGTTCGCTTCGAGGACAACTACGGAAGAACCGAATGAGCATGCATCGTGCGGTTGAAGGTCGGTTTGCTTTCAGCCGCGCGTCATTCGGATTCGATCCCATCAGCCATTTTGCCGACTGACTTCCTCATGCGATCAACCAATCACCGTGCGCTCTCGGGGCTGCCCTCTCTTGTTTCCATAGTGATGCCTTCGTTCAACCAGGCGGCATTCATTTCCGAATCAATCAGAAGCGTGCTCGATCAGGACCACCCGAACATCGAGCTTATCGTAGCTGACGGCGGCTCAACGGATGGCACGCAGGAGATTCTGGCGCGCTATCAGTCACTCGACAGCCGCCTACGCTGGTTTTCCGAGCCAGACGAGGGGCCGGCGGATGCGTTGAACAAGGCATTGCGGCAAGCACGGGGCACGCTGATTGGCTGGCTGAATTCGGATGACCTTTATCTCCCAGGCGCCATTTCGCGCGCGGCCCATGAGCTGTCCAGCCCGAACAACCTCCTCATGGTGTACGGGCACGGCCAGCACATAGGTGAAAAGGGCGAGTTCATTGAACGCTATTCCACCCAGCGCCCCGACGTGGGGGCCGAACGATTTCGGGATGGTTGCTTCATTTGCCAACCCACGGCGTTCTTCAAACGCTCGCTCTGGCTGCTGCTTGGCCCGCTGGATACCTCGCTGAAAACCGCGTTCGACTTTGATTATTGGCTGCGAGCCTTTTTGGCTTTTCCGGGACGGATCGGCTTTATCGAGGCGGTGCAGGCATCTTCCAGGCTGCACGAGAACTGCATCACCATGAGAATGCGCCGCACCGTCGCACTGGACGGCATCTCTGTCGTGTCCAGGCACCTTGGCAACCCGCCTGGGCACTGGCTGTTGACCTATGCCGAAGAACTGCTCCACATGCCTTCAGCAGAACGCCCCGACGCTGATTTGCTCCGCCATCTGGAACTGACAATTTCACAGGTTTCGCACTGCTTCTCGAAGCAAGAGCGGGAACGCTTGAGCAGAACCTTGCGAGCCGATCCTCGCCTGCAAGAGCAGAACAAGATCGATTCAGCCACTAAATCAACTCACCAGAACAGCCTTAAATGAAAATGAGTATCTTCGTTACAGGCGGCGCCGGCTACATTGGCTCTCATACGCTGATCCAGCTTCTTGAGAAAGGGCACGACATCACCGTAATCGACAATCTTTCCAACAGTTCCCGCGTTGCGCTGGATCGGGCCTGCCAATTGAGTGGAAGTTCGGTGAATTTTATCGAGGCAGACATCTGTAATGCCGACGTGCTTGATTCGATCTTTGCAGAATCCCGCTTTGATGCAGTCATTCACTTTGCAGGGCTGAAAGCAGTGGGCGAATCTGTTGCCAAGCCACTCAGCTACTACGAAAAGAACGTCAACGGCACACTTTGCCTGCTGCAAGCCATGTCCCGCCATGCCGTCAAGACCCTGATCTTCTCGTCTTCGGCAACGGTATACGGAAACCCGGAGACTCTTCCGCTTGTCGAGGCTTCTCCTCGCGGTGCTACCAACCCGTATGGGCGCAGCAAGCTGATGGTTGAAGAAATCCTGGAGGACTTGCAGCTGTCCGATCCCGACTGGCGAATTGCCTGCCTTCGTTATTTCAATCCAGTTGGCGCGCATCCCAGCGGCCTCATCGGTGAAGACCCGCTTGGCGTTCCGAATAACCTGATGCCGTTTATCAGCCAGGTGGCCGCTGGAACTCGTGAAAGCCTTTCGGTATTCGGCGCGGATTATTCAACGCCCGATGGAACCGGGGTGCGCGACTATATTCATGTGATGGATCTGGCCAAGGGGCATCTGGCCGCACTTGATTATCTGAGGCGTGCGGAGCGGGGCGAGTTCCTTGCCGTCAACCTGGGGGCGGGGCGCGGATATTCTGTCTTGGAGATGGTCTCGGCGTTCGAGCGAGCCAGTGGCAGGCCGGTGCCTTACAAGGTCGTCGACCGGCGCCCTGGAGACGTTGCGAGCTGCTACGCCGACCCCTCACGCGCCGAAGAGCTGCTGGGCTGGAAGGCCGAACTGGATATCGACGCGATGTGTGCCGACACATGGAATTGGCAGTCGCGTAACCCTGATGGCTATCGTGCGGGTTGATGGCCGGTCCAATACCCTGTATCTGCCTGTGCGCCTCTTGTCCGGAGAATCCCATTGCCGGAAAAGGGGACAGATCTATTTTTCGGTCC
>NZ_JAMOIE010000162.1 GCF_024448935.1 Stutzerimonas stutzeri
ATCCTCTACACACCCGGCAAGGGGAACTGTTGGACGAAGCCGCTACGCGGAGGGGCCCGCCTCGACGATCCGGGTCCACAATTTGATCTCCTGCCTCGCAAGAGGGACTTTCCATGACGAACCAGGGGGTCATTATATGTTGAATACAGCGAAGGAAAGAGCGTTCGAGTGCGGCTACAGGTTGCATCTGCAGCACCTTACGCTTGAGGAGTTTGCAGCCGAAGACGATCGATGCGTATGCGCGGGCGATTCGCCGGATTGGCGCGTATTTCGACGGTCGGATCGACAGTCTTTCCGAGCAGCAAGTGACGGACTACTTCACCGAGCTGGTGGAAGTCCACTCGTGGAGCACCGTTAAGCTCGATCTGTACGGTTTGAAGTTCTACTACGCGCACGTCCTGCGCCAGCCCTGGGTGGCGCCGGGGCTGATCAAACCGCCCAGAACCCAACGCCTGCCCGACATCGTCAGCGTCGAAGAGACCAGGCGGATCATCGCCGCGACGCGCGTGCTCGGCTAGCTGCTGTTCTTCTTCACGCTTTACAGTCTCGAGTTGCGCCTGGGCGAAGGGCTGCGGCTGCAGATCGGCGATATCGATGCGGCGCGTGGCCGTGTGCATGTCCGCGACGCCAAGGGCAACAAGGACCGCTTCGTTCCCTTGCCGCAGGCTACGCATCGGCATCTGCGCGGTTTCTGGCAGGTGCACCGCAACCCGGCACCTGCAGGGCACGCCCGGCGCGATTGCCGTGCTGCATACCAACACGCGCCGGCTCGACTACCACCCGCACGTCCATCTGGTGATGCCGGCGGCTGCCGTCGATGCGCTGCCCGTGCTGCAACGCGGCCATGGCGGTCATCAGGACACGGATTCGGCCATTATTCGTTAGTTTCCTCGAGCAGCTCAACCAATGAATTTCGATTTACCGGAGCTTTACTGTAGTCGGTGGCTCCAGAAATACACAGGCGCGGCAGATTACAATGCCCTGTGGCAGTGGTCGGCCCCCTACAACGGGTGCTGGACGGCTACCGGATGCCCCGGGCCAAGTGGTTCGAGGGCGCCCGCCTGAACATGATCGAGCAGGCCTTTCGTTACCACGAGGACGAACCGGAGCGCCCCGCGATCATCTCCCGCTCGGAGATTCGGCCGCGGCAGGAACTGCCCTGGGGTGACATGAAGAAGCGGGTGGCCTCTTTCGCCCATGGCCTGCGCCGGATGGGCGTGGAACCCGGTGATCGGGTGGTTGCCTGTCTGCCCAACATCCCGGAGACCCTTGTGGCGTTCTACGCCTGTGCCAGCATCGGGGCGATCTGGTCCAGTTGTTCGCCGGACATGGGCACCCGCAGCGTGACCGACCGCTTCCGCCAGATTGATCACCAAGGTGATGATCGCGGCGGTGGACGGCTACCGCTACGGGGGTAAAGATTTCAATCGCATGGACGTGGTGGGCCAGCTTCGTGACGAGCTGAACACCCTAGAGCAGGTGATACTGCTGCCCTACCTGGATGCCGATGCATCCCTGGATGACAGCGTGGCATGGTCGGCCATGCTGGCCCACGACGCACCCATGTCGTTTGAGCCACTGGCATTCGACCATCCCCTGTGGATGGTCTACTCGTCAGGCACGACGGGCATGCCCAAGCCGATCGTACACGGCCCTGGCGGCGCACTCCTCGAAGGCCTGCAGGGCCAGGGCCTGCACATGGACCTGCAGCCGGACGACCGCATCTGCGGTTCACCACCACCGGCTGGATCATGTGGAATGCCCAGATCGGCGGGCTGCTGCGGGGTTCGACCCTCTGCATCTATGACGGCAACCCCGGCTACCCGGATCTGAGCACCCTGTGGCGGTTTGCCGGAGAGGCCGGGGTGACCTACTTTGGTGCCGGAGCCGCCTATTTCCTCAATTGCAAGAAGGCCGAAATTCATCCCGGGATTACGCCGATCTGAGCCGCATCCATTCCGTGGGCTCTACCGGCTCGCCACTGCCGGACGAGGGCCGGTGGATCATGAACGAGCTGGGCAATAATGTGCTGGTGGCTCCCATCAGTGGCGGTACCGACGTGGCCGCCTTCTATGCGGGCTGCAACCCGATCATGCCGGTCTACGCCAGCGAAATGCAGTGCCGCATCCTGGGCACCGCCGTCTATGCCTTTGATGAAGAGGGCAATGCGCTGGAAGACGAAGTGGGAGAGCTGGTCGTGACAAGCCCATGCCCTCCATGCCGCTGTACTTCTGGGGCGACGAAGGCGGCCACCGTTACCACGACAATTATTTCGACACCTACCCGGGGTCTGGCGTCATGGCGACTGGACACGCATCCCGCCCCGCGGCGGTGCCGTCATCTACGGCCGCTCTGACACCACCATCAACCGCCAGGGCGTGCGTATGGTACCGGCGAGATCTACCGCGTGATGGAGGAATTTCCCGAGGTGATGGGCTCGCTGATCGTCGACCTGGAATACCTGGGCCGGGAATCCTACATGCCCCTGTTTGTGGTGCTGCGGAAGGGGGCGACGCTGGATGAGGATGTGAAGGGCGCATCCGCGCCGCCATACGGGATAACCTGTCGGCGCGCCACGTGCCCGACGAGATCATTCCCACAGCCGCAATGCCCAATACCCTGACCGGCAAGAAGATGGAGCTGCCCATCCGCAAACTGCTGCTGGGCAAGCCGCTGTCCCAGGTGGCCAGCCCGGACGCCATGGCCAACCCGGACAGCCTGGACTTCTACATCCGTTTCGCCGAGGAGCGGGGGACGGCATCGGCGGAGTGATGCCGCCGAGGTCGGCGCAGGTTGAAGTAGGCCGCCGTTGACCCCCGTTGTTGCCTTGTCTTCTCGATCTCAGTCCGGGCGGCCTGACGCCTGATGACAATCTGGTCAGAGATTAAATTGTCTGTCAGGTGGTTCAACGGATGGGGTCCACTTCAGAGGCGAGGAAAACATCAGGTGCGGTGGTGCTGGCTGGCGCATTATCGTCTTTTTAGCCGAGGCATGTAGTCTGAAGCAGTGGTGCAATAGGCTTTGCTCTTATGAACGAGCGCAACAAAATTGTGCCGGTTCGAATCGCCGGCATCCACAATTCAGATTCTAGAACAAGAGAAAAACATATGAGCGTGATCGAACTGAACGTGAAAGATGGTGTTGCCGTCATCACACTGAACCGTCCGGAAGCAAAGAATGCCGTCAACCAGGCGCTCGCCGAGACCATGGCGAATATTTTGGACGAGATTGAGTCCAGAGACGACGTCCGGGTGGTAGTCCTGACCGGTGCCGGTGGCTCCTTCTGTGCCGGCATGGACCTGAAAGCCTTCGTGGCGGGCGAAAAAGTGGTTACCGATGACAAGGGCTTCGCCGGCTTCGTGCGGGCGAACGTGAGCAAGCCGGTGATCGCCGCTGTTGAGGGCTATGCCCTTGCAGGCGGCTGTGAACTTGCCCTCAGTTGTGACCTGATTGTGGCTGCCAGTAATGCCAAATTCGGCCTGCCGGAGGTGAAGCGGGGACTGGTGGCGGGTGCCGGTGGTCTGCTGCGCCTGCCCCGTCAGCTGCCGTACCGGGTGGCCATGGAGCTTGCGCTCACCGGCGATATGGCGGATGCCCAGCGGATGTATGATCTGGGGTTGATCAACCGGTTGGTCAATCAGGGTGAGGCCATGGCCGGCGCCCTCGAGCTGGCCCGGACCATTGCTGACAATGCCCCCCTGTCACTGCAGGTCACCAAGACGGTGATTGCCCAGCAGCAGGACTGGTCCCTGGACGAGATGTTCGACCGCCAGGCCGAGCTGATCGGGCCGGTGATGATGTCCGAGGATGCCATCGAGGGCTCCCGCGCCTTTGCGGAGAAACGCGCCCCAGTCTGGAAAAATCGTTAATTATCAGTGGCTTGTAAAAAGAACGGCTGTTGTAGCGGGCCTAATCTTCAAACGGCCGTTCACACGTTCGACAGTGCTGCGCTCTTTGAAGCGCAGGGCCTGATGCGGAGCGAAGTCGAGCTTGCTGCCGCCACGCGGGTGGTGATCGATCAGCGGCACATGGCCCAGGCTCTGGCTGTGGGCACGGATGACCGGGCTGCAATAGGCAGCGTCCATGAGGTCGCAGCAGTGGGTGACAGGTTGC
>NZ_JAMOIE010000163.1 GCF_024448935.1 Stutzerimonas stutzeri
AGGCGTTAAGACGACCGGAAGCTTCAGCAGGTCAGACGGTACGCTGTTAATGGTGTTTTGCATGGTTAACTCCAGGTGCGAAAAACCACCTGGCCCGTCCGGGACGTGGTTTCCCGTTGGGTGTGTTTATGATGTATCAGAGTCAGCGTGAAGAGCAGTCAGCGTTCTTGGCGTGTTAGTAATCGTCGGGATCTTCAGGTTCCGGATCTAAACGATCACGAGCCTCCAAATACTCTTTGAGAAGTCCAAGCTCCGATAAGATCGGGCTAGTCTCTGGCGTGAAATTATTACGATGGTCCATCTCGGCCAACCTGATAACCCCATCCAGAACGTCGAGCCAAAGGTCGGAAGTCAGGACGTAACGCGGGTCATCATGAGTATCGATTGTCACGTTGGTCGGGAGTTGTTTGTCCAGCTCACTGTAAACGCGTGCTTGAACGGCTAAAAGGCCGATCTCGGTCACCAGCGGCAGTCGTTGGGGGTTGTGTATCATGGTGAGTCTCCAAGTTAAGAGAATCATCGTGTCCGAAAGGGAGGTGTTCCCTTCGGACGTTGTAAATGAAAGGCACCCGATGGGTGCCTTGTAATCGAGTGAGTCAAGATGCCTTACGCTGCTGTTTCAGCGGGCATTTGCTTAGGTTGTTCCTCAGCAACTGGCTCGGAGGGTACTTCGCTTTCGAGCGGTGCTTCTGGGGTCGCTTCACCTTGTTCAGCAGTTGGAGCTACTTCACGAGGTTTGGCTTCATAGACAGTTGCGCCATCCACCTTGATCCAGCCGATAAACAACAGCCGTCCCTTGAGGCTTGCTCCAGCTTGGCCTTGTTTGTCGCCTTTTTCATAGGTAAAAGAATCGGCCCAGATATCACCGATACGGAAGCTCACAAGGACCTTCTTTCCTGCATCAACAGCTGCTTGGCTACGACGAATCAGCTTTTCAGCTTCAGCGCCGACGACGTTGCAATCGATGTAGGAGTATTCGGTGTCATCAGATGAACCGCGCAATGCAGCAACAGCGACGGCCATGAATGGCTTGCTTTTGCCGCGAGGCTTCACTTCACGGATACGGTTGAGATAACCAATACCAGTGGTGTGCAGGTCGAAGAATTTGGCTTCGTTGGTTTGAGTAGTGCTCATGGTGATTCTCCAATTTCGAAAAAGCAGAAAGCGGAGAAACACTTCACCCTTGGGGGAAAGTATTCCCCGCGAGGGTGGGTAGAGCTAGAGGTTTGTTTAGTGCAGGAACTTCAACGAAGCGATCACTACACCAACAGCAGCTGACAACATAAAACCCATGCGGATCGTGATCCTGGAATCAAGTTGCGCGATTCTGGTATCAAGATGGGCGATTTCAGTTTTGAGTTCTGCAGTTGCGGCTGTGAGATCTGCTTTGGTAGCCAAACGTGACAGCATGTCGGTCTCCAAAGCATCAATAACAGCATTAGCTTTCTGTTCCGGGACGTTAATCGAAATCAACGCTTGGTAGAGAGCCAGTTCAGTTTTCATCAGACCTCCAAAAAATTGAAAGGCCTGCCCTGACGGGTAAGGCCCGTCGAGGGTGGGGGAAGGTGCTTCCATCGACTAAGTCGACTGATCGCGCTGCCGGAAGCTATGGCGATCTTGGGAGTGGATCAATGCGGTAAACCGCATCGTAGTCTTGCGGATCCAGACTACTTGGGCATGTTGCTGACGACGTCAGCGATACATGTGCAGATCATGGAAATACAATTGTCAATTGTCAAGCCCCTGCTATAAAAACACTGAGAAGGCCTTCCCAGAGGGAAGGCTTCGTTCAGGGGGGAGCGTTTCTGTTTCAGCAAGTCGCGGGCGCCATTGAGCCTGCCGTTGCCTTCGTGCGTCGTTTACGAGAGGGCTTTTGAACCTCTCGCGTGTTTGCCGTGTACCAAAGGTTCAAATCGACCCCTTTGCGAGCCATTGCCGGTAAGTGATCCATCTCACGGACAACGTGGTCAGGTACACAAGGAGGTGGAAGTAGCCCTTGATTGGGGGCTTGGGAGAGGGCAGCGGTAGACGCAGCGCTGGTTTTCTTCAACGCACTCAGGAATTCCCGAGTGACAGTGCCGAGTGCGAAACCGAGGCCATAAGTGAGTTTGGACATGGTGATTCTCCTGCAGGTTGAGATGCGGAGAAAGCACAGGCCCTGTCGGGGAAGTGATTCCCCGCGAGGTGAGTTGCATTAGGTGCTTCTATCGACGGTTGCCGACCGACCGCGCTACCAGAAGCTCAGCGGTCTTGGGCGGATCAGACACGGTTATCGTGTCGCAGCCTTTAAGATCCTGACTGCCTGGGCATGATGCTGACGACGTCAGCAAGGCACGTTCATATATTCGAAGAGGGATGGGTATGTGTGTATGCGTCCGGGCAACACGTCTTGCGTGATTAAACCGGCTGCCACTTATGCGGAAGCAGCTGCTCGATTTCACTCGCCCGCTGCGTCGGTAGACGCGTGAGAACATCCTTTAGATAGGCGTACGGATCATGGCCATTCAGCCGCGCAGACTGGATCAAGCTCATGATCGCCGCCGCCCTTTTTCCGCTGCGTAACGACCCGGCGAAGAGCCAGTTCTTGCGTCCAAGGGCCCATGGTCGGATCTGGTTGTCGGGTAGTCAGACGCGGTTGCCCGCGTCCAACCCCCTAAGAACCGTGCATGCGAGTTTCCCAGCACACGGCTCAAGCCTCTGCTAAGGCGCCATTGGGCACCCGGTTATACATCGTCGACATTGGCAAATTGCACATCTCGTGGGCAACGCAGGTGGTAAATCTCAAGATTAGCCGCAGCGTCCGTCCCGCCATGACCTAGCTTCACAATATGGCGACTGTGCCACGGTGTGTCTTTGGTCACCGGCTTGAAGCAGGCGCAGCACCTGCCGCCCTGTTGCACCCATACCCGATACAGCTTGGCTCGACCTTTAACGGAAGTGAGCATCTTCTTGCCCCAGCGGGACTCGAAGTACTCATCCCATGCAGGGTCGTGAGGGTTGGCAGCAGCCTTAATCTTGATATGTCGCACAATCGGTGTGTCTGAGGCGTCTACTAGCGTGTACTGACGCTTCCGACCATCGGCGGATTTTTCAGTACACGAGAACACCCAACGGCGCGCCCCTTGTACTTTGAAATACCGATCCTTCACCCATCGGCGTGTCTTGCGAGGGTGGCGACGTACCGCCCATCGCCAGAGCATTTCCCACACTGCGCTGTCCACCTGGTTGAAGACCTTCTTGGCGACGACATGACTGTGATAGTTCGCCCAGCCCCGTAGAACCGGGTTGAGCAAACCTATCAAGTTAGCCTGTCGTATCGTTTTGTTGGTCTTGATCAACTCTCGCAGCTTGGCAAGTAGAGCCCCGATGTTCGCCTTGGACGGCTTGATCAGGAGCTTGCCGTTGTACTTGCGCAGGTTCCATCCGAGGAAGTCGAACCCGTCCCCTATGTGCGTTATCTTGGTTTTTTCCGGAGAGAGGACAAGTCCACGCTCTGCCAGAAATTCAACCACGGCGGGCCTGACTTCATTCTCCAGCCATTCTTTCGAACAACCAGTGATGATGAAATCATCTGCATAACGCACCACGCGCATTTTTCGGGCTGTCCACTTCGCGTTGGGAAATCTCTTCGCCAGCATCGCTTCCAACCCATCCAGCGTCATGTTCGCCAACCCCGGGGATATGATGCCTCCCTGCGGGGTTCCGGCGTGGCTGGGGAATAGCTGCTTTTGGTAGACATAACCAGCCCGGAGCCATTTCTGCAAAATCGCCTTGTCCATGGGAATGTTGGCGATCAACCAGTCATGGCTGATATTGTCGAAACAGCCTTGAATGTCGCCCTCTAACACCCATTCCGCGTTTGCTTTTCGTGACAGCACACCAAAGCACTGTGCGACGGCATCCGCAGTTGAGCGTTCCGGCCTGAACCCATAAGAGTTCGGGTCGCCGGTAGTTTCCGCTATCGGTTCCAGAGCCAGCAGATGAAGCGCCTGCATGGTG
>NZ_JAMOIE010000164.1 GCF_024448935.1 Stutzerimonas stutzeri
TGAATCGCCCCGGATTTCCTAGACACTTTCCAGGCTCAGTAAATGTTGCTTCTCGAACTCTACCGGTGACAGCTGGTTGTTGAAACCGTGTCGGCGTTTTGGGTTGTAAAACATCTCGATGTAGTCGAACACGTCAGCGCGAGCATCCTGCCTGGTGCTGTAGATCCTTCGTCTAATCCGCTCCCGTTTCAGTAGTTGGAAAAAGCTTTCCGCTACCGCGTTGTCATGGCAGTTGCCACGTCGACTCATGCTGCCAAGCAAGTTGTTGGCTTTCAGGAAGCTCTGCCAGTCGCCGCTGCTGAACTGGCTACCTTGGTCTGAGTGAATCATCACCTCCTGCTTTGGCTTACGCCGCCAAACTGCCATCAGCAATGCATCGATAGCCAGATCGCTGGTCATCTGCGGCTTCATCGACCAACCGATTACCTGCCGCGAAAACAGATCAAGCACAACTGCCAGATACAACCAGCCCTCATAGGTGCGGATGTAGGTGATGTCCGTGACCCAGACCTTGTTGGGTTCGGTGACATTGAATCGGCGCTCCAGGTGATTTGGTGAAGCCACTGGAGGCTTGCCACCATAGCGGCCCGGTCGACGTCGGTACCCGGTCTGCGATCGCAGTCCTTCCAGACGCATCAGTCGAGCAACACGATGCTTGCCGCACGCTTCCCCAAGCTCACGCAGGTCGTCATGGATTTTGCGATAGCCATACACACCGCCGCTCTCCAGCCACGCGTGCTTGATTAGATCAAGCAGACGCTGGTCATCCTTGGCCCGCGCCGACTTCGGTTCAGCCAGCCAGGCGTAGTAACCGCTGGCATGTACTTTCAGAGTCAGGCACAGGCGGCGAACCGGATAGTCAGCGGATAATTGATTGATGAAGGCGTACTTCAGCCGCACTCCTTGGCAAAGTACGCGGCGGCCTTTTTTAGGATGTCTCGCTCTTCGGTCACGCGCTTGAGTTCGGCACGAAGACGGCGCAGCTCAGCTTGCTGATCATCCTCTTGCGCGCGCTGCTCTTGAGGCTTGCTATAGCGCTTCACCCAGGCATACAGGCTGTGAGTCGACATGCCCAAACGAGCAGCGACCTCGGCCACCGGCAGGCCTCGATCGGTCACCTGTTTGACTGCTTCAATCTTGAATTCTTCGGGATAACGCGGGTTGCTCATGGCACCTCCCAATGGGCCGTATTATGAGGCTTGGAGGTGTCTACGAAACTAGGGGCGATTCAGACCGCCCGGATTGGCTACTCCTGCTTCAACCGCTGGGCGATCTGCTCCGGGCTCATGCCGTATTTGAGCTACACCGGAAGATGATGGCTGAGCCATGTGGCCGACTTGCAAAACTTGCGCGCACCCGCCCGATGAGCATCACTTTCGAGGGCTGCAGATACGGCCTTATAGACCTTCCCGGTGCTGTTGCGGCGAACCTCGCGGCTGATCGTCGAGGGATGCACGCCAACCCGTTGCTCTCCTGGCTCTCTGCGGCGCTCAAGCCAGCCTCAATCTGGTAACGTTGCCCCTGAGTCAGTTGCCGGTAATGCATAGTCATCTGCGCTTGAATCCTTCGGTGTGAGAGCCTGGATTCTACCGGTGGCTGGCTCTCTGCCTATCGTTTCAAGCGTTGCACTTATTCTATGAATTCAGTAAGCATTACATTATTGAAATGTAATGCTTCCGTTGTGCGGTGGCATGAGCGCCTTGCTTCGTCATTTCAGCACCGAGGCGCACCAACCTGCAAGGGGCTTGAGCCTACGACGAGAATGTTTGGACAATTACATTTTTGTCATTTTCAGAGCATGCCACCGCATAATCCATATCATTAGCGAGCAACGTCGTTAACGTTTGAGAAGGGTCGACCAGTTGTCGGCAGGTTAAAGACGATGACGCACGAACTTCCTCGAGGGTGGTCGCATTTGCTGTTAGTGTGTTTCGGAAGGCCAGATGGTGTAGGCGTTAGTATTTCTTACTATCTCTATGGGCGGTCGCTTGGCCCCCCTACTCTGTCTTACGCTAGCTTTTAAGGAGCGGTTAAAAAAATGACTCACGAACATAACCATAACACCGAAGCTATGGGTGATAAGCGCTTAATCGCAGCTATTGGCGTTAATACTGCACTAACTCTGGCACAAGTTGTTGGCGGGATACTTTCTGGGAGTTTATCGCTCATAGCTGACGCGCTACATAACTTGAGCGATGCCGCATCACTGGTTATTGCGCTCATCGCACGTAAGATCGGCCGCAGACCGCCAGATGCTTTCAAAACCTTTGGCTACCGGCGCAGTGAAACCATAGCGGCTTTGATCAACTTGGTCACGCTGATTATCGTCGGCCTCTATCTTATCTATGAGGCCGTAGGCCGGTTGTTTTCCCCGCAGCCCATTGAAGGTTGGACAGTGGTCGTGGTCGCAGGAGTAGCCTTGATTGTAGATATCGTCACTGCCTTGCTCACATACACGATGTCTAAGGACAGCATGAACATAAAGGCGGCATTCTTGCACAATGTGTCGGATGCACTTGCGTCCGTCGGCGTGGTTATCGCCGGGACATTGATACTTCTGTATGGCTGGTACTGGACGGATACTGTACTGACACTGATGATTGCTGGTTACGTGCTCTGGCAAGGCTTTAGCATGCTACCTAAAACCATTCACTTGTTGATGGAGGGCGCGCCAGAAGGAGTTTCCATCGCTGACATAATCAATACCATGGAACATGTAAACGACGTTGTGAGTGTTCACCACGTACACGTATGGGAAATCGCTGAGCATACAATCGCACTGGAAGCACATGTTGTCATCAAGAAGGCTAGCCTGCCCGATATTGAACGAGTAAAGACCGATTTAAAACGAGTACTTCATGAACAATTCAAAGTCAACCACTCGACACTTGAAATGGAGCTAGACGGCAGTGCTTGTATCGACACCAGGCAGGCCGACGGTCATCACAGCGAAGCATAAGCCTGCTTTGCGCTCAACGCTGTTGCTAGACAGTTAGCTCGATATCAACGGAGTGAACTTGTGACATCACTCGTTGCCGCTATGTCATCGACCAGAGACATGCTAGCGGCATGTGGCCAAAGCAGTTCTTCACGAGGAGATCAGGCTAGGTCGTGGGCATCCTCGGCATGCTGATGTGACGAGTAAGCCCCCGCAGTCGCTAACGCCGCCGAGGCTCAGAGCCTGCGGCGGACTTGTGCGCGGTAGCGGACGAATGATTCTCCGAACAGTGCTTCCAGCGCCCACTCTTCGGGTGCTATCTGGAAACGGTTCATGTACAGCACTAAAACAACCACGCCCAGCAGGGTCAGAGGCGAGGCCAAGGCCAGCGCCCAGGCCGCAAGGATAATGGCGAAGCCTCAGTACATGGGGTTGCGGCTGTACTGGTAGATGCCAGCCTCCACTAATGCCGAAGCCTGCTGCGGCTGCAATGGATTGACCGTACCGTAGTGCGAGCGCGGCGAAACGACAGTACGCCGGCGAGGCACACGCCGAGCCCCAGGAGCAGTACCGGCAAAGCGATGGTCAGGCGCGCGGTCCATGCCCGTTCGAAGCCCGGCAATTTGGTTCCCGACAAACCCATCAGCACAGCCATCAGGCCCGCCACGAGCAGCGGTGGCACGCGGTTTTCCAGCGCGCTCATAGTGTCATTCCCGTGCCTTGACCACTTCGCTGTTCACCAACTGGCGCAGCGGCTCCGGGCCAAACTCGCTGAGCGCATGACCATTGACAAAAAAGGTCGGCGTGCCACGAACCCCAACGGCCTTAACGTCCTGCATGTCCGTTTCCAGCACGGCGTTGACGCCAGGCGTATGCATGTCCTGGCGGGCCTGCTCCAAGTTCAAACCGACGCGTTCTGCAGCAGCCCATGCCCGCGTTACCTTGGGATCG
>NZ_JAMOIE010000165.1 GCF_024448935.1 Stutzerimonas stutzeri
TGGCGCACCAAGAAAAAGCCCGCATCGCGGGCTTGGGGAAGTGCTGATACCGATCAACTCATTAAGTCGGTGATGGTTCGGCCCAGGTTGATAGCGAACAAGAGCAGGGTTAAAACCCAGTACAATGGCAGGCGCTTATCCTTGGCGCTGTAACCCTCGCTGAATCTGTTTTGAGGCGCCGTCGAGGCGTACAGAGCGCCCCGAAAGCCTTTGGGAATGACTACGACAAAGGCGAACAGTAGCCAATCGAAGCCCGTCTCTTGCATGGGGCCGTGATAAGCCAGCCACGCGGCAAAGCCAATCCAGATTAGTGCTATCCATGTGATTGATCTCCCTTTCGTTTGTGGGTTACTTGCCCTTCTTAGCCAGGCCAAGCTGTTTTTCCAGAGCCTCTACCTGACCTTCGGCGCGTGCTGCGCGGTCCAGGGCCTGGCGTTCGCTCTTGCGTGCCTCGATAGCTTCGGAGTCCTTTTCGTTGGCCCTGGTGACAGCCCGGTGGATCTCCTGGGCGCTGTGGTCCTTCTGGTGCTTCAACTCCAGCTCGGCACGTTCTTCCAGGGCGTGATAGTTGGCCTGTAGCTCGCGGTACAGCGCTGCGGTTTCCTCCAGGCCCGCGATCTTGGCGCGCAGGTCGTGCAGCTCTGCATCCATGCTATCAGCTAGGGCAATCGCTTCCTCGGCCTGCTCGCGGATCTGCGCGGCATTCTCTTCGATCACTCGGCGCTTTCCGTCCAGGGCCTGGTCGGCAGCAACACGGGCCAGGTTCCAGATATCGGCGCCGAAGTTCTCCAGCAACTGGGCCAGGGCAGGTGGTGGTGGGTCGATGAGTGGCTGGGCCTCTTGCTGCTTGCGGTTCTTCCACTCGCTCATGGCCTCCTGAATGGTCGTAAAGCTGCCGACGCCACCCAGGCGCTTGCGCACGTTGGCCAGGGTGGGCTTAGTGCCGTCAGCGTCCAGTTCGTCGGCGGCCTTCCAGATCATTTCCTTGGTGAGTGCCATGGGGCGTGCTCCTTTGTATGTTGTAGCGTGTAGTATTATACAACATACTACAAAATACAATACAGCCTAACGCGGCCAGTTGGCCTTGTTGGCTCCGCTCCAGCGCGGCGGGCGAGCCACCGCACCAGAGCGCAGCAGCCGTTCGATTCCACCCTCCTATACTTCAATGCCCCGCCTCCATAGGAGTTGCTGCCATGTATGACGACCAGCCACCCTTCGCACCGTTGCCTCCTAAGAATGACTGCCCGGACGGCATGAGCCACGACCGCACGGTCTACTACGGCATGGCGCAGGGCTTGCTGTCGGCCCTGTTCGTTTCGGGGATCATCAAGCCGTTTGACTATGAGCAACGCCGCGCTGGACTGGTGTGGGAGTACCAGTGGGGCAATCAGGACAACCCGGAGTGATCCCGTGGCGCGTGCACGGTGCCGGTGTCGAACGCTATCCGTGAGTTATCCACAAGCTCAGTCAAATCAGAGCCGTTAAAGGTTTAAGTTAAAAGGTTAATACGCGCGCGCGTTGTTAGCGTTTTGCGAGGCCTTGATTTACCTGGGCTGGCGGGTGGTTCTGGTCCCCGGAGTGACGAAATAGGCGGTCCCTGGAGTGACGAACCCCAGTCCCCGAAGTGACGAATCGGCGGTCCCTAGAGTGACGAATCGCGGTCCCTGGAGTGACGAACCGGCTAGGCCGCGAAATTGGGCGCGGTCCCTGGAGTGACGAATGCGCAGATAAAGCCCCCGAAGGGGCTGCGGTACAGCTCAAGAACGCATGAATCAATAGAGAAAAACCCTTACACATCAGTGGATTGACCCCTTCCGGTCCCTGGAGTGACGAATTGCCATGACTCATGCAGCGGGTGCGGCCTTTGCTTTGCGTGGCGTCTTGATACCGTTGCGCGTGGCTTTGAGCAAGGCCGCTTTGCCGGCGTCGGACTTGTTGAAGAACAACACCGCGTCTTCGTCGGGCAGGTAGGTCATGTAGTAGTCGAGCAAGCTGCCGGCCTCGGCCAGCTCCTTGACCTTGGCGCGAAACTTCTTTTCCGCCTGGGCGCTTCCGACCTTCTTTTGCAGCAGAGTCAGGCCGATCTTCCATTGGCCCTGGCCGCCGCAATGCTTTCGGCAAAGCTCATAGATGCGTTTGGCGATGGCGCTGCGTAGCCCGAAATAGTCGCCCGGAATGGTCAACACATCCATGGCTTTCGCAGCGTTAAATGTGGTGTCGGATACCTTGATCCGAATGGCGCACATGCGGTTCTTGGCGCCCCTGGTGATGATCTCCACGTCATCGAGCAGGCCCACCCAGCGCCGGCTACCGTCACGGTCTTTCGTCGATTCAAAGGTGGCCCGCATGCGAGTACCGGTGAGCCTGTCGAACGCCTTGCTAAGCAGCTCATAGCCGCGCTCGCTGGTACTGCTGCGCGTGAAGCTCAACAGTTCGTGAGCGGTCGTCTCGATAGTCGGTGATACGGCTATGCCGGCGTTGATCGCGGCCACCAGCTTCGACACGCAAAACAGCACGATATCCTTGTCATGCTGGGTCGCCCGACCGGCAACGCTGGGAATGATCTCGATCTTGTTCCCGTTGTGCTCGTAGGTGATCTGCCTGGTGTCTCCGTCTTCCACGGCGTAGATCGGGTGCTCCATTGTAGGCCGCTCGTCCTTGGGGATCGCCGGCAGGCCGGTCGCAATCCAGAAATCGAGCTGCGTTTCGAGCACCACAACTTGCTTGCGGCCCGCTGAGGCCTTCACCGCCTCGCGCCCTGGTGTCTTGTCCTTCGGCTGCTTCGCCTCTTCGCGTTTCAGCCGCTCCGCCGCCTGCTGGTAGGTTTCGCCTGGCCGGGCTTCGGCCTCAATGCGCTTGCGCCACTTGTCGATGTTGATTGCGTCCTGCCCGACCAAGGGGGCTTTGGCCGCAGAGCGACGTTTCGGCAGTGGCGAGGTGGCCAGGTCGGGATCGATATCAAACAACTCATTGGACGACATGCTGGGCCTCCTTGCTCAGATACTTGTAGATGGTGGTTCTGCTGACTTTGAACCTGGCGGCCACGTCGCTGACGGTCGTCAAGGGATCGGCCAGCAGGATCTTGATATCGCGGATCTCCTTCGCTCCAAGCGTCGGCTTGCGACCCCCTTTGCGCCCACGTGCGCGGGCGGCCTCCAGGCCGGCCATGGTCCGTTCGCGGTTTAGCTCGCGTTCGTACTCCGCCAGGGTGGCGAAGACGTTCAACTGCATCCGTCCGCCCGCCGTGCTGGTGTCGATGTGCTCGGTGAGCGATTCAAAGCGAACCTGCATGGCTTCCAGTTGCGCCATGAGCTGGAGCAGGTGGGAGAGGCTGCGACCGAAGCGGGAAAGCTGCCACACGACAACGGTATCCCCTGGGCGGAGTGCTTTTAGCATCTGCTCCAGCTCGGGCCGGTTGGCCCTGGCCCCGCTGATCTGTTCCTCATAGATCCGCGTACAACCAGCGGCGACAAGCGCGTCTCGCTGTAGGTCCAGGTTCTGGTCCTGCTTGCTGGTTCGGGCGTACCCAATGCGCAGGCCTCCGGTCAATATGTCCAGGGTTGAAGAGTCTTTGCCGTTACGCATGGTCACCTCCATGTGGTTGGCCTGGTTTGTCGGTCGATAGCACCACGCCGCCATCCCACTCGGCCACGACCTCGGCCCCGCAACATGTACAAGCGGTCGTCAACTCGGCAGCGGTTTCGGCCAGGTGTAGCTGGCCAGCATGGCCGCATGCGGTGCAACGGTACACGTACAGCGTGGTCGGGATGGGTTTGCTCATCATGGCAATTTCCGTACACCTAATGTAGACACTGAAAAGTTTACGAGAAAGTTAACAGTTATGCCCCAAAAAAAACGCCCCTGGG
>NZ_JAMOIE010000166.1 GCF_024448935.1 Stutzerimonas stutzeri
CGAAAAAGGGGTCTGTGCCGAATGGCACTGACTTAGCCTTAGCGCTTCGGATGCCCATGAACTCGCACCCCCTCGCGCGCAAGGTATCGATGTCTGGTCAATGGCGGAAACGCTTTCGGTCGCCGTTTATGGGCGCGCGGCTCAATGCGCCCGGATCGTTGGCCGACGCGGCGTCTGGCGATTAGACGCAGCAAGGCTTTCAAGGTCTCTGGACCGGGAAGCACCAAGTGTTGCCGATATGCCATGCATAACGGCGCCGCATGCCTGAAGCTGAGCTGGCGCGGCAGCAGGTCCGCAATGCAGGCTCCTTGCAACATCATGCGACGAATCAAGTTGTACGCCAGCAGATACACCCAGATCTCTTTGATAGCCATGGCAGGGCTTTTGCAACTGAGCGTCTCCATACCTATCGTGGCCTTCAGGCAGGGAAAGTCCAATTCGACATTCCAGCGCTGTCGGTAGAGCGACCTCAGTTCGTTTTTAGGCACTTGCTTCGGGCTGAGCAGCGTCGTCACCAAGGTTTCCCCGCCCACGCGAAGCTCGCGAACGGTCAACGTGGCGGGCGCCTGCGCATATTGCTCCGCGGTCATCCATCCTGCCGCACTATCGGCTTTTCGAGTACCACCAAATGGTCACGTTCGTGCAGGCGACAGCCGCGACGGAAATCCGTAGCCCGGCGCCGCGCCCCGTGCTGTTCGAAGACGCCGTCGACCCTACGGCGCTGCAGTTCAGCCAACAAGAAGTACGTCAAAAAAGGCGTCGCCGACCAGAACGGTGTTGCTTTCGAGCCGATCCAGCAGTGGCGCAGCAGCGTCTGCTCGTCGTTTCCCTTGCCGTGATACGCGCAGGTCGCGGCGTCCAGCACGGCGCCGCTGGATAGACAAAACAACGCGAGCAAGCGGCAGATTGGAAAACCCAAATCAGGCTTCTGCGATGTCGGCTGTGGAAACGCGGCCTGGTTCGTCGGTGTATCCGCCATCGACCAACCGAACCAGACGTCCTTGCCATTTCCAAGCGGGTAGCGTCGACGCGGTCATCGCCTGACCGGTGAAACGCACCAGAGACGACACCATAGCCTGCGGCAGGCGCTGCCGCGTCCGGCAGTATGCGGCCGTTGAAGTGCTGCATGCTGACAGTCCGCTAGCCATTCGGCGCACCGAGAACTCATGGATCGCGTTCTGGCACGAGCGCTCATCATTCAACGCCTGTGCCATGAACATCGTCAATGTCTCTGTCGGCGGCAGCAGGCGCTCACGATGGTTCGGCAGCAGCGACTCGACCTGCTCGAGCGTGGCGTCATCAGTGAGCAAATCGAAGAATGCATAAGCGTCCGTCCTGTGCCAGAGTGTTGGTATCCAACTTCACCTTAGTATTAGAGTCGATTTCGCTTAAGTCAGTGCCATTCGGTACAGACTCCCTTTTTTTTTGTTCATCGTAGAAGCATAGGAGATCAACCTCATGAAGCGTCTGAATGGAAAAGTTGCATTGATTACTGGTGGCGGTGGTGGAATCGGTGCCGAAACAGCGCGCCTCTTTGTTGCCGAAGGTGCGCGCGTGGTGCTCGCCGACGTGCAAGAGTCCGCACTGCAGTCCGTTGTGCAAGAAATCGGCGTCGACGTTGCGAGCTACATCGTGACCGATGTGTCGGACGAGAAGCAGATGAAGCAAGCTGTGGATGCCGCCGTGGAGCGGTACGGCCGGCTGGATGCCCTGCTCGCGAATGCCGGCACCGAAGGACGCATTGTTCCGCTGGTGGAATACGGGCTCGCAGATTTTCAAAAGGTCATAAACGTCAATGTGATTGGCGTGTTTCTCGGGCTCAAATACGCGATCCCAGTGATGCAGAAGCAACGCGGTGGCAGCATCATCATTACCTCGTCGATTGCTGGGCTCAAGGGATTTGCCGGGTTGTCGGCCTACGTAACGAGTAAGCATGCCCTCGTCGGCATGATGCGCTCCGCAGTGCTTGAAATCGGCAATTCGGGCATGCGCGTCAACACGATCCACCCGTCTCCAATCGAAACGAGGATGATGCGCTCGATCGAAGAAGGTGCGGCACCCGGCCAGGAAAGCGCGGTCAAGAAGCAGTTCGAGGCGTCAATTCCGGCCGGGCGCTACGGTACGCCCGGCGAGGTCGCGCAGACCGCCCTATTCTTGGCGAGTGACGAGAGCCGGTTCTGCACGGGCGGACGCTACAACGTGGATGGTGGAATGTCGGCTGGGTAGGTCCATGAGGCGGGCCACCCGTGGCTGGAACTGGAGAGAAGTGGCATGTCAAAAAATCGGGTCTGTGTCATTCCGTGCGGTAGCCAGCAGGGTTGACATAGTGTAGCGCGCAGGGCTGGATGCGCGCCCCGACATGTGGAAGGAGGTGCGCGTTGTCCGATCCGATGCAGGCGTTGTTCACGGCAGCCTTGGGCGTGCAGGCGCCGTGGAAGGCGGCCGATGTGCGGTTCGAGGCGGCCGCACACACGCTCCATTTCGACCTAGTGTGCGGGATTACGCATCTGCCCTGCCCGGTGTGCGGGGCGGCGGATCAGCCGATCCACGACCGGCTCAAGCGTGACTGGCAGCACCTGCACTTCTTCCAACATCAAGGCGCTGCTGCACGCGCAGGTGCCGCGGGTGCGGTGCCTGCGCTGCGGCGAGCACGGCGAGCACGGCGAGGCGGAGGTCAAGCAGGTCGAAGTACCCTGGGCCCGCGAGCGCAGCGGCTTCAGCTTGCTGTTCGAGGCGATGTTGGTGACCCTGGCGGGCATGTCCAAGCTGCCGGTCCGCCAGATTGGGGCCCTGCTGGGCGTCAGCCCGGGGCGGCTGTGGCGCTCGCTGGGTGCGCTGGTGGAGCAGGCGTACGCGCAGGCGGACATGAGCGGGGTCAAGGGGATGGGGATCGACGAGAAGCACGTCGGCCGCGGGCGGGTGACAGTGGTGCATGAGGCCGGCGGCACCGGCCGGGTGCTGCACATCAGCGAAGGGGCCAAGGCCCAGAACGTAGGGCACTTCGTGGAGGCCCTGCACGCCCATGGCGGGGATGCCGAGGCGATCCGGGCGCCGCACGCTGGACATGGGCAGGAACTTCATCACCGGGGCCAGTGCCACCTGCCGCAGGCCGAACTGTGCTTCGACCCATTGCACCTCATCAAGCTGGCCAACGAGGCGGTGGACACGGTGCGGCGGGCCGAGGTGGCCGAGCATCCCGAGCTCAAGCGCACGCGGTATCACTGGCTCAAGGATGCCGGTGACTGGACCGGCAAGGAGGTCGACCTGCACTGGCCGCGGCACAGCGGGCTGAAGACCGCGCGGGCCTGGCGCATGAAGGAGCGGCTGCGCGACATCCTGGCCTGGCGGCATGTGCCCTGGGCGCCGGTGGCGACCTTGTTGCAGGGCTGGATCGGCTGGACGCGGCTGGCGCCGTTCAAGCGGCTGGGAGCGACCCTGAAGACCCATCGGGAGGGCGTGTGCAACACGCTGCGTCACGCCAACTCCAACGCCCGGGCCGAATCGATCAACGCCGACATCCAGGCCGTCATCGCTCGCGCCCGCGGCTTTCGCACCTTCGCCCACCTGCGCACGATCGTCTACCTGCTCAAGGGCGGCCTGGACCTGCCCACCTCACCCTACGCACGCGCTTAACCCAGCGGCGGATCTTCTGTCATCCACACTAAACGGTACAGTTTGCATCGCCGCATGACGCCCGAGTGCATCCGCTCAGCTCGTTGTGCCAAAGCCAGCCAACCTGGCTAACCACCTGAAAATAGAACGCTTTATCGCCGCGAAAGGTTGACACAGGTTCGTCAGCCTG
>NZ_JAMOIE010000167.1 GCF_024448935.1 Stutzerimonas stutzeri
AGCCTCCAGCCTCCAGCCCCCAGCCGCTTTATTCCTGCTTCAATACCTTGGCCAGAACGATCTTCGGTCCGCGCATTTTCTTGACCACGATCTGTAGATCATCCACCAGCAGCTCTTCGTTTTCGTCCGGGACACGCTTCAACGTCTCGTAGATCAGTCCCGCCAGGGTGTCGGCCTCGATATGGTCCAGGTCGATGCCAAGCAGGCGCTCGAGTTTGAACAGTGGCGTGTCGCCCCGCACCAGCAGCTTGCCGGGCTGATAGGCAAGAATGCCGCGCTCGGTTTTGCGGTGCTCGTCCTGAATGTCACCCAGCAGCACTTCCAGCACATCCTCCATGGTCAGGAAACCCACCACCTTGTGGTCGCCTTCTTCAACCAGCACGAAATGCGCACCACCTTGGCGGAACTGGTCCAGCAGCACGTTCAGCGGCAAATGGCGCGGCACCCGCTCCAGGGGGCGCAGTATGTCGCTGAGCACGAAATGCTGAGCCAGTTGCTCGTCGCCTGCGAGCGCCAGCAGCAGATCCTTGATATGCAACAGGCCGATGTAGTCGCCCTGCTCGCCGTCAAAGACCGGGTAGCGGCTGTACTTGTGGCGCCGAATCAGGTCGAGGATGTCGGTCAGCGAAGCGTTGTGTTCCAGTTGCAGCAAGTCCTCACGGGAGTTGGCCCAGTCGGCCACTTCCAGCTCGCTCATTTCGACCGCCGAGGCGAGCACCTTGATGTCCTGATTGGCCGGGTCCAGTGCGCGGTTGGAATGCAGGATCAGCTTGAGCTCGTCGCGGCTGTAGTGGTGTTCGTGGTGGCTCCCCGGCTCGCCCTGGCCGGCCACGCGCAGGATGGCGTTGGCACTGGCGTTGAGCAGGTAGATCGCGGGATACATCGCCCAGTAGAACAGATAGAGCGGCGCGGCCGTCCACAGCGACAGCAGCTCGGGTTTACGAATCGCCCAGGATTTGGGCGCCAGCTCGCCGATGACGATGTGCAGATAGGAAATGATGAAAAAAGCCGTGAAAAAGGCGATGCCATGTACGACCGCCTGGGATTGCACGCCTGCGGCGGCCAGTACCGGCTCCAGCAGGTGGGCAAAGGCCGGCTCACCGACCCAGCCGAGGCCCAGCGATGCCAGCGTGATACCCAGCTGACAAGCCGACAGGTAGGCGTCCAGCTGGCTGTGTACCTTGCGCAGGATGTGCCCGCGCCAGCCGTGCTGCTTGGCGATCGCCTCGACCTTGGTGGCGCGCAGCTTGACCATGGCGAACTCCGCCGCCACAAAGAAGCCGTTGAGCAAGACCAGGAAAACTGCAAACAGAATCATCCCGAAATCGGCGAAGTAGGATGCAGCAGCGTAACTAGCGGGGGAGGGGTCCATTAGGGTGTCGGGTAGTCGAAGACGGCCCAAGGATGGGACCGGCTCGGGGTTATTTCAAGGAGCCGTCGAAGCGCCAGCTGCCGATCGGTTGCCCAGCGGTCACGCTACCGTGGCCTGGGTCAGCGGGAAATGGCAGGTGAAGGTGCTGCCCTTGCCGGGCGTGCTGTTGATATCCAGACGGCCCTGATGCCGCAGCAATACGTGCTTGACGATGGCCAGGCCGAGGCCGGTGCCGCCGGTGCTGCTCGCGCGGCTGGAGTCAACCCGGTAGAAGCGTTCGGTCAGGCGCGGCAGGTGCTTGGGTTCGATGCCGATGCCTGAGTCCTGCACGGCCAGGTGTGCACCATGTTCGTTGCGCCACCAGCGGATATGCACCTCGCCGTTGTCCGGCGTGTATTTCACCGCATTGAATACCAGATTGGAGAATGCGCTGCGCAGCTCACTCTCGCTGCCCCTAAGCAGCAGGGTAGGATCCGCTTCCAAGGTGATCTGGTGGTTGCGCTCGGCCGACAGCGCCAAGGCATCGCTCTTGATGGACTGCAGCAGTTTGGCGATGGCCACCGGCTGGGCATTGGTCGGTGGGCTGGTCGCTTCGAGCTTGGCCAGTAGCAATAGATCGTTGAGCAGGAGCTGCATGCGCCCGGCCTGCTGGTTCATCTGGTTCAACGCCCGTGGCCAGCGCGGAGGCATGTCGTCGGTGTGTTCGAGCATCGTTTCCAGATAGCCGGCGATCACCGTTAACGGCGTGCGCAGCTCGTGGGACACATTGGCAACGAAGTCCTTGCGCATCTGCTCCAGCAGATGCAGGCGGGTGATGTCGCGTACCACCATCAGATGCTCGCTGTTGCCGTAGCGGGTAATGGTGATCTGCAGCCAGAGGCGGTCGTTGACTGGCGACGACAGCTCCAGCGGCTCCTCGTGGCGACCTTTGTCGAAGTATTCCTTGAAGCTCGGGTGGCGCACCAGGTTGGTCACCGGATGGCCGGTATCCTGCGGTTTCTTCAGGCCCAGCAAACGCTCGGCGGCAGGGTTCCACCATTCCAGATTGGCATCGCTGTCGAGCATGATCACCGCATCCCTGAGCGCGGTGGTCGAGCCTTGCACCCGGTCGATCACCGATTGCAACTGGGCTCGCAGACGCAGATCGCGGCGCTGGAGCTGGTACAGGTTGTCGAAAATCTCGCCCCAGATGCCATGACTGTCCGGCGGAGGCTGATCGGTTTGATCGCTCTTCAGCCACAGCAGCAAGCGCCGAATCTGACGCAGCGTCCAGCCCAGGTAACCGGTGAGGCCAATCACCAGTGCCCAGGCATATTCGCCCGAGACCAGACCCACCAGCAGGCAGCCTGCCAGTATCAACAGCAGGCGGCGCACCAGAGCGCCTTGCCAGTCTTGATTCACCCCTAATGCTCCTTGAGGCAGCTTGAGGCCGGCCGGAAATCATCTGCAACGCCAGCTCAGGCTCGGCGGTTGCGGCTTGTTCAGCTCTTGGTGGAAAAACGGTAACCGGTGCCGCGCACGGTTTGCACCAGGTTTTCATAGGTCTCGCCCAGTGCTTTGCGCAGGCGGCGGATATGCACATCCACCGTGCGTTCCTCGACATACACATTGCCGCCCCAGACCTGATCGAGCAACTGCCCACGGGTGTAGGCACGCTCCTGATGGGTCATGAAGAACTGCAGCAGGCGGTATTCGGTCGGGCCCATGTCTGCGGGTGTGCCGTCGATGGTCACCCGGTGGCTGATGGGGTCCAGCAGCAGACCGCCGATCTCGATCGGCGTTTCGTTGTCGCTGGTGCCGGCGCGGCGCAGCACAGCCTTGAGGCGCGCCACCAGTTCACGAGGCGAGAAGGGTTTGGTGATGTAGTCATCGGCGCCCACTTCCAGGCCCTGGATCTTGTTGTCCTCGGCATCCTTGGCGGTGAGCATGATGATCGGTGTGTTGGCGGTCATCTCGTCGCGCTTGAGGCGCCGGGCGAGCTCGATGCCGGATGTGCCGGGCAGCATCCAGTCGAGCAGAATCAGGTCCGGTTGACGGTCGAGGGTCAGCGCATGGGCCTGCTGGACGTTTTCCGCTTCAAGGCATTCGTAGCCGGCCATCTCCAGCGCCACCACGATCATTTCGCGAATCGGCGCTTCGTCATCGACGATCAGTATGCATTTACCGTTCATGTCTGCTCCCGGTCCGTTTCTTGTCGCTCGGCATTAGATAACGGAAATGTTGCAGGGATGTTACAGCGGGAGAGGCCGATAAAAGCGCTGGAGGCTGGAAAGCCTGGACGATAAAGCCAGCGGAACGTTCGACTTCGAGATGCAAGCTGCGGATAAGTGAAAAAGAACCTTGACAGGGTGAGGTTGGAGCTAAACGTTGTCC
>NZ_JAMOIE010000168.1 GCF_024448935.1 Stutzerimonas stutzeri
TTTCTGGATGGGCACCAGCTAGGCAATCCCGAGCTCAAGGAGCTGCTGAACACACGCTGCCCTCATGTATTTGCCGCACGGCCGGTCTTTGTGTCACCCCAGCGACTGAGCCAGGTCACCGAGGTCATCCAAGCCATCGAACAGACCGTCAGGTTGCCCGCCTGGCGGGCGCATGCATTGGCTTCAGCGCCGGCTGTTGCGCGGCATGCACCTCGAGGCGCCCGGGGCGTGTTCCTTGGCTACGACTTTCATCTTGACGAAAAAAAGCTCGGCCTTATCGAAATCAATACAAACGCTGGCGGCGCGATGCTCAACCTGTTGCTCGCCCGTGCGCAACGGCGCTGCTGCAGTGGCGTAGGAGCGCTGGCGCCGGGTGACGAAGGCGCTGACCGATTCGAGCAAGCGATTCTGGACATGTTTGCTCAGGAGTGGACAGCAAGCGGTGAACAGAAGCCGTTGAAGCACCTGGTCATCGTCGACGAAAGCCCCGAAAGCCAGTACCTCTATCCTGAATTCCTGCTGTTTCAGCAACTGTTCGAATCGGCCGGCATTGATTGCACCATCGCCGACCCAGCCGATCTGACATTCACCGAAGGCCGCCTGGTGGTGGCTGGCAAGCCAGTCGACCTGATCTACAACCGGCTCACCGACTTCTACCTAGAGGGCGCTGCGTGCAAGGCTCTGCGGGAAGCCTACCTCGCCGATGCCGTGACGGTGACACCCCATCCCCAAGCCTATGCCTTGTATGCCGACAAGCGCAGGCTGGTCGACTTGACCCATGCAGCGCTGCTCGAGCAGATGGGCGTCGATCCGCAAACCCGAGCAGTACTTGCCCGGTACGTCCCGATTACCCGACTTGTCGATCCCGCCGATGCAGAACAGCTCTGGCAGGACCGACGCAATCTGTTCTTCAAGCCGGCGATCGGGTTTGGCAGTCGCGGCGCGTACCGCGGCGAGAAACTCACCAAGCGTGTGTGGGCCGACATTCTTGATGCCAATTACGTTGCCCAGGCCCTGGTGGTTCCCGGCGAGCGCAGAACGGTTGGCAACCATCAGGTACGCCCGATGAAGTTCGACCTGCGCGCCTACGCCTATGCCGGGACGGTGCAGTGGATGGCCGCCCGGCTTTACCAGGGGCAGACGACAAACTTCCGAACGGAAGGGGGTGGCTTTGCTCCGGTTTTCACTCTGAACCCGAACGAACAAGTAGCTGAAGGCGCAAAGGGATCGCCGCACGCCTCCTATACATTTCTGCTCGACGACACCGGCCGCGTAGAGCCTCTCCCCCATCCGCTCTACCTGGCCTTGGTCAGAGCACAAAGCGCTATTGCGACGCTCGCCGGTAAGCGTTTCCGGTTGGCCGACTGGTATGTGGCCATGGACGCAGGAAAGCCCACCCAGGTGGTCCGGGAATGGTACGGCTGGGTGACGTTCGACGCGGATGGCAATTTCCATCCAGAGAGCGATTCGCACAATCTGACTGCGAGCGGTGCCGGAAACGTCGACACGACAGCCCTACCGTCCCCGCTGGAACACGACCGAATCACGAGCCTCCTGTATGGAAACGAGTGAACGCGGTATCGCTCAACGTTCACGGAGCTCTCCGAGCTCGCAGCGCAACGCTTGCAGAAGCGACCGCTGACGGCGATCCACAGCGTCACGCTGTGCTGTCGAGCATTCCGACCGATCGGGTGATACACCTCTCTCAAGCAAGCTAAACCCGCCGATCAGGCATTGTCGTGGAAGTAACCTCGACCGTACCTGCTGCGACCAGCCAAGCACCTCTTATGAGGTGCTTATTACCAAAGGCATCGGCCAGCGACCACTAGACAGCAAACGCTGAGCCTCGTAACGTGCTTCAGCCCCGCTGCGAGCCGTTTCCTCACACCTCTTTTGCCGGGTTGCCGGGGCGAACAACTCAAAGCCGGCGCGATACAACCGGATCAGGGAGCAGGTGCGATGCAAGGGACACACTCGGAACACCTGCGCCGGCGTGACGCCCAGCCGGAGTTCTGGCAGCTTTCGATGCGTTGCTGTCAGCTGGCAGGCAGCGTCGATGTCGCTTTTTTCTTCATATTTCTCATTCTTGGCTCACCCATTCTGGGCTGGATAAACGTGGTCAGTGTGGCCATGTATATCTATGCCTATCGCGCATTCCAACAGCGAAGAAATCAGCTTGCGGTCATGCTGATACGCATCGAAGTGCTTGTTCATGCCGGACTGGGAACGGTTCTGATTGGTTGGGAAAGTGGCTTCCACTATTTTCTGCTGATGTTCATCCCGGCCCTGTTCGTGAGCATGCCCACGCGCACCGCGTGGATCTACGCTGGTTGGCTATGGGCTTACTACATCGGCCTGGATGTCCTGATGTGGTTCGTAGAACCGGTGCAACCGATCTCCTCCAAGGCGCTGCTCGGCGTGCACGTGTTCAACCTGACGGTGGTGTTCTGCATGTTCAGCTATCTTGCGCTGTTCTATGTGGTCACGGTGGCCCGGGCACACAAGAAGCTCGCCTCGATGGCAACGACCGATTCACTGACCGGCCTATTCAATCGTCGAAACATGATTGAACTCACTGAAAAGATCCTGGCACGACATCATCGTCACCCTACAAACCTCACGCTGATGCTGATGGACATCGACCACTTCAAGCAGGTCAATGATCAGTACGGTCACGAAACGGGCGATCGCGTACTCCAGGCGGTGAGTGATCTGCTCAGACAGTCGTTGCGCGAACAGGACTTCATTGGTCGTTGGGGTGGTGAAGAGTTTCTGGCCATTCTGCCGGATACGAATTTCAGCCACGCTGGCGAAAGCGCAGAGCGTATACGCACGGGTGTCCAGGCACTGGATATCCACAGTGACGGCACTTCAGTGCGTGTTACGTTGTCCATCGGCATCACGCAATATCGCGCCGATGAATTGTTCAGCGAAGCAATCGCGCGGGCCGATCACGCACTCTATGGGTGCAAGGCAGCTGGACGTAACAGGGTGGAGGTCGCTGAGGTTTAGCAACCGAGCCTGGCCGCTCCCTGCCCTCGAGAAAACAGCGGTTCGCCGAAGAGATGGCCTGGGCCTCACCTCACGTACAGCGCCGGATCAGCCGGGATCGACTGACGTGTGCTTCCAATATCAGAAAGCAGGAGCCCCCATTAGGCAGGCTCCACTACATCGGCTGCAGACGTCCGATCTCCCACTCCATCATCAACAGATCGCCTAGACCCGCGCGGTTCCAGAGACTAAATCTGATCGATGTAGGCTTTACCGTCGTTTCTACCGTCAGCCCGCTAGGCTCTTGTATCTTGCGGAAGAATCGGGCAATTCGAAGGGTGACGACTCTGGCGACACCATAATCAATCGCCGGAAATTTTAGTTTTTTACACGCCGTTGACCAACCTCTCCCATGCAAAGAACCCTTGCGCTGCGAAAAATACGTGCGCCGGATTTATGCCTGTTTTTTGCTCAATTTCCGATTTGCGGGCGTAATGCGGCCATGCGTTTCAGGTTCCACGCCAGGCACACCAGCGTCCATTCGCCGCTGACCTTTTTCACCCC
>NZ_JAMOIE010000169.1 GCF_024448935.1 Stutzerimonas stutzeri
CAAGAATTATCCGCAGTCGGAAATTATGTCGGGTATGCAGCAGGGGTGGCGGCGCGCCTGGCTGCCAACCACTGCCGACTTTGCATAATTTCAGAGGCTTTCCAGAAACTTCAGCAGGGCGTCAGTCGGACGATAGCGCGTGCGCTTGGTTTCGGGTGGGCCAATGGTGGCAAGCGCATGTTCCTTCATGGTCAGGTCGGCTTCGACATAACCGTGGGTGGTGACCGGGCTTTCGTGGCCCAACCATAGCGCGATGACGGTGATGTCCACTCCGGCCTGCAGCAGGTGCATGGCCGTCGTATGCCGTAGCGTGCGTGGTGACACCTTGCGTTGCTGCAACTGGGGACACTTCTTTGTCGCCGCGGTGACAGCCAAGGCAATCCGTTCAGCCACATTCGAGCGCGTCATCGGCAATCCGCGTCGGCTGGGTACCAGGGGCTGCTCCGCCCGCAAGCCGACGTACTGCAGCCAGTGACGGATCTCGACGGCCGTTTCTTTCCACAGCGGCACGGTTCGCTGCTTACGCCCCTTGCCGTGCAGGCACACCGAAGGGGTGACCTCCAGCGTCACGTCAGCCACGCGGATGCCGATCAACTCGGAGACTCGGGCTCCCGTGTTGTAGAGCAGCGCGATCAGGATACGATCGCGCCGGCCGCACCATGTATTGGCATCGGGCGCGGCGAGCAGCGCCTGAACCTCGTCGCGGGAAAGAAACCCGAGCAGTGGTTTGTCGAAGCGCTTCATCGGGATGGCCAATATTTGCTGGGCCAACTGCAGAGCTGGCGGGCATTGCAAGGCCACGTAGTGGGCAAAGGCTCGCACGGCTGCCAAGCGCGCGTTGCGGCTGCGCACGGAGTTATGCCGCTCGGCTTCAAGATGGGCGAGAAACTCGAGCACCAATGTCGCATCGAAGTCGTTCAGCGTCAGCTTGGCGGGCGGTTTGCCCCTCTCGCGCTCGATGTAGCGAAGCAGCAGACGGAAGGTGTCACGGTAAGCGGCCACCGTTCTCGGGCTCACGTTCTTTTGTTGTATGAGGCGTTCGGCAAAGAAGCGCTGGAGCAGGGCAGAAAATTCGGCAGCGTCGGCCAGCAAGGGGGTCATTGCGAAGCCCCCAGGGCATAACGCTGGAAGCGCTCAGCCGCAATCGCCACCAGTTCCGGCACGCCGGTGAAGTACCAGTAGGTATCGCTCACCCTGGCATGCCCCACATACGTCGATAGCGCCAGTACGGCGTGCTCGTCATCGATGCCCTGCTGGTAGAAGCGCAGCATGCTGCTCACGATAAAGGTGTGCCTCAGATCGTGCAGACGGTGATGGGCATGGTTCCCGCGCGGCTGCCAGTCGAGTTGCCGGCACAGCGTCTGTAGGGCGTATAGCAATGCGCGCTGATTGGCCGGCTGGCCGTCATCGCGCAGAAAGAACCGTTCGCACGCGGGCCGCGGCACGAGCTGGTCACGCCGCCGGGCATATGCGCGCAGCTGCTCGGTGACACTCGGATGCAGCGGCACCAAACGACGCTGATGAAACTTGGCCTCCTCGATACAAAGCACCCCGCTCGCCAGATCGACGTCTGCACGCGTGAGCTCAAGCGCCTCGGCGATACGCAGCCCGCTCGCGGCCAGCAATCCAAATACGGTACGGCAGGTTGCGGCGCGCAGCCCGTTGATCGGAATGAGATCATCGGTAGCCTCGAGGAGCGCAACCAGTTCCGCAGCCGTGTAGATGTGCAGAACCAGGCGCCGGTGAGCAGAACCGAAGAGATCGCGTGGCGGAATCTCGGTGGCCGGATCGAGACGCTGGCAGAATCGGGCGAAACCACGCAGAACCTCGATGCGGCGCGCCCATGTGAGCGGGCTTGGACGCCGTGAATCGCGGGCCCAGGCGACGGCAAGCGCCACCGTCAGATGATCCGCCGTGCTGATCTGGTCAGCGAAGTGGGCGAACGATCTGAGCCGCGTTTTATCATTCGTCAGCTTGAATCCGAGGCCGCGCCGATATACCAAATACGCCTCGACGCGTGACATCCAGGAAATCGACGTGTTCATGAGCGACTCCCGGGCCAGGGCAATGCGACGGCGCGCAAACCTTCCAGGTCGACGCGGGCGTAGACGCTGGCCGTGTCGATGCTTCGGTGGCGCAGCAGATCGGCGATTTCCTTGACCGACGCCCCTGCGCGCTGCAGACGGGTCGCCGTGGTACGGCGCAGGACATGGGTATTGCAGAACTGATCACGCAAGCCGCAGCGGACAAAGGCGCGATTCATGGCGTTGCGGATGGCTGCCACGCTGAGCGGTATGCCGGCGGGCGCGCGGTGGCGCACGAACAAATTGCGGTCAGTCGTCTGCGGTCGTCCCTGTCGCAGATAGCGGGCAATCGCCTCACCGGTGGGCACTGGAAGGGGCAATTGCTGCACGCGTTTGCTCTTGCTGGTGCCGAGCGTAAGCGTGCCGTTGCGCCAGTCGACCGACTGCAGTGTCAGGTGAGCCACTTCATCGCCACGCAAACCAAGGTCAAGCAGGCAGCGTGCGATGGCGTAATCACGCAGTTCGACCGGATTTGAGCAATCGAATGCCTTGAGAAACGCCGCCAACTGGGCGTCCGAGAGCGCCTTGGGCAAGGTGGCATGCCGCCAGTCCGCGACGCTCGGGAGGCTCGCCGAGAGCGCGTCGGTCGACTCCCCCAGCAAGGCGCGGAAACGAAAATAGCTACGCAAACTGTTGCACCCCGCCCGCAGCGATGCCGGTCGCAAGCGCGGGATCAAGGTCGCTACAAACGCATCAATCTGGGCGCCGGACAGTGGCGATAGGACAAGCGGCTCGGCGCCGAAGCAGTAAGCGAGAAGTGCTCCGACATCTTTGCATCGACGCGCATTTGTTTGGGGGGCCACGCCGCAGATGTTCTGAAGATAATCGCCAAACCGGTCAAGCTCAGTTGTGATCGGATCATCTGTGGATGATTTCACTGGACGCCGTTGTGCCAGCAGCTTCAGCAAGTGCCGGAGTGCCGCCCTGCTATTGACCGTGCCGGAATGCAGCGACATAGAACAGGTACAGGCAGGTAAATGCTCGCGGACGAAGCGCTCGGCGAGCACTGCGTCGATGCTCTCCACACACAGCGCTTCGGCCTTCATCCAGTGACCGAAGTGGGCCAGAGCATGCAAATAGAGGTCGATCGTGCGCTTAGCGTAGCGCCGGACAAGTAGGGCTTCGACGTAAGGAACGGCGGTGGCGCTGAGCGGGCTGTCGTTGAGCTCGTCGCGGCAAGAAAGTCTCGCCAGGTATTGATCCGCAGACATGGTGTGCTCCTGTAGAGGGGACGGGCCCTACAGGAAACCACCGAAAATTATGGCGTGTCCGAAACGCGCCAGGAGACTCGCAAAGCAGGCGGACTATGCGATCATGAAACCGAGTACGGGCGAACTGAGCATAATTTCCGACTGCGGATAATTCTTATTATGCCAAGCTTGGCATAAC
>NZ_JAMOIE010000170.1 GCF_024448935.1 Stutzerimonas stutzeri
GAGTGGTCTTGGGCGGACGGACTTCACCCTTGCGCGGACACTTGTCTGGCCGGGCCGGATAGCGTGGGTTAAACCCTGCACGCCGGAGGCGTTCCCATGCCCGACAGTCGTCCCGTTTCGCGTTTCCCCGTCCCGGATATCACCGCGCTGCTGATGACCTGCGAAGCCGCATTGAAACCCTGCAGGAGAAAATGGGCTTCATTCCCAACGTGTTCCTGGGCCATGCCCATCGCCCGAGCCAGTTACGGGCGTTTGTGGCCATGCACGATGACCTGATGGAATCCGATGAGACCTGAGCCGGGCCGGGCCGGGCGGGAAATGATCATGGTGGCCACCAGTAGCGACAACCATGCCTGTACTGCTTGATGTCTCACGGCGCTTTCCTGCGAGTCCGCTCAAAACAGCCCTGGCTGTCAGACCAGATAGCCGCGAACTACCGGGATGCCGAAATCAGCAAACCGCCAACGGGCCATGCTGGACTATGGTTGTATGACTCGCTGAGAATCTCTGGCAAACCTGCCGGACTACTACCCTGATCGGGTTAAGATCATGAGGAGCAAACAATGAAAACAAAAAACCGCACCTGGGGCCTTTCAATGGTCGCATTAGCCTCCGCAGTGTTGATGTCCTCTGCCGCTTACTCTCGTGAGCTCAACTATGCACTTGGTGCTCCATCGGGAACTCCTGTCTATGAGGCCGTTGAATTTTATGCCGAACAGGTCGATGAACTCTCCGATGGCGAACTGACTGTGAAGATCTTCCCCTTGTCGTTACTCAGTTTCGCGGAAATGTCCTCCGGTATTCGGGACGGCATCGCCGATATGGGGCTGATCCTGACCCCATACCACGCCGGTGAGTTTCCTCCGATTAACCTGCTGGCGGAATCCTCCATGCTGCTTACGCTGGAAGATGAGCTGGAAGCCGGAAAGGAGGGGGTTGCGTTCGGTGCGGCGCTGTCGGAATTCATAATGTTTCGCTGCCCTGAATGCATCGATCGGTTTGAACAGCAAAACCAGGTTTACCTGGGACATGCGGCAGGCACGGCCTATGGCTTGATGTGTGATGAGCCTGTTGTGTCGCTGAAGGATATCGGTGGCAAGCGGGTCCGGGTTGGTGCAGGCAATTTTGCGCGCTGGTCGGAGGCTGTGGGTGCTACGCCTGTAACGATGTCTGCCAACGAAATGCGGGAAGCCATTTCTCAGGGCATTGTGGACTGTATTGCCCTTTCCAGTCCTGAAATACAGAACTATGGATTGGTCGGCCTGGTAACAGATCTGACAATGGCCGTTCCCGGCGGGGTTTTCCCTTTTGCCTCGTTCCAGACCAATCAGGATCTGTGGCGATCGCTCACCGATGAGGAGCGGGAGATTCTGATAAGGAGTGCTGCCGAAGGTAATGCCGCCATCTCGTGGACCTATGTGGAAGCCGCTGAGGAAAGCTTCGACCTGGTACGTAAAGAAGGTGCGCGCTTCCATGAAGCGGATCAGTCATTGCTGAGCACAACCAGTGATTTTATCGCGAAAGATATGGAGACCCTGGCAGAACAGTATGAAGAACGCTATGGGCTGGAAGACGCAAAAGCCATGCTGGATGAGTTTCGTCCGATTCTGTCAGCCTGGGCAGCCAGGGTAGGTCAGGTCGAAAGCCGGGAAGAGCTTGCCCAACTCTACTGGGAGCATATTTTCTCGAAGGTTGACCCGGCCTCCCACGGCCTTTAACAGCCAGAAATCCGTTACTCGAAAATCGAGGACCAGATTATGTTATTTCACCAGTCGGAAAAAGCCCGGGATCTTCTGGATCAGGTCCGGCAATTCATGACCGAGGAAGTCAGCCCGGTAGAGCATCGGTACCGGGAGCAGATAGGCGGTGAGAACCGCTACCGGACGCCGGAGATTGTTCAGGAGCTGAAAGCGAAGGCGAGGTCCGTGGGCCTGTGGAATCTGTTTCTTCCGGGAGATCATGGCGCGGGGCTGACTAATCTGGAGTACGCGCCCCTGGCGGAGGAGATGGGCCGTATCCAGTGGGCGTCTGAGCTATTCAACTGCTCGGCACCCGACACCGGCAATATGGAAATACTGTCGATGTTCGGCACTCCGGAGCAGAAGCAGCAGTGGCTGGAGCCCCTGCTGGCGGGCGAGATCCGTTCCGCCTTCTCAATGACCGAGCCGGCGGTGGCCTCCAGTGATGCCACCAATATCCAGTGCGAGATCCGGCGTGACGGTGACGAGTATGTAATTAATGGTCGCAAGTGGTTTACTTCCGGCGCCATGAACGAGGCCTGCAAGCTGCTGATCGTCATGGGCAAGACTGACCCGGACAACGCCGATCGGCATCGTCAGCAGTCCATGATCCTGGTGCCGAAGGATGCCCCGGGAGTCAACATCATCCGCGATATGACCGTATTCGGCTACGACGAGGCTCCTGTGGGCCATCCGGAGATTGTCTATGACGACGTACGGGTGCCGGCTGCGAATATGCAGCTCGGGGAAGGGCGTGGGTTCGAGATTGCCCAGGGCCGCCTCGGGCCGGGGCGTATCCATCACTGTATGCGGCTGATCGGTTGCGCCCAGCGCGCACTGGAAATGCTGTGTCAGCGGGCGGAGCAGCGCGAGGCCTTCGGGCGTAAGCTGTCCCGGTTTGACTCCGTACGTGAGGAGATCGCCGATTCCTTCTGCGAGATCGAACAGGCCCGGCTGCTGACCCTGAAAGCCGCCGACAAGATGGACCAGGAAGGCAACAAGGCGGCAAAAGACCTGATTGCAGCGGCCAAGATCGTGGTGCCCTCCATGGCGGCGCGGGTGATCGACAGGGCCATTCAGGTCCATGGCGGCGCCGGGGTGAGCCAGGACACCTTCCTGCCGGAAGCCTGGATGTACGCACGCTATATACGTATCGGCGATGGCCCCGACCAGGTCCACCGT
Source organism: Stutzerimonas stutzeri (assembly GCF_024448935.1). Lineage (GTDB taxonomy): Bacteria > Pseudomonadota > Gammaproteobacteria > Pseudomonadales > Pseudomonadaceae > Stutzerimonas > Stutzerimonas stutzeri_AO. Next base: position 2,922 of record NZ_JAMOIE010000170.1, read on the forward strand.
GCCGCATTGTCCAGACAGTTATTGAAAACCTACGGTACCTGAAGCCGGGATCGTGAACCGAGGTCTGACCCAGTTTTCCGCAGGGAAAACAGGGGGAGACCTGGTTCAGCCCCAGGTTCACCGGCGCGAATACCGGTTGGCCTTGGCACAAGCCATGTAGCTCACCATCGATTCCAGGCAGTCACGGGCGAGTAAGCCCACGGGCTCGCCTGCTTCCAGCCCGAGGCCAAGCAGACTGCGAGCCTTGCGGTCAGCCTGGTTCTCAAACTCTCGGTAGGTAAGGGCACGACCCCCGTCCGCCATGGCGATGTTGTGCGGATAAAGGTCCGCTGTCCGGGTCAGGATGTCGCCCGCGCATACCGGGTCGATCATGTTCATTAGGGATAGGTCTGATGCAGTGCTTGCCTGGCCATAAAAGCCTCCGCAGGGTCGGGTTCATTGTTGTTGTCAGCACAAATCTAGCGGCTACAGGGATTTGAACAAGCGTTTGGTATGTAAGTGGGTATGGCTGCCGAACGGTACCCACAGGCCCATGGGG
>NZ_JAMOIE010000171.1 GCF_024448935.1 Stutzerimonas stutzeri
TCTTTCCGAGACCGCCGGTCGGCTGATGTAACGACATAGTCGTTCCAGCTTCTTCCGTTCATGGGCCCTGGCCGCCACGCCGGCATGCAAACTGAACCCGGCCACCAAGCCCGGCGTGTCACCGAACTGATCCTCCGGAACGCAGGCCGGCAAAGTCTGCAATGTAGATACCTTGCGACCTGCTTGTGGCACCACGGCGATGCGGTAGGCTATCGGATGCCCCAGCAATTGAGTCATGTGATCTTCATCCACCGCATCCGAGGCGAGATAGCGGTTCTCGGCGTCCCGTTCCAACCATCCCTGCCGTTCGAGGAAACGCCCAACCCGGTGGGCGATGGTGTGCGCCCACCTCAGCCTGATGCAGCCACCGGTTCCGATGGCGCAGAGCGGACCAGGCCGCCCGGCCAGCGGACTGGGCATCTCCCGCAGCATCGGCAGCAGAGGAAGCGGACGCTATTGCTTGACCTGACCAACGATGCAGCGTCCTAGCAATGCGGGCACGTGGGGACGCGCTCGGACAGCACACGCATCACCGGCGCCCGGTTCCGCTGGCTCTCCAGTTTGGCCAGAATCTGCTCGCCGACGGATCGAGCGACTGGGTCGCAGATCGGTCAGCATCGGCCAAGCGGAGCAACCACCGGGGCCGCAAGCGTGGACAATGGGCTGCAGTGATACGTCGGGCGCCTTCGGCGCGAGGCTGTTCGCCCTGGCGATGGATGGCCTGCGGACAGATCAACAAATGGACAGCTACGATGAACCCCATTCTCGCCATCCGTCAGATCGCTTCCGCTGGCGCCATACGATTCAGCATGACCGGAGCCTGGTCGTGAACCCTGAGGAGCGCTTTCGCCCATGAGCAACAATGCCAGGCCGTCTTTCAGCAAGGTACCCGCCAGTGTGTGGGCGCTCGGCTTTGTCAGCCTGCTGATGGATATCTCGTCGGAGATGATTCACAGCCTGCTGCCGCTGTTCATGGTGGGGGTTCTCGGGGCAAGCGCATTGACCGTGGGCCTGATCGAGGGCGTGGCGGAATCGACTGCGCTCATTGCGAAGGTCTTTTCCGGCGTACTGAGCGATTACCTGGGCAAGCGCAAGGGCCTGGCGGTGGCCGGTTACGCGCTGGGTGCGCTGACCAAACCCCTGTTTGCCGTGGCCTCGTCCGTCGGCATGGTGCTGGCCGCACGCTTTGTCGATCGGATCGGCAAGGGGATCCGCGGCGCACCGCGTGATGCGCTCATCGCCGACATCACCCCCGGCGACGTCCGCGGCGCCGCTTTCGGACTGCGGCAATCGCTGGATACGGTCGGCGCGTTCGTCGGTCCATTGCTGGGCGTTGGCCTGATGCTGCTGTGGGCCAACGATTTCCGTGCCGTGTTCTGGGTGGCGGTCATCCCTGGCGCGCTCGCTGTGCTGCTGCTGGTATTTGCAGTCCGCGAGCCGGCGCGACATCTGCAAGAAAAGAAAACCAATCCGATCCGCCGCGCCAACATCGTTCGGCTCAGTGCCTCGTACTGGGCGGTGGTCGCCGTCGGTGCGGTGTTCACCCTGGCCAGGTTCAGTGAGGCATTCCTGGTACTGCGTGCCCAGCAGGGCGGCATTCCCGTGGCCCTTGTGCCGCTGGTGATGGTCGCCATGAATCTGGTCTACGCGGGCGCGGCCTACCCGTTCGGCAAGCTCTCGGATCGAATGAGCCACAAGACCTTGTTGGCCTGGGGCCTGGTGGCGCTCATCTGCGCCGATCTGGTGCTGGCCACCAATGACCACTGGACCACGGTCCTGGCCGGCGTCGCGCTGTGGGGTGTGCATCTGGGCATGACCCAGGGATTGCTGGCCACGATGGTGGCCGACACCGCCCCTGCCGACCTGCGCGGCACCGCCTACGGGGTGTTCAATCTGATCAGCGGTGTGGCCATGCTGATTGCCAGTGCGATCGCAGGACTGCTGTGGGATCAACTCGGCGCATCCTTCACCTTCTATGCCGGTGCGCTGTTCTGCGTGGTGGCCCTGCTTGGGCTGCTCATGAGAACGCGTCACAGCGCCCATCGGCATCCTTCCCAATGAGGCTTCATTCCCATGTGCGGTTCTGGCTGGTGGATCGCCTTGCAGACCACCACAGATCGCTTCTGCCCTCACTCCTGGACATCGCTCCGCGCCAGACAAGAATCAAGGAACCACGGGAACACACATGGCCAACGGCAAAGACAAGAATAACGGCGGAAACGCAAAGGAAAAGGGAAGCTCAAGACCCGTTGGCGAATGGGCTGTTCGAGCAGGACTTCATCGACCAGCAGCGCCGCACTTTCGGCCATGCGTCGCGCCCCGCAACCGGGGCAGAAGCCACGGCATTTGCAGCTGAACCCAACCAGATGCTCGACGTGGCACGACGCACAACGCACCCGCAGAAAGCCGTATTCCAGACGGTCGCATTTAAGGTAGTCGTCGAATTCACGCTGGACATACGCTGGCAGTACCCTGCCTCGCTCCGCCAAATGGGCAGCGAACGCCGGATAGTATTCTTCGACGATTCGATAGCGCAGGGTTTGTTCGGGCCGGTGGCGCTGGTAACGACCAGCACCCCTCTCCCGGGTAGCCGTCCTGGCCACCGCCGCGTGGGGCAGGGTCCGCATCCTTGCGATACTGTATTTTTGTAGAATCTTGAAACCTCAGCTGTGATGCCAGCCAGTGCCGGTCACTCCCACTCGATGGTAAACAAGCGTAAAAAGCCTGTAAGCACCCGGACGCCCCCGTACGCGCTGGCTCAGTACGGGGGCGCCTTGCGCTCCCTCTGCATGCGCGCGGCCTGGGTCCACCAGGCCAAGTCGTCGGCGAAGCGGGCGAAGCTCTTTTCCAGCGCCTGGCCGGCTTCCTTGATCGGGCGGCCTTCCTGATCCACGGCCTCGCCGATCGGCCCGACGGTCACGGTGCTGGAGATTACCACCATGCCCATCTCCGACAGCGTGCCGTGCCAGGCCACGTTGGAACGCGCGCCGGAGAGGCGCCCGGCCGAATAGCTGACGATGCCGGCCGGACGCCAGAACCATTCCTCCAGGAAATGGTCGGTCAGGTTCTTCAGGCCTGGCTGCATGCCCCAGTTGTATTCGCCGGCGACGAACAGGAAGCCGTCGGCCATGCGGATCTTCGCGGCCAGCGCCTCCATCACCGCCGGCGCCTGGCCCTTGGGATACTCCTTGTACATGCGGTCCAGCATCGGCAGGTCCACAGCCTTGGCGTCGATGAGCTCGGCGTCCACGCCGCGCGCATTGAGTGCGCGCACGCAGTACTGGGCCAGGCGGATGCCCATGCGGTCGGACCGGTAGGAGCCGTAGAAGACGAGGATGCGTTCGGTCATGGGGGCTGCCTCGGGTGCTGAGTGGGCGGGCTGCTCAACCTAGGGTTCTCCGGAGAATAGGAACAATAAACGCCCTTTTCCCCAAAGTCCAACGGGTAGCTCACGCCTAA
>NZ_JAMOIE010000172.1 GCF_024448935.1 Stutzerimonas stutzeri
TAAGCGGATTAAATGGTTGATCTTACCTTTGCATGAGAGTGAGACAGACCGGCATCTCATCGGATTATCTGGTTGATGCTTCACCTACTGCTGGTGCATGTTTCCTTCGCTAATTCCAGCAAGAACCCCACACGCCTCAACTTCCCGGTCATCGTTGCAACTCGCTCTCAGTGAAACGAGTTGTTTCTCAAGCGCTTGCAGAGCGGTTATCTGCGACCGCACATGAGAGATGTGATCATCGAGCAAGGCGTTGACGGCGGCACAAGGCTGATGAGGGTCGTCCTGATAGCTCTGTAGTTCGTGAATCTCAGCCAGTGACAGGCCCAGGATTCTGCAGCGACGGATGAAGGCCAGCCCCTCACCATGCTTCTCGGTATAGACACGGTAACCGTTGTCCTGCCGATCAGGCGGCGGCAACAAGCCCTGCTGTTCATAGAAGCGGATCGTCTGTGTTTCGACCCCTACCAACTGCGCCAACTGACCAATGCGCATCAGCCTCCTCCCCAACGGATTCTTTACTCTATTGACCTTATAGTAGCTTTATAGTTTTAAATGGTACCACAACATTGTTCAAGTGGAGTCGTATCATGAGCAAATCCTGTGGTGGCGCCTGTGGCGGTGATGCAACGTCCGCAGCGGATACCGATATACAGGCCTCCTCCGAGGCGCCAGGGAGATGGGTCAGTGTTTATGCCGTGCCGAAGATGGACTGTCCATCAGAAGAACGAATGATTCGCCTAGCCCTGAACGGCTTTGAGGAGATTCGGGCGCTGTCCTTCGACTTGTCGAACCGCCGGCTGAAGGTCGTGCATGACGGCGAGGTCGAGCCCGTCACCTCGAAACTGAAGACCTTGGGGCTAGGCGCCTCGCTTCAGGAAACCGTCGCTGCAAATCCGGAGACCATCAAGGCCGCCGAGTTTTCGGCAGCTTCTGCTAAGCAAGAATCCGGGACCCTGCGCTGGTTGCTCGGCATCAATGCACTTCTGTTCGTGGTGGAAATGACTGCCGGTCTGATCGCCCAGTCCACCGGCCTGATTGGAGAATCCCTGGACAATTTTGCCGATGCGGCGGTGTACGGGCTTGCCCTTTATGCGGTTGGACATAGCGTGAAAATGCAGGTACGTGCCGCGCATCTTGCTGGTGTACTGCAACTGATCTTGGCTGTGGGCGTGCTCGTAGAGGTGGTGAGACGCTTTGTATTCGGTAGTGAGCCTGAATCGCTGGTGATGATGGCTATCGCATTCGTCGCATTGATTGCCAATACCAGTTGTCTGCTGCTCATATCCAAACATCGGGAAGGCGGGGCGCACATGAAGGCAAGCTGGATATTCTCGGCCAACGACGTGGTGATCAACCTGGGGGTCATCACCGCCGGCGCCCTGGTCGCGTGGACCGGTTCCAATTATCCGGATCTGATTATCGGCACCATCGCGGGGGGCATTGTACTTAACGGTGCCAGACGCATTTTGGCGTTGAAGGGTTAAATAATGCTCATTATTGGCAAAAAGCTCTCGCCGTATGCCCTATTGTCCATATCGGGCCTGCTGGCAGCGTCTGATCAGGCTGTAAAGTGGCTGGTGCAGCAATCAATGGCCTATGGCGAGTATGTTTCGGTGACCCCGTTCTTTAACTGGGTGCACCTATGGAACACCGGTGCCGCATTCAGTCTTTTTGCGAATGGTGGAGGCTGGCAGCGCTACTTTTTTATCGGAATCGCGGTAGTGGTCTCGATTTTTCTGATCAAGCTGATCCTTGAAAATCGTCATAAAGGAGAAGCCATCGCTTACAGTCTTATCCTCGGTGGCGCCATGGGCAACCTGATTGACCGGGTCTTTCGCGGCTATGTTGTGGATTCCTTTGATTTCTATTGGCGAGACTGGCATTGGCCGGCCTTCAACCTGGCTGATATTGCAATTGTCCTCGGTGCCTTACTTTTCGTTTCCAGCAGCTTGTTGGGTAAAAAAGCAAACACCAATGCCGAGCCGGATGGATCTGACTGACACCTACGCCTATACAACACCATGACCGAACTTCCCGACAACATCCTTCACCTGCCGCAATACCAAGTACTGGGCTGCAAATCAACCGACGACGAAATGCACTTCCAGGTGGACGTGCCCGATCCCATCGCCTGCGAGGAGTGCGGCGTGCAGGGTGAGTTCGTACGGTTCGGCAAGCGTGACGTTCCCTATCGTGATCTGCCCATCCACGGCAAGCGGGTCACTCTCTGGGTGGTCCGCCGCCGATACACCTGCCGGGCCTGCAAGACAACATTCAGGCCCCAGCTACCGGAGATGGTGGACGGATTCCGTATGACACTGCGGCTGCATGAGTACGTGGAGAAGGAATCCTTCAACCACCCCTACACCTTTGTGGCGGCACAGACCGGCCTGGACGAGAAGACGGTGCGCGACATCTTCAACGCCCGCGCCGAGTTCCTGGGGCGCTGGCACCGCTTCGAGACGCCCCGCATCCTGGGCATTGACGAGCTATACCTGAACAAGCGCTACCGCTGCATTCTGACCAACATTGAGGAGCGAACCCTGCTCGACCTGCTGGCCACCCGCCGCCAGGACGTGGTGACCAACTACCTGATGAAGCTGAAAGACCGGCAGAAGGTCGAGATCGTCAGCATGGACATGTGGAACCCCTACCGGGCAGCGGTCAAGGCTGTGCTGCCCCAGGCCCGTATCGTGGTCGATAAGTTCCATGTGGTGCGCATGGCCAACGATGCCCTAGAGAGAGTGCGCAAGGGCCTCAGAAAGGAGCTGAAACCGTCCCAGAGCCGGACTCTCAAGGGAGACCGGAAAATCCTGCTGAAACGCGCTCACGAAGTCTCAGACCGGGAGCGCCTCATCATGGAGACCTGGACAGGCGCGTTCCCGCAACTGCTGGCCGCCTACGAGCACAAGGAGCGCTTCTACGGCATCTGGGACGCCACCACACGGCTCCAGGCAGAAGCCGCCCTGGACGAGTGGATAGCCACCATCCCGAAGGGCCAAAAGGAAGTCTGGAGCGATCTGGTCAGGGCAGTGGGAAACTGGCGCGAAGAGACCATGACCTACTTCGAGACGGACATGCCCGTCACCAACGCTTACACGGAGTCCATCAACCGACTGGCCAAGGACAAGAACCGTGAAGGGCGCGGTTACTCCTTCGAGGTGATGCGGGCACGAATGCTCTACACCACGAAGCACAAGAAGAAGGCACCGACTGCGAAGGTCTCTCCTTTCTACAAGAAAACCATCGGTTACGGACTGCCGGACTTCGCAGAGGAACTCAACTACGGAGTCGATCTATCAACCATCTGAGGGTGGTATCAGATTGATGGGGTGAAGGTGCCCCATCAACCATTAAATCCGTATACCC
>NZ_JAMOIE010000173.1 GCF_024448935.1 Stutzerimonas stutzeri
ACGCGAAGACCGGCAGACCCTGGCCGGCGCGGCGAGATGCCCGAAGCAGGAACCATGCGACTCCATCCGCATCACCACCTAACGCCTGAATTAAGCCGACTGGCGAAGCCAGTTCGGCTTGAATGAACTGTTAGGTGGGGATGCCGGGGCTGAGTTAGAGCGGGACGTAACATGAGCCAAGAATGCAACGCCGCAGCTTGGGGCTTGCCCGGGATGCCGTGGCGCGCGGTGCCACCGAAGCCACGACAAGCCGAGTGCAGCAGGCCCGACGACCCGAGATCGAGGCGGACGATCCGCTCGCGGTGACGTCAACACCGTCCCCGGCGCCGACCTGGCCGACGCGGCGAGCTGCCCGGCAGGAACCATGCGACTCCATCCGCATCACCACCTAACGTTTGAGCTCAGGCCGCGGCCCGTCAGGGCCGTCGCGCCTGCAGCGAATTGTTATGCGTACGCACGCGATTGCTTAACCAATTCCATGAAATCACTTTCGCCGATAATTCGCATGGGGGCGCCCGCCGCTATTAGCTCTTCAGCTTTCCTGTGTTTTGAGCTCTTTTCATGCCCAACTAGCTTACTAATATCCTGGTCACCGACGACCAACATTGTGGTCTTCTTCGTTACCGACGGGCCTACCTGGCATCCAATTGAGGCGGCAATATTGGCGGCCTCTTGCCGTGATATTCCGAGCGCACCGGTGAAGACTAGTACTTCCCCTGCCAGTTCGCCTTCGGGATTTCCTTCGCGCCGTATAGAAGCTACTGAACCCCCAGAATTTGGAACTATCGGTCGCCCAACCCGCGAAAGCCAGCCTTCAACATCAAGGCCTCTTTCCTCGCATGCCCGAATTAGGATGTGCGCTGAAGCCTTTGCGTCTTCAAGTGCATCATGGTGCTGAAATTTGTACCCAAGCCTTTTGCTCACAGCGGAAAGCCCGTAACCCTGCGCCGCGCATTCTTCCCAAGCGCGACGTACCACTTTTGCCGAATCAAGCCAACGGCAACTTAACTCGACAGCGTTATTCTTCCGAAATGCTTGGCCTATGGCCACGCGGTCAAAGTGTGTATGGCAGACCGTAACTTTTCCGTCAAGCATTGAGCGAAGAGTTTCTGCTATTGCACTAAACGTCGGGGCGCCAACGACAGTTTTCTCAGTAATGCCATGAATGGAAACGTTCATTCCATCAAAATAGTCTTCAGGGTCTACGTAGGACTTCCATTCAGAAACCAAACTGCCGTTTTGATACTCAACAATGCCAATTTGGCAAATTGACGCCATATTGGCATTTGCTGTTTCTACATCTATTGCCACAAAACTAAGGCTGCTCTGAACCGACATCTTCGCCGCCCCCATACTTACTGAGGTCGCTTGTATATGTGACTTTCACGCCAGTTCTCGAGCAAATCAACTGCACTTCAACAGACGTATCAATATCTAGGTTTTCACTTCGCAACCCTTGAAGCTGTGCCAAGTAGAAATACGCGCCAAACTTTTCGCTTTTAATAAACTTCTTTACTCCACCCTTCCACGCAAGGACGGGCAACTCCCCCTGATCTGCACGAGTAGCCAGTTCGGGCTGCTGCTGCCTCAGCTCCCTCCCGACCTCCCAACTCTTGATCAAACCCTGATCATCAGCCTTCCAGCTCTCCTCCCAAGAAAGGCCTGTGCGCACTGGTTCTGAATTTGATCGAGTTATTTTGTTTTTCATATGCTCAACCCTTTCTAGGACGCATAACGCCTGAATTAAGCCGACTGGCGAAGCCAGTTCGGCTTGGATGAACTGTTAGGTGGTGATGCCGGAGCACCGTCACCACTTGAGCCAACAATGCCACAACGTCGCAGCTTTGGGCTTGCCCGGGATGCCATGGCGCGCAATGCCACCGAAGTGATGACAAGCTGAGTGCGGCAGGCCCGACGACACGAGGCCGACGCGGACGATTCGCCCGCAGCGAGGCCAACGCCGCTACCGGCGCCGACCCTGGCCGACGTGGTGAACTGCCCGAAGAAGGAACCATGCGAATCCATCCGCATCACCACCTAACGTTTGGTTAAGGGGCGGGCTTTAGCCCGTCCCAGCGAACGAAGTGAGCGATTTGAACCAATTGTTATGTTTTTAGTTTGGGACGAGCTGGATAAGTTTTTTAACGGATCTGGGCGTGCATTCCAAGGTGACTGCCCTGTCGTCCTTGAACTTGACTTCAACGACATTCTTGCTTTCTGAGTAAAATGAACCGGCAATAGCTATTACTATTGCAAGTAAGACGCCTGCAACATTGAGAAACATGCCAAGAACTATACTGAGTATGATTGCTCCGACTAAAAAACCGAATATTCCGAATTTTTTCTCTTTCGATACATTTGCAGAAACCGAACTAATTTCTTCTGGAATGTATATGCACTTTGACGCGCCTTCGATCACAAGCTTTTGATCGCGGCTGATAAAGGCAGAGCCGCTCACCCCGAAATTGCCGCCAAGTATTTTCATTCTTCCTCCGATACTCCAACCATTTTCAGCAGGTTGGAAAAACATAACGTCCAAGCTCAGCCGACGCGAAACCGCGCAGCGGTTGAGCGGTCGGCTGGAGTGTTTTGTTAGCATTCATGTAGTTAGCTTGCACTTCTCAATTTGGCAGCGGCTGCTGTATAAACAATCATAGCGCGTTTACAGTCACCAAGCGCACGATGGGTTCCATCAGCAGATAACCCCCATCTTTTGCCAGATCAGTGAGACGATAGCGCTTTCGCCCAGGCCAAGCTCGCCGAGACATTTTCAGGGCACACGAAACACGGTTATTGGCAAGTGCGCCAGCGTGATTTTTCTGAACTGCGGTTGTCAGAAACGCCATATCAAACTCAGCATTGAAGGACACAAGTGGAAGATCACCTACGAACTCGATGAATTGTGCGAGAGCTGTCTCTAGGGAATCGCCGTCTTTTTCTACCATATCTTGGGTGATACCGGTAATTTCAGTAATCTTCTTCGGAATCTTTTTGCTGGGTCGAACCAACGCTTGAAATGTATCATGGTTATCAGAGTCTCGATTCACTCGGATTGGTCCGATTTCAATGATTTCATGAGAATCTGATTTCAAGCCGGTAGTTTCCAGATCAAAAACCACGAACCGTTCCGGCAAGATTGAAAGGTCTGACCGGCCTTTGTTTCGCTTTATTCATATATAAATGATCGCTGCTGCGATTATCGCTATGACAAACCAGGTCATGCTCTTATCTCCGAATGCTAACTATAATTAGACACCAAGTGATGTATAAGACGCCGGACGGGACTGGTGCATGACGTTCCTTGCATTGCTTACGCTCCTTGTCCAGGTTGGGCGTTCCGAAAGGATGATGACTGTATAAGGGAGGG
>NZ_JAMOIE010000174.1 GCF_024448935.1 Stutzerimonas stutzeri
TTATGTCCGCCACCATCTAAGTCTTAACCGCCGCCTGCAACCCGCAGTGCGTCAGGGGCAATTCCTGCACTCTTCCCAAACCAGCGCAGGACATCGTAGACGCAAGATAGGCCGGTACTCCTTTGCTATCGTGGGAAGTTCTCAAGCTTTCCACGGCTACCAAAAGAGACCGGCCTATGAACCGCATGGTATCTGCGATCGTTTCCCTAGCTCAACACCTGCACGCCATTCGCCACACCCCGCAGGACTATCGGCCCGCCGCCTGCCCACACTGCGGGCTTGGCCGGCTCTGGCGTCATGGATGCTATGTCCGCAAAGCCGATCGGCGGTCGCCATCGGTCCAATCGCTGCATCCGATACCGATACCGCGCTACTGCTGCGCCGGCTGCGGCCATACCTGCTCCCGGTTGCCCGGCTGCCTCGCGCCCCGGCGCTGGTACGACTGGGCCATGCAGCAGCGTGCCTTGTTGGCGGTGTTGCGGGGGCTGTCGCTGCGCCGCTGCGCCGCCTGGACCGGCTTGGCGCGCCAGACAGTGCGGCGCTGGCAGGCCTGGCTGGCGGGGCGGCATGAGGTCTTCGCCTTCCACCTGCGCAGTCGCTTTGGCGAACTCGGCCGCGCCGGCGAGCTTGCCGAGTTCTGGCAAACCTGTTGGCGATCTGTGTCGCTGGCCGACGCCATGACCTGGCTGAACCGGGTGATGGTCGTCCCGTGATGCCCTGCTCCTGAACGGCGGTTGGACGGCGCGGATCGGTCCGATTTCACACCCCACAGAGTTTGGCCACTGTCCGAGCCGAGCGAATCGAGCTGTGCTGCATACCCCTCATCAACAAGGTGTGTACCCATGAAAGCGATCGATCCCAAGGCCTTATTCCGCCTGTCCGTGCTCGGCCCCCTGGTCAGCCGTGAACGCCTGGCCCGTGGCGAGTTGCAGCAGATCGTGCGGGAATTGGCCCAGCGCGAGTACGACATTCCCGGTTCCCGCCGCCGCCATCTGGGCGAGAAGACCATTGAAGGCTGGTTCTACGCCTACCGGCGCCAGGGCATCGAAGGCTTGCTGCCCAAACCGCGCAGCGATCGCGGCCAGTGCAAGCTGCCGCTCGCGGTGCAGCAGGCCATCGTGGCCGCCAAGCAAGACAACCCGCGACGCTCGATTCGCCAGATCCGCGAGCTGCTGGAGGCTGCTGGCAGCGTGGCCGCCGGCAGCCTGTCACGCTCGGCGATCCACCGCCTGCTGCAGCAACAGGGCCTGTCGCGCATCGACGGTTCGGCCAGCCAGCTCGAAGAGAAGCGCAGTTTCGTCGCCGAATTCGCCGGCTCGATCTGGTATGGCGACGTGATGCACGGCCCTGCCATCCCGGTGGCGGGCCGGCAGCGCAAGGTCTATCTGGTGTCGCTGATGGACGATGCCTCACGCCTGATCACCCACAGCGCCTTCTGCCTGGGCGAGACGGCGCTGGACATCGAGGGCGTGCTCAAGCAAGCCCTGCTCAAGCGCGGCGTGTGCCGCAAACTGGTCGTCGATAACGGCGCCGCCTACCGTGCCCAGACCTTGCAAGGTATCTGCGTGCGCTTGGGCGTTCAGCTCATCTATTGCCGGCCCTATGCCCCCGAGGGCAAAGGCAAGCTCGAACGCTGGCATCGCACCTGCCGCGACCAGTTCCTCGGCGAACTGGACCCCACCCAGATCCACGGCCTGGACGACCTCAATGCCCGGCTGTGGGCCTGGCTGGAACAGGTCTATCACCGTACCCCGCACAGCGGGCTGGGCGGCATGACGCCATTGGCGCGCTACCAACAGGACCTTGCGCGCATTCGCCGCCTGGGCCCGCTCGCCGCCCAGCTCGATAGCCTGTTCCTGCACCGGGTCTGCCGCCATGTGCGGCGCGATGGCACCGTCTCCTACCTGGGCGGGCGCTTCGAAGTGCCTTACGCACTCGCCGGCAAGTCCGTGCAACTGGTGGTCGATCCGCATGCCGGCCGCGTGGTCGGCGTCGAGGACGCCGGCGGCGAGCGTATCGGCGATGCCACACCGCTCGATGCCCTGGCCAATAGTGACCGCAAGCGGCATCGGCCCGAGCGGGTGCCGACTGCCGAAGGCGTGCGCACCGGTCCCAACCGGGTGGAGCTGGCCCATCACCAGTACTACGGCGACGAGGAGGTCTGATCATGTACCTACAACACTTTGGCCTGCGTCACCCGCCGCTGGGCAAGGACGGCGTCGAGCTATGGGATGACGGTGGCCTGGGCCACCTGGGCGAGCGTTTCAACTGGCTGCTGCAATCGCCCGGTATCGGTCTGCTTACCGGCGAACCCGGCGTGGGCAAGACCGCCGCCTTGCGCCACCTGACGTGTGCCCTCAACCCCCATCGCCACCGGGTCATCTACCTGGCGGAAACCGACTTCGGCCGTACCGACCTCTACCGTGGCTTGGCGCGCGCCCTGGGCGTCGAGCCGGCCTACCGCCGTGCGCAACTGTGGCGCGACATCAAGAACCGGATACACGAGCTGGTCGACGGCAAGCAACTGACGCCGCTGTGGATCATCGACGAAGCACAGAACCTGCCGCCGGAATTCTTCCGCGACTTCCCGGCCTTCCTCAACTTCGCGTTCGACGCGCGCGACCTGATCACCGTGTGGCTGGTCGGTCACCCCAGCCTGGCGCAGACCCTGGAGCGCGCGCCCTATGCCGCATTGCATAGCCGTATCCAGGTGCAGGTGAAGCTCAAACCGGTGGTCGAGCGCGAACGCTTCGCGGCCTTCATCCAGCATGGGCTCAAGGCCGCCGGCTGCCCACACACCTTGCTGGCCGATTCCGGTATAGAACTGCTGCGCCAGGCCTCCAAGGGTCTGCCGCGACAGGCCGGCCTCATCCTCTGCACGGCCATGCGCTTGGCCGTACCGCAGGGGCTCAATCACCTGCCGGACGCTCTGCTGGAACAGGCGATCGAGGAGCTGAGATGAAACCGCAATACCAACCGCTGTTTCCCGATGACTTGTCAGACGAAGCCGCCGTGGCACTGAGCGCGTTCCTCTACGATCTTGCTGTCGCCTGCGAAAGCCGCTATCTCGTCCAGCTACGGCGCTATCGCCGAGGGCAACTCAACCTCTACGACCCGGAGCGACCTTGGTTGAGACCACCGCCTAAACCGCGCTGATGCTACCGATGTCCCAAGCTGAACCAGGGGCGTGTCCCGCCGTGAATAGCGTGGGACACGCCCCTGATTTCAACCTGGAATAGGGTGGGATGCCGGGGCTGAGTTAGAGCGGGACGTAACA
>NZ_JAMOIE010000175.1 GCF_024448935.1 Stutzerimonas stutzeri
TGTGCCAACGCCACGCGCTCGCGCGGCGGTCGTCCCACCCGTCCACGCGTCGACAGCACGAATCGCTCGATCTCCACGCATTCCCAGATGCGCAGCAGGCGCGACATCGTCGGCGTCAGCGATGCAGAAACATCCCGCTTCGACCAGGGGCAACAACGGGTGCTGAAAATGATGACGCAATTGCGTCAAACGCTCGCGCAGGGCAGTAGTCATTCGGCGAGTGTGGTTGCTGTTTTGACACCACGATCATGCCTTCGACGGCGGCACCCACTCCACTCTTTTTGCGCCGTTGCGAGCAGGCAGAAATTCACTCGCACCGGGGTGGGGTGTTTCGCAAGAGCCTCTTTCTTTAACGTCATTTTCCTGCTTGGCCTGGACAAGCGCATGGTCAGATGGTCTGCGACGCTGCGAACCGCAAAGTGTCGTGAAGTCCAGCATTCCTGGTGAGCATAAATCGGCGCAACATCGCATGGAGCAGTCGTTCCGGCCCAGCTGGTTGATGGCGTCGTGGCCTTGGTATCTGCTGGCCGCCGCCCAGCAGCATGCCTTGGTTGGCGATCAGGGTACCGGCGAGCATCGGCGAGCGGAGCTGGTCCAGGCAGGCAGGCCTGCCTGCCACCACGCCTGACCGGGGGCGGACATCAGCCGTGAAAGGCGAACAGTTCGTCGGTTCCGACGATGATGCCCCCTTGCCTGACTCCCTATACTGGCCTCCACGCTACGTTGCACGAGCTGGCTCAGATTACGAGGAAACCTGCGACTATGTCGGGTCCACTGAAAGGTAAACGCGTTATCGAAATGGTCGGGCTCGGCCCGGCTCCCTTCTGCGGGATGATGCTGGCGGACATGGGCGCCGAGGTGCTCCGAATCGACCGGCCCGGTGCCGGGCAGGACGGTGCCTGGAAATATGACATCCTCTCGCGCAACCGGAACACCATCTGCCTGGACCTGAAGAAGCCGGAAGGCGTCGAGGCGGTCCTGAAGCTGGTGGAGAAGGCAGATGCGCTGATCGAGGGCTTCCGCCCCGGCGTGATGGAGAAGATTGGCCTGGGCCCGGACGAGTGCCTGGCGCGCAATCCGGCTCTGGTGTTCGGCCGCATGACCGGTTGGGGCCAGCACGGCCCGCTGGCCCACGCGGCTGGCCACGACATGAACTACATTGCCATCAGCGGCGCCCTGCATGCCATCGGCCGCGCCGATGAGCCGCCGGTAGTGCCCCTGAACCTGGTGGGGGACTTCGGCGGTGGCGGCATGCTGCTGACCGTGGGCGTGCTTGCGGCCATGCTGGAAGCCACCGGTTCCGGCAAGGGGCAGGTGATCGACGCCGCCATGACCGATGGCGCGGCCCTGTTGTCTTCGATGATGTATGGCTTCAAGGCCATGGGGCAGTGGAGCAACAACCGGGGCGAGAACCTGCTGGATGGCGGCGCCCACTTCTATGATGTCTACACCTGCGCCGACGGCAAATACGTGGCGGTGGCGCCGATCGAGCCGAAGTTCTATGCCGAACTTCTCGAACGTTGTGGTCTGGAACGGCAGGCCTTCGAGCCCCAGATGGATCCGCGCCGCTGGCCCATGCTCAAGCTCAAGCTGGCGGACGTGTTCCGAACCCGCACCCGGGAGGAGTGGTGCGAGATCCTGGAAGGCACTGACGCATGCTTCGCGCCGGTACTGGACTGGGACGAGGCACCCCTGCATCCCCACAACCAGGCGCGCAATACTTTTGTGGAGTCGGGGGGATATCCCCAACCCGCGCCGGCGCCCCGTTTCAGCAGGACGCCTTCGGCTGCTCCCGCCGCGCCTGCTGCGCCGGTGGAGAATCCTGCCGACATACTTACCAGCTGGGGTCTTCCGGACGAGCTGATCCGGGCGCTTTGAACGATTCATGAACCGAGGACTGCATGATGTCGATTGATCTGACGCCGAGCTGGCAGGACGAAGAACTGTCCATGTTCCGTGACTCCGTGGGCCGCTTCCTGGAGGCGGAAATGGCGCCCCACGATGAGGAAGCCCGCAAGCGGGGCAATGTGGGCCACGAGATGTGGCGCAATGTGGGCGAGATGGGGCTGCTGTGCACGGACATTCCGGAACAATACGGCGGTGCCGGCGGTGACTTCCGTCACGAGGCGGTGGTGGCCGAGGAAATGGGCAAGCGCGGCCTGACTGGCCTGAACCATTCGGTTCACAGCATCGTGGCCCACTATATCCTCAACCACGGGACCGACGAGCAGAAGGAAAAGTACCTGCCGCGCATGGCGCGTGGCGATCTGGTGGGCGCCATCGCCATGACCGAGCCGGGTGCCGGGTCGGACCTGCAGGGCGTGCGCACCCATGCCAGGAAAGATGGCGATCACTATGTGATCAACGGCTCCAAGACCTTCATTTCCAACGGCTTGCTGGCCGGCGTGGTGCTGGTGGTAGTCAAGACGGATACCCGCCAGGGCGCCAAGGGCATGTCCATCATGATCGTGGAGACCGCGAACCAGCCGGGCTACGAGGTGGGGCGTGTGCTGGACAAGATCGGCCTGAAGGCCCAGGACACCTCGGAGCTGTTCTTCGAAGACGTCCGGGTTCACCAAAGCCAGTTGCTCGGCGGTGTCGAGGGCCGGGGCTTCTTCCAACTGATGGGTGACCTGCCTTACGAGCGTCTGTTTATCGGTGTGGGCGCCCAGGCGGCGATGGAAGGGGCCTACCAGGCCACCCTGGACTATGTGCGCGAGCGTACCGCTTTCGGCCAACCGATCGCCGAGTTCCAGAACACCAAGTTCAAGCTGGCGGAGATCGCCACCACCATCAAGGTGGGCCGGGCCTTTATCGACGCCTGTGTCGAGGACATGCTGGAGGGCAAGCTGGACGCCACCAAGGCGTCCATGGCCAAGCTCTGGGGCAGTGAGAACCAGTGCCGGGTGATCGATGAGTGCCTGCAGCTGTTTGGCGGCTACGGTTACATGAACGAGTACCTGATCGGCCGTATGTATACCGATGCCCGCATTCAGCGGATCTACGGGGGGACCAACGAGATCATGAAAGAGGTGATTTCACGCTCTCTCTGAGGCTTTCGATGTCCGATGTCCGATGTTGTCGCTTGTCGCAGGCCCCGGAACGGTGATTCCGGGGGCCGGTTGCCAGTGGATGGCGGCGAGCGATGAAGTGAAGGCGCGAGGGCAGCCCGTCGCAGGCTGCCCTTCTGGGC
>NZ_JAMOIE010000176.1 GCF_024448935.1 Stutzerimonas stutzeri
GGGCTATGTGAAATACCGGAGACAACCCGGAAACGTAACCCTGGCGCAACCCCGACCCATAAATGAAAAAGGCCCGCATCGCTGCGAGCCTTTGATTTCAATGGTGCCGGTGAGAGGAGTCGAACCCCCGACCTTCGCATTACGAATGCGCTGCTCTACCTACTGAGCTACACCGGCGCCGAGCGGCGCATTATCGAACTTCGCCGGTGCAGACTCAAGCCCGCGCTGGAGAAACAGACGCTATCACCGATCTGAGTCGACTCGGCGTGGCGCTGCTGCTTTATATACCGGCTGAAGTCGTACCGGTCGAGCCGGAGTTCGAGCGGGTGCCTTCGCTGCTGCTGACGTCCTGCTTGACGCGATTCGCCACCTCTTCACCTGTGGCGGAAGCTTTTTGATAGCCCTCTTCCGCTTTGTGGCGAAGCTGATCGGTCATGCGATCGCTGGCCTCACCGAGCATTTCGTCTTCACGACGGGAAGGCGGAACCGATGCAGCAATCAACGCGCCTATCGCAATACCGATCGCACCAAGAGCCAAGGGCTGTTCCTGCAACAGCTGGTTGAATCCGCCACGCGCCCGGTCTGCACTACCGCGCAGCCTCGCGGATGCCTGACGACTGGAGTCGCTTGCTCGAGTGCGTGCACTGCCCAACGACTCGGAAACGCTCTGACCCATCTGGCTGGCCTTCTCCTTCATGCTGGTGCCCTGCTGCTTGATACCAGCGGTTTTGGCGGACAGCTTGTCACCCATCGACGGACCATTCGGGCCCGTGCTGTAGCCCGCCGTGGTGACGTTGGAGTGAGGCTGGCGATTCTGCCCAGCCATCATCCAGATCAGGCCGATCGAGGTGAGCACGGTCGGCACCGGATTGGCCTTTACCGTATTGCCGAGGTTACTGAAGAACTCGCCACCGCCACCTTTGACGTAGCCCAGCGCGGTATCAATCAACTCACCGGGAGACAGCTTGTTTTCAAGCGCATGAACAATGTTACCGATCTCGGTACGGGTCTGATCGATCTCACGCTCTAGCTCGTCCGGATCCTTTTGCGCTTCGGCATCAATCTGATTACGTGTGCTCATGATGTGTGCCCCTTCACAGCTTCTTTATCCTTGTTGACCGAATGAATGGTGCGCTCCGGCTTGAACGAAGAAGCCTGAAACTTCTTCTTGCCGGACGACACCATGATCAGCCCGATAACCACTACCACGGCGCCGACGATCAGCGCCGCGAGCCAAGGCTCGACCAGATTGCTCAGCCCGTATACGGCCGACATCAACAGCACGATGAATCCGCCGAGAAGCACTGCACCGCCAGTAGCGACGCTGCCGGCACCCGCTTTGGTCGCGCGGATCGACTCGGTCATTTCAGCCTTCGCCAGCGCCAGTTCCTTGGTGATCAAGGATGGTACTTCGTGCGTTAGCTGACGAAGCAGGCCACCTACAGAGGTGTCGTTTTCGGCGCGATGACCGGGCTCCACGGTCGTATTGGCTGTGGAGGTCGTGGTCGTTGTCTTACCTGCTTCACTCATGGGAAAAGTCCTCCGTCGGTACCCTTGCCGTCGCGGCTGGTCGTGGAGCCTGTGCTGCTGGAGCCAGCATTTGGACCAACACCCAACCCACTGCTGGTGTTTGCACCCATGCTGGCGCCTGTCCCGCTGGAACCAGCGCCAAGGCCTGTTCCAACGCCGGTAGCTGAGCCGGTTCCTACAGAGGTTCCGGTGGTCGGCCTGGAAGTGCTGGTTGCAGACGAAACGCCTGCATTGCTAACACTGCCGATAGAGCCCGGTTCACCCGTGCTGAGACGATCGTTTAGCTCATCCTGGTCGGAACTGTGATGGCTGCTGGAGCCAGCAACCGCATGGCTGCTCTGGTGGCCATGATCCCCTTGCGAAGCGCGCTTGCTCGAAGCGCGAGCGAAACGGGTCAGGCCGAAGCCCAACGCCACGCTCCCGGTGAGGAACAGAGCGGGGTTGTTCCGTGCAAGCCGATTCACGTCCTGGAACAGCTCGTCCACGCTCTTGCTACGCAGGCTGTCGGAGAACTGCACCATGCTTTGCGCCAGGTCGGAGACGTAGTTGGACAGCCCGAGACGGTCTTGCCCTTCTAGCTCTTGAGCAGCAGCTTTGGCACTTTGGGCGACTTTATCAATTTCATCAGCTGCGGTTTTCCGATAGCCTTCCAATTGAGATTTGCCCTGGGTTTTCACCTGATCGGCCGCTTGACGGACTTTCGCCTTCGCATCTTCAGCGGCATGGCCGGCTGTGCTTGAGCCTGTACCGGAGCGTTGGGTTGTATTAGAGGTATGGCTTCCACTTGACCCCATGCCTGAACTCGGCGAACTGGTGGCGTTAGAGCCACTGGAACTGGTTGTGGAATTGGGGCCGGTCTTGGGCTGGCCACCGTAACCAGTATTTTCTTCGTCGGGTGTAGTCATTTGATTCACCTGTTTATATGGCTTGGCCGGAAGACCACGGCCCGTAGGAACACAGCAACTGCGGTGAACCGCGAACTGTGTAATGTCGGTGCGCACATATAAGGTGACCGGGGGGTCTTTTCGGAGTTCCGTCGAGTTTGTTGGCCTAAAAGTGCCCCAAAAAAATACGGCAGGGATACAAACATACTTCCTAAAGAGCTGAAGACTACTGGCGATTTGCTCTCAGCTGCGCGCCAACCCGCAGGGTTATGGCATTTAAGCGAATGCGGCGGCATCAATAAACAGAAACAGCGATTTGCTTGCACAGCCGTTCATTCAGCTCGTCTCGATCAAAGAAAGATAGTGCCGACACGTCAGGAGCCGACGAGCTGTCGTAGCCACGCGGTACTACGATGATAAATCCCGGCAACTCGCCAAGGCTGCGGAGTCGGCGCTACTAGATGTTGTCTGAATCCATGTCTGACCGGATGCGCGGCGACGGCCATAGGTTTGCGGGCGCGCTTGGCCAAAAGCCAGTTCTTGGTTGGCGTCACGATCCGCTCCTGGACCAGTACGCTCAGCCAAACAGCCAACCCGACCAACACGGGATAATAGAAAACTGGATTTCATATTCATTGGCTGCTGCTACGCACCCCGCCGCGTCCGTCAAGCAGAGCTCGAAATCGATTGCGGTCAGCATTTCCTGTTACGTCCGCCACCATCTACAGTAGG
>NZ_JAMOIE010000177.1 GCF_024448935.1 Stutzerimonas stutzeri
CAAAGCGTAGACGGCTGCCGAGTGTTTAGATCGCTTTCGTGTTCCGCTCGTCGGCTCGTTGAACAGGATCCCGACCTGCCCGCTCTATAGAAGAGCACGTATCCCTGCTTTTATCGTCCAGCCTCCAGCGCTTTTCTCGTCGTTCGGCTTTTTGCCGCTCCTTTTCGCCGCTGCTTTTTTCGCTACGCGGCGCTATTCTCCTCCCATCTATTTGCAAAGCAGGCCAACTAAAAGCCCTTGAACGCCCCCATAGAACCTCATCGTTTTACCCTCGAACCCTTTGAAGCCAATCGCTTTGCCAATCTCTGCGGTCAGTTCGACGAGCATCTGCGCCTCATCGAACAGCGCCTGGATCTGCAAATCCGCAACCGTGGCAACCAATTCGAGTTGGTCGGCCCGAGTGATGTGGCCCAAGCTGCAGAGCATCTCCTGCGACGCCTGTATCGCGAGACCAAGAGCATTGAGCTCTCGCCAGACACGGTTCATTTGTTCCTGCAGGAGTCGGCCATGGAGGAGCTGAACAACTCATCCACCACGCCGAATATTTCGCTGCGCACCCGCAAGGGCAATATCCGTCCACGCGGCGTCAACCAGCAGCGCTACGTGCAGTCGATCCTCGACAACGACATCAACTTCGGCATCGGCCCGGCCGGCACGGGCAAGACTTATCTGGCGGTCGCCTGCGCCGTCGACGCACTGGAGCGCGAGCAGATTCGCCGCATCCTGCTGGTACGTCCGGCAGTCGAGGCCGGTGAAAAGCTCGGCTTCCTGCCCGGCGATCTGGCGCAGAAGATCGACCCCTACTTGCGCCCCTTGTATGACGCGCTCTACGAAATGCTCGGTTTCGAGCAGGTCGCTAGGCTGATCGAGAAACAGGTGATCGAGATCGCGCCGCTGGCGTACATGCGTGGACGCACGCTGAACAACAGTTTCATCATTCTCGATGAGAGTCAGAACACCACCCTCGAGCAGATGAAGATGTTTCTGACCCGCATCGGCTTCGGCTCGACAGCGGTGATCACCGGCGACATCACGCAGGTCGACCTGCCGCGTGGCACCAAGAGCGGTCTGGCCCACGTGATCGAAGTCCTGAAGGACGTCAACGGCATCAGCTTCACGCACTTCAAACCCAAGGACGTGGTACGCCATCCGCTGGTACAGCGAATTGTCGAAGCCTACGAGGCATTCGAGGGCGATCAGGCACAGAACGGCAATCGCACTCATCAGGAACATGGACGTGATTGAGCTCGACCTGCAATGCGAAAGCCAGGGAGCCATCCCGCCCGAAGCGGACCTGCGTCGCTGGTGTGAGTTGGGGCTGCGCCAGCGCATGGCCGACTCCGAGCTGACCATCCGCCTGGTGGACGAAGCCGAAGGCCGCGAGCTGAACCGGACATGGCGCCAGAAGGATTACGCCACCAACGTGCTGTCCTTTCCGGCCGAAGTCCCCGACGGCCCGGGCGGCGTTCCGCTGCTGGACATTCCGCTGCTGGGCGATCTGGTGATCTGCGTCCCGGTGCTCGAGCGGGAGGCGGCAGAACAAGGCAAGACACTGCAGGCGCACTGGGCGCATCTGGTCATCCATGGCTGTCTGCACCTGCTCGGCTACGATCATATCGATGACGACGAAGCCGAGGAAATGGAGAGCATCGAGCGCCAACTGTTGGCGGAACTGGGTCACGCCGACCCTTACGCCGACGAATAGCCCGCTACGGGCAACTGCAAGGACCATTGAGTCAAAGACATGAGCGAAGACCGATCGAGCAACGGGCATAAGTCCTGGTTTGGGAAAATCAGCCAGGCTTTTGCCCATGAGCCGAAAAATCGTGAGCAGCTGCTGGAAGTATTGCGCGGCGCTCACCAGAACAAACTGCTGGACAACGAAGCCTTGGCAATCGTCGAGGGCGCCATCCAGGTGGCCGATCTGCAGGTGCGCGACATCATGGTGCCGCGCTCGCAGGTGATGAGCATCCGCGCCGACCAGTCACCAAAGGAATTCCTGCCCGGGATCATCTCTGCGGCGCATTCGCGCTATCCGGTGGTCGGCGACAGCCTCGACGAGGTTATCGGCGTGTTGCTGGCCAAGGACTTGCTACCGCTGATCCTGCAAAACGATCAGCAGAATTTCGACATCAAGGACCTGCTGCGCCCCGCCATCTTCGTGCCCGAATCCAAACGCCTCAACGTGCTGCTGCGCGAGTTCCGCGCCAATCACAGTCATATGGCGATCGTCATCGACGAATACGGCGGCGTCGCCGGACTGGTGACCATCGAAGATGTGCTGGAACAGATCGTCGGTGACATCGAGGACGAGCACGACATCGAAGAAGACAGCTACATCCGGCCACTGCCCAGCGGCGACTTCCTGGTCAAGGCGCTGACACCGATCGACAGCTTCAACGAGTTCTTCCAGAGCGAATTTCCGGATGAAGAATTCGATACTGTCGCTGGCCTGGTGATGAGCACCTTCGGCCATCTGCCCAAGCGCAACGAGGTGACCGAAATCGACGGCTTTCGCTTCCGCGTACTGAACGCCGACAGTCGCCGCGTGCATATGCTGCGCCTGACGCGCACTGATGGCGAAACCCGTTAAGCTGCAAGCTGTAAAGTGGACCCCGAAATCGAGACAGCGGTTTAAGCTGTGATCCGAGGAGGATTACAGAATGGCTGAAGTCAGCAAACGCAGGGTCCACAGTGCAGAGTTCAAGGCGAAGGTAGGGATGGAAGCGGCGCGGGGCGTGAAGACGCTCAACGAGATCGGGCAGCAGTACGGCGTGCATCCGGTGGTCGTTGGGCAGTGGCGCAAGGAGATCGTGCAGCGTGCCGCCACGCTGTTCGAGGGCAAGCGGGGCCCGAAGCCGGCGCCGCATGCGGACGAGGAGCGCTTATACGGGGAGATTGGGCGCTTGAAGATGGAATTGGACTGGCTCAAAAAAAAGTCCGGACTATGAGCGCGCCAACCAGAATGGGCTGGATCGACCCCAGCGGCGAGCTGGCGATCACGCAGCAATGCGAGCTGGCGCAGGTGGCCCGGGCGAGCTTCTACGGGCGTCACACGCCGTGTGAGCCACCTGAGGAAGACCTGCTGCTGATGCGCCTGATCGACGAGCAATACACGCGTCGGCCGTTC
>NZ_JAMOIE010000178.1 GCF_024448935.1 Stutzerimonas stutzeri
GGCGAACACGCAGGTCAGCTGATTGCCGATGGCCTGGTGCAGGAGTGCGGCAACCACGGACGAATCGACCCCGCCGGAGAGGCCCAGCAACACCTTGCCCTCACCCACCTGCCGGCGCACCGTGGCGATGGCGTCCGCAATAATGTTGCCGGGCGCCCAGGCGTTGCCGCAGCCACAGATGTCGTGCACGAAGCGGGCGCAGATGCGCGTGCCCTGCGGAGTGTGGGTGACTTCGGGATGGAATAATTATCGGTCGATCCTGGAAATCTTCGTGCCTTCGATGCTGACGCCAGCCATCAAGCCCTGCTGGCTGAAAATGAATGCATAAGCATCATCCTTCGCCGTTGAAGTCGAAAGATTCTTCGCCACGCCCTCGTCGACCACGACGACGGTCGGCCCTACGCCGATTTCCCATCCCTTGGTCTTCTCGACATAGCGCACGGCATCGTCCGTCATCAGAAACACGGCGTAGCCATACGACTGCGCACCGATCTGCAGACCCCAGGACCCGGTGACGGAATTGTAGTAATCCACGACTCTGGCCCCCTTCATCAGCACGCCTTCACCATAACTGCCACCGAATACGAGTCCGGCCTTGACAATGTTCGGGAAGACGAGCACGGCCTTGGCGGTACGCGAAAGAGACTCGGCGACGGAGCTGGTTTCATAGAGCGTCTTGAGCGCCTGCGCGGAGTCCTTGTCCAGATCCTCGGCGGTTGCCGCACCCGCCTGGCCCGCGACACCCATCGAAACGACCAACGCCATCGCGATCAGGGCCGCAACCATGTTGCCTCTTATATTGAACATTTCACATCTCCTATTTGATAAGTGCTCATGGTCCTTCGCGACTGCGAAAACCGGGCATGGAACCCGTTGCCTGGAAATTTCCGATACAAACGTCAGCCTAGCCCATGATCGGGCACTGCCCTATACGATGTCGAACATAAACCCGCATCCATACAGAAAGACGGAGGGGGCCCGGAAGCGGTTGCAGACCCTTTTTCTTGCCATCCCGGAAGCTCATTCCCGTAGGCTTCGACGTCACTCGAGTCGTATGCCGTTCCCGACCGCTCGAGGGCTGATGTCAGAGGCACCCCATCACGAACAGGACGAGGAGGATCACTAGAATCACGCCCGCGATTCCGCTTGGAGCGTAACCCCAGCTCCGTGCGTGAGGCCATACCGGCAGGACCCCTAGGAGCATCAGAATCAAGATGATCAACAGAATGGTACCGATAGTCATGGTCTTCTCCTTTGCAGCTCCTCATTCAGTGCCGCAGTCATTACCGCAGTTGGCAGATTCACTTGCGCCCTGGTGCACAGGAGCCGCTGTATCTGCCCGCGATCGCGTAGGCCCCGCACCGGCTGCGCTACCGCGCCAATCATTTGGTTCATCGCGCTTTCCCGGGGAAGGCGGCCTTGATTTCAGGAAGAAGTAGTCCGAGTCCCGGAAACCATAGGCCATGCGCTAGATCACCTTGATACGGCGAGCAATTCATGCAACTGCACGGCTTGGCCGTCCTTGAGGTTCTCAGCGTTGCGCAGCAGCAGCCAGCGGCTGCGCTTGACCACCTTGCGCGCTGGTTTGTTATCGCGCAGGAGGTTGGCCTGGTCGATGCGGATCCGGTCGATCACCTCACGACCGTAGCGCGCCACCCCATGGAACAGGTCGTACACCACTTCGGCTTGAGAGCAGTGCCGCTTCACTTCCAGGTCGAAAGCGGCGTTCATGTCCATGGCGACCGCCTCGATGTGCTGGCAATGCTCACCGAGCCACTCGAAGAATGGGCGAATCGCCTGGCGGCTGTTGCCGTGGCCAACCCACAGCACGCGTGTTCGCTCGGTATCCATGATCACCGTGGCGTAGCGATGGCCCGTGTGCAGGGCGAACTCGTCCATCACCAGGCGCCGCCGGACGTCGCCGGGCTCGATGGCGCCTGCCTGCGCTTCCAGGCGGCGTTTGTCGAGGGCCTTGAGGGTGTGCCAATGCAGGCCGGTGCGGTGGCTAACGTGGCTGATGGGCAGTATCCACAACAAGCTCTCGAGCCAGGCTTGCAAGCGTCGAGTCAGGCGGGAAGCCGTCTCCAGCCAATCGATCCGTTCGGTCACCCGCCCACACCGCAGGCAGTCGACGCGACGCACGGGCAATTGGAGCGACACCCGCTGATCCAGCAGGTCGCGGTCACGCACGTGGCATAGACGCCGTTCGTAAATCAACGGACAGGGCTGCAGACGGCGCCCACACCGGGGCACTCGCGCGGCCTGGGGTTCGAGCTCGATCAGCAGGGTATTTTCAGCTACGGGGCGAGAAGCGACGACGTCGTAGCCTGGCCAGAAAGCGGTAAGATCAATAGGATGCACGGCGACAGCAGGGTGTGGGGGTTGGGATGTTGAACGACTGCCAATTTACCCACTTCCCTGCCTGTCAACCCGCTCTTCCCCCAGAATCCGCGAAGAACCAATCATTTCGCCAGCGCTCTGCACGATACTACGCACTGGTGCATCGCGTGCAAGGAAGAATGAACGCCCCTTTTCCCCAGGTCCAGCAACCGCTCACCCGTCAACGGCCCGCCACTTCACCGGTCGATCATCCTGAGTGCGCCCGAATTGCGCGTATATCGTCTGGGAATCTGCCCGCATTTTCTCCAATTGCGTCCTCGTCCTGCCCCCTCGGCCAGCCGGGATCCTGCCGCGGTGCTAAAGCCGCGGCGTTTGCAATCGAAAACGACCCGGTGCTCGACGTGGCAAGTGTCGTAGCACACCCGAAGAAACCCGTGTTCGAGGCAGCCGCATTTGAGGTAATCCTCGAACTCCCGCCGGACACACCCCGGCAATTCCCCACCCTGCTCCGCCAAATGGGCAGCCCCGTCACTCCCACTCGATCGTGGCGGGCGGCTTGCTCGATACGTCGTAGGTCACGCGTGAGATACCGTCGATTTCGTTGATGATGCGGTTGGAGACCTTCTCCAGCAGCTCATATGGCAAATGTGCCCAGCGCGCGGTCATGAAGTCGATGGTTTCCACCGCACGCAGGGCGACGACCCAGGCGTAGCGGCGGCCATCGCCGACGACACCCACCGACTTGACCGGCTGGAAGACT
>NZ_JAMOIE010000179.1 GCF_024448935.1 Stutzerimonas stutzeri
GACCGTATTGCCCGACATTGATGATCCGGAATTTGCCGACGCCTTCGAGCAGTTTGCAGACGCACGGGTGGTGTTGATCGGCGAAGCCAGCCACGGCACGTCGGAGTTCTACCGCGCCCGAGCGGCGATAACCCGCCGATTGATCGAGCGACACGGCTTCAGCATCGTCGCCGCCGAAGCCGACTGGCCGGATGCGGCAAAGATCGACCGCTACGTGCGTCACCACCAGCCACCCGCCTGGGTCGAGGAAGGCTTCAAACGCTTTCCGACCTGGATGTGGCGCAACCAGGAGGTCGCTGATTTCGCCCGTTGGCTGCGTGGCCACAACCATGGCCTGGCCGCCGAACAACGGGTGGAATTTCGCGGGCTGGACGTCTACAGCCTGGGTGCTTCGATCCAGGAGGTGCTCGGCTATCTCGACCGGGTCGACCCGGACGCCGCCGCAACCGCGCGGCGCCGATATGGCTGCCTCAGCCCTTGGCATGACGAGCCGGCGCTCTACGGTCGCAACGTGATGCGCGGCGAACCGTCCTGCGAGGGCGCCGTGGTCGAACAGCTGCGCGCCTTGCTCGACCAGCGGCTGGAATACATGAAGAAGGACGGTAGCAGCTTCTTCAATGCCGAGCAGAATGCCCGCGTCGTGCTCGCCGCCGAGCAGTACTACCGAGCCATGTACCAGGGCTCGACCGAATCGTGGAACCTGCGTGATCGGCACATGTTCGACACCCTGCAGGCCCTACTGGCGCATCGCGGTGAGGGTGCCAAGGCGCTGGTCTGGGCACACAACTCGCACATCGGCAACGCCGCTTCGACCTCCATGGGCTGGGGCGGCGAATTCAATATCGGCGAGCTGTGCCGCACCGCCTTCGGTCGCGATGCGGTGCTGATCGGCATGGGCACCGACCGCGGCGAGGTGGCGGCGGCCGACAACTGGGACGAACCCATGCAGATCAAACAGATTCGGCCGTCGCGCCCGGACAGCTGGGAGCAGCTGTTCCTGCGCACTGGGCTACCGGCTTCGCTAACCACATGGCGCGACGATCCGCAGCTTCGCAAAGCATTGGCCAGGCCGCGCCTCGAGCGGGCCATTGGGGTGATCTACCGTCCGGCTACCGAACGCCAGAGCCATTATTTCCAAGCCATACTGTCTGAACAGTTCGACGCCCTGCTCTGGCTCGAACAGACCCACGCGGTCAAACCGATCGGCCCCCAGCAGATCGACGAACAGAGCGTTCCGGATACCTACCCATTCGGAGAGTGAGCCATGCGCGTCTTGATGCCCGAATCCAAACTGTTTCGCGACCGCACCCATGCCGGCCAGGAGTTGGCCGAAGCCCTGCGACACCTTGCGGCGGATTCGCCCCTGGTGCTGGCCCTGCCGCGCGGCGGCGTACCCGTTGCCTTCGCGGTGGCGCGAAGCCTCAAGGCCCCGCTGGACCTGGTGCTGGTGCGCAAGATCGGCGCGCCGGGTAACGAAGAGCTGGCCCTGGGCGCGGTGATCGACGGCGCCGAGCCGAAGTGGGTGATCAACCAGGAATTGCTTAACCAGATCGCACCGCCACCGAGCTGGTTCGAAGAAGAAATGCAGCGCCAACTGACCGAGCTGGAACGCCGTCGGCATCGCTACTGTGGCGAGCGGCCAGCCCCCGTGCTCACGGATCGCTGCGTCATCGTGATCGATGATGGCATCGCCACCGGTGCCACGGTGCGGGCAGCGTTGAAGGGGCTCAAGCAATCGAAACCGAGCCACGTGGTCCTCGCCGTGCCAGTGGGTCCGCGGGATGTGATCGAAACGTTGAAAACAGAAGTGGATGAGCTGGTCTGCCTGGCAATGCCCGAGCCGTTCATCGGGGTCGGTTGTCATTACGGCAACTTCGAGCAAACCAGCGACGAGCAGGTGGTCGACCTGCTCGCGCGGGCCGCTGGTCCGGCGTGATGACGGCTGTCAGGCGACCGGGTCTGGCGGCGGCTGATCCGGGATAGTCGGCTCGCCGGGCTCGCTCGGCAGGTCCGGCACGCCGGGCTCTTCGGGGTCACCGGGCACGCCGTGGGCATGCCAGCTGAGCGTATCGATCTCGTCCGAATAACCTGTGGTTTCCATTTGAGTCCTCCTATTGCAACCGAAAGCCCGGTCGGGCTATTGCAGTAGACGCCACAAGGCGGCCATAGATCCATCCTCCCGTCGGAGGTGCTCGGGAACGCCTCTAACTGCTACATCCGCAGCGCAGTCGCCAAATGAGCTTGCTCGCGAACCGATATACGCATTCGCCAGCAAGCTGGCTCCTCAGGAGCGGCTGCGCGGTGGTCGTGGTCGCGCAGAGCGCACGAGCCACGGATAGTGACCCTAACGGCAGCCAACAGGACGCCCGCCTCGACAATATGCCTTACTGACTGGCTGCACCGAGGATCGACCGGCTCTTACCACATCAGATCGTCGGGGATCTGGTAAGCGGCATAAGGATCGTCGGCATCCGGCGCTTCGGTCTGAACGTTGAGCTGCACGATGCGGCGCGGGTCGCGCTCCTGAATTTTCAGTGCCGCCTCACGCGGGATCACTTCATAACCGCCGCCATGGCGGACGATAGCCAGCGAGCCACTGGAGAGCTTGTCGCGCATCAGCTTGTTCACCGACAGGCGCTTGACCTTCTTGTCGTCGACGAAGTTGTAGTAGTCCTCGGTGGTCAACTTAGGCAGGCGGCTGCCTTCGATCAATTGCTTGACCTGCGCGATGCGGGCCTTCTGTTCGGCTTTTTCCTGCTGCTGACGGTTCAGCTCCTGGTCGCGGGCAAGTTTTTCGGCATGCGCCTTAAGTGCCGCATCGCGTTGCGAGGTGTCCTGCTCAGCCTGGCCTTTCTTCACCAGGCGCTGCTGTTTCTGCTGTTGCTTGCCGGCCTGTTTGGCCTGCTTTTCATTGACCAGCCCGGCTTTGAGCAGCTGATCGCGAAGGGAAAGACTCATGTGTCGGCTCGTCTCGTCGTGAATTCAAATTAGACGTAGGGTGAATCAAGCAAGCTGCAA
>NZ_JAMOIE010000180.1 GCF_024448935.1 Stutzerimonas stutzeri
TCGTAAGATGACCGGGGGTTTGTCTTTGGGAATTGGAAAACTCGAATGTGTTAAAGGGCATCGATTATGTCTGGCCGAAGCCTGGAGGGGTTATGTACAGCTTGCTACGGTTGCTCGGTGACGGTCGTTTTCATTCTGGCGAAGAGTTAGGAAGGGCTCTCGGTGTAAGTCGGAGTGCTGTGTGGAAACACCTACAGCGACTTGAGGATGAATGCGGTATCGAGCTATTCAAAGTGCCAGGGAAAGGATATCGCTTGGCAGAGCCACTTTCGCTGCTGAGTTATGAGGAAAACGCCGCTGTGTTGGTCCCTCTGGGCTGGCAGCTCTATCTTCGAGAGTCCACGGACTCCACTAATGCAGAGGCGTTGAGGTTGCTACAGGCGGGCGTCGCTGCGCCATTCGTGGTATTGGCTGAAAGCCAAACTCATGGTCGGGGCCGCAGAGGGCGTGTGTGGGCCAGCCCGCCGGCACAAAATATTTACTACACCCTGGTGTTGAAAGTTTCGAATGGCCTCCAGGGGTTGTCTGGGTTGAGTTTGGTCGTTGGGCTGGCCGTTCTCCGTGCGCTTCATCGGGCCGGTATCGAAAGTGCGGGGCTAAAGTGGCCCAACGATGTATATGCAGACGACAGAAAGATAGCAGGCATTCTATTAGAGCTGAATGGTGATCCGGCGGACGTCTGTCATGTGATTATCGGGATTGGGGTGAACGTGAACATGACTCCGAGCACCCAGGGCATCGGTCAGCCCTGGACGTCGGTGCGTGAGCAGACGGGAATGCTGGCGAGCCGCGATGATCTGGCGCGCTTTGTCAGTGAAGCCTTATCTCAGTATTTAGCCAGGCATGCCCGTGAGGGGTTTGCCTCGTTGCGCGACGAATGGGAAGCAAACAACATCTGGCGCGGGCGACGCTGTACGTTAAGCACCGGCACCCAACAGGTTAGAGGGCTAATGAACGGAATAGACGAGCAGGGTGCGCTACGCCTTTGGATTGAAGGGCAGGGTGATCGGTGTTTCAGTGGTGGAGAGTTAAGCTTGAGGCTAGACGATGATTCTTGAGCTCGATTGCGGCAATAGCTTCATCAAGTGGCGGGTTGTTTCAGATGCCGATGGCGCGTTGGTAGTGGGGGGGGGCGCGGCGCAGGCGATGGACCTGCTTCAAGATTTGCTCAGTGCAGGCATCGGGAAAATTACCCATTGCCGCATGGTGAGCGTCAGAGACGACGCGGAAACCAGCGCATTGACAGAGGTGTTGTCTGGCGCGTTGGGGGTGGAAGTGCTCAAGGTGAGTCCAGCCAAGCGCGTCGCTGGCGTTGTTAATGGCTATAAGGACCAGGACCGACTAGGTTTGGATCGGTGGTTAGCTATCATCGCCGCTTATGAAATGTGCAAGGGCCCCTGTTTGATTATCGACCTCGGCACTGCCGTCACTATAGATTTAGTGGACTGTAACGGCGTGCACTTGGGTGGTTATATAGCGCCAGGTTTAGCGCTTCTGCGTGGGCAGTTGCTTGCTCACACTCGGCGCATCCAATACGACCCTGCGCTATCTTCCGTTGCGTTGGGTGACATCACACCTGGCAGAGACACCGCCGAGGGTGTCGAGCGAGGTTGTTTAATCATGCTGCGAAGCTACGTTACAAGCCAGATTGGCATCGCTGGAGATCATCTGGGTAAAAACTTCACCATCTACATTACCGGTGGAGATGCAGCACTGGTTGCAGATCTCCCCGGGGTCAGTTGCGTGCCTGATTTGGTTTTCAGGGGGCTGGCGATAGCCTGCCCCTAAAGAGGTATCCATGCGCTGGCTTTTAATGCTGCTGGTAATGCTAAACTTTTTATTCTACCTCCATCACATCAATCAGCAGTCTCCTGGGGTGGCGGGTGAGGTCGCAACGACTCCCGTCCCTCCCGAAGAGGCCGATATTCAGATGCTTAGCGAAACCAGGCCGTTGGAGCCTCGTGGTTCTGCAGATCCTGAGGGCAGTGTTTGCCTATTTCTGGGTGGTTTCGACCAAGAATCGGTTGCGCTGGACGTTAAGCAGCGTTTGCTACTTCTTGAAATTGATGCCAGCGTCAAGTCTGTCGATGAGGCTGCCGGTATTGATTATTGGGTATATTTGCCTCCGCTGGTTTCGCGGCAAGCATCACTACGTCAGCTGAGAGAGCTGCAATCTCGCAATATTGACAGTTACATCATTACCGTAGGTGATCTGTCTAACGGGACATCACTGGGGATATTTTCTCGTAAAGACTCCGCTGAAAGCGTTGTAAGTCGCTTACAAGCTATTAATTATGCGGCGTCGATACGCGAGTTGCCGAGAACACACCGTAGCTATTGGGTGCAGGTGAGGGGCGTTCAGCGGCGCCTCCTGACTGACTCGTTGCTTGGCGACCTCATAAGAGATTTCCCCAGGCTTGGGCATCAACAAATGCCGTGTTCAAGCATTGCAAACGTAGAATAGTTTTCATAGAATGGCGCCCGCTCCGTCGCGCAGCCCCTTGGGTTGTTTGAGGAGGCGCTGTCACGAAAGCTAACCTCAGGATTTTAATGAGAAATTGCTTGACAGCCAGGAGGATGGCATTGAAAATGCCGCCTCGTTTTGGAGGGGTTCCCGAGCGGCCAAAGGGATCAGACTGTAAATCTGACGTCATCGACTTCGAAGGTTCGAATCCTTCCCCCTCCACCAGTTTATAGCGTCGGCCTAGGCTACCGCGTTATAGCGTCGGCCTAGGCTACCGCGGGTATAGTTTAGTGGTAGAACCTCAGCCTTCCAAGCTGATGATGCGGGTTCGATTCCCGCTACCCGCTCCAGGTTTTTGCTCGCACAAATACGATACGCTCATGTAGCTCAGCTGGTAGAGCACACCCTTGGTAAGGGTGAGGTCAGCGGTTCAAATCCGCTCATGAGCTCCAATCTCAAAGGCAGATATGTAAATATCTGCCTTTGCTTTAATGGTGGCGTGACTAGCTCAATTCAACGATGGGAGACGGGCTCGA
>NZ_JAMOIE010000181.1 GCF_024448935.1 Stutzerimonas stutzeri
GGCCCTACTGAGTGCGTGGCTTGCCGGGTGGGGTTCAACCGGGCACGCGCTAATCGCTTTCGTGCGCCTGTTTCTGGTCGGGGCTTCTTACCTTAAACCTGTGAAGCATCGGAACCGTGGCTCATGGTCCGGGGGAAGCGCCGCTGGAACCACAGGCT
Organism: Stutzerimonas stutzeri; assembly: GCF_024448935.1. Lineage (GTDB taxonomy): Bacteria > Pseudomonadota > Gammaproteobacteria > Pseudomonadales > Pseudomonadaceae > Stutzerimonas > Stutzerimonas stutzeri_AO. The sequence continues at coordinate 159 of NZ_JAMOIE010000181.1, forward strand.
ACGGCTTCGCCTTTTTCGGTCGTGGCGTGCCATCCTTGGTCGCGCGGGGTTTGCGCTTGGGGCTGGTTTCCCGTTCCACGGCAATGTTGGCGTCGGCCCCTGGCTGATAGCCACCGGGGCCTGCTGCCTTGTCCAATTCCGCGACCATGCGGCGGATCCGATCGGCCAGTTTTTCCGAACTCATGCTTTCGCGGAAGCGTTCGACCATAAGCGGAAACGCGAGCGGCGTTGTGCGCTTGATCGGGTGAATGTCCAACTGCCGCTGTTGCAGACGGCTCAGGGTCTGTTCCAGCCGCTCGACTTCCAGTTCCTGGCGCAGCACCTCTTCTTCGGCCTGGGTCAGCAGCAGATTGGTCGGATCGTACTGACGGAACACATCGAAGAACAAGCCGCTGGAGGCCTGCAGTTGGCGAGCGCTTTTCTGCGCGCCGGGGTAGCCGGAGAAGACCAGCCCGGCGATCCGCGCAATCTCCCGGAAGCGGCGGCGCGCGAGCTCACCGGCATTGAGACTGGCAAGCACGTCATGCAGCAGATTGTCCTGACTGAACAGGTCGGGCGTGAGCCACTGCAGCCAGTCCACTTCCGTCGCCGAGAGCAGTTCGAAGCCGTAGTCATTGACGGCGATGGAAAAGGTCAGCGGCTGGTGCTGGCCCATGCGCCAGGCCAGCAGGCTGGCAAGTCCCAGATGTACGTGGCGACCCGCGAAGGGGTAGAGGAACAGGTGCCAGCCCTCGCGGGACTTCATCACCTCGGCCAGCAGGGTGGCTTCGGTCGGCAGCGCCGACCCGTCCATCTGCACGCGCAGCAAGGGCTCGACCAGACGCATCTCGGGCGTGGTGAACTGCCCGCGAGAGGCGGCGCCAAGCTGCTCGACCACCGCATCGGCCAGTTCGCTGGACAGGGGCATCCGCCCGCCATTCCAGCGTGGCATGGCGGCTTTCCTGCCTGTGGCGCGGCTGACGTAGGCGGTCATGTTCTCGACGCGCACCAGTTCCAGCAGACGCCCACCGAAAAGGAAATTGTCGCCAGGCCGCAAGCGCGCGATGAAACCCTCCTCGATGGTACCCAGCGAGCGGCCGCTGCCACCCTTGGCCCAGAATTTCACCGTCAGGCTGGCAACGCTGACGATGGTGCCGATGCTCATGCGATGACGCAGCGCCACGCGGCGGCTCGGGACCTTCCACAGCCCGGTCTCGTCCGGCTCGACACGCTGGTAATCCGGGTAGGCGGTGAGCGAATGCCCGCCATGACGGACGAAGGCCAGCGCCCACTGCCAGTGATCATCGGTGAGGGCTTGATACGACCAGGCCTGGCGAACTTCGGCAAACAACTCATCAGGCCGAAAGCCTCCGCCCAGCGCCATACTGACCAGATGCTGCACCAGCACATCGAGCGGGCGCTGCGGGGCGCTGCGCGCTTCGATTCGCCGCTCTGCGATCGCTACCTGGGCTGCGGCGGCTTCTACCACTTCCACGCTGTGGGTCGGCACCAGGGTGACCCGGGAGGTTCGCCCCGGTGCATGACCGGAACGGCCAGCCCGTTGCATCAACCGTGCTACGCCTTTCGGCGAACCGATCTGCAGCACCCGTTCGACCGGCAGGAAATCGACGCCCAGGTCCAGGCTGGAGGTGCAGACCACTGCTTTCAGCGCGCCTTGCTTGAGGCCCTGCTCGACCCAATCGCGGACCTCGCGCGCCAGGGAGCCGTGATGCAGGGCAATCAGCCCGGCCCAGTCCGGTCGCGCATCCAGCAGCGCCTGATACCAGATTTCCGACTGCGAACGGGTGTTGGTGAACACGAGGGTGGTCGCAGCCGAGTCGATCTCTTCGACCACCTGCGGCAGCATGCGCAGGCCCAGATGACCGGCCCAGGGGAAGCGCTCGATGCTCGGCGGCAGCAGGGTGTCGACGCGCAGGTCCTTGTCGACCTTGCCCTGTACCAGCTTGCCGCTGTTCGGATGCAACAACACGTCAAGCGCGTGCGGCTGATTGCCCAAGGTGGCCGACAGCCCCCAGACGATCAGCTCCGGCATCCATTGGCGTAGCCGCGCCAGCGCCAGTTGCAACTGCACGCCGCGCTTGTTGCCCAGCAGCTCATGCCATTCGTCCACCACCAGCATGCGCAGGCCGGCAAAGGCCTGGCGCGCATCGGCGCGAGTCAGCAGCAGCGTGAGGCTTTCCGGGGTCGTCACCAGCGCACTGGGCAGGCGCCGCCCCTGGTGCGCACGTTCTGAACTACTGGTATCACCGGTTCGCAGGCCGATGCTCCAGTTGATGCCGAGGTCGTCCAACGGGGCTTGCAACGCGCGGGCCGTGTCAGCGGCCAGCGCGCGCATCGGTGTAATCCAGAGGACGGTGAGCGGCGCAGGTTTGTCCGAAGGTGTGGTCTTTTCCAGCGGCTCGCGTGGACGGTCATGCGATGCGGCGGCGAATCGATTCAGCGCACCCAGCCAGACGGCGTACGTCTTGCCCGAGCCCGTGGTGGCGTGGAGCAGGCCCGATTCGCCCTTGTGTACTGCCTGCCAAACCTGCTGCTGGAACGGGAAAGGCTGCCAGTTGCGGTTGGCAAACCAACGTTCGGCAAGCGACGCGGGCGTCGTACTCATAACCCGAAGGCCACCCGATACAAGCGAAGGGCGTGCTTCGGCTTTTCGTAGGAGCGAGCTTGCTCGCGATCCTGGGGCTCCGCGGGGCTGGAGATCGCCAGCAAGCTGGCTCC
>NZ_JAMOIE010000182.1 GCF_024448935.1 Stutzerimonas stutzeri
ACGGCGCAGCTGTGGCTCGATGCGTAGCACGAAAGCCCGGGCCGCAGGCCTCGCACTAGATTTTCTCGCTGGCCAGGTGGTGGAAGTACCAGGCCAATTCGGGACGGCCCCCGCCCATTTGTTGCTTGATCGCAGTCACCAGATCCTCGCGGACTTGGCCGGTCGCTGTTTCCAGGCGCTGGCGGATCTCTGCAACCTCGGCGCTGGCGACCCATTCAAGGCAGGCCAGGTAATCGAGCACGCCCTTTTCCTCTGTTGGTGTAAGCATCTGCAAATCCCTCAGCAGTCAAACTGTCCGTGACAGAAAGGCGCCATCTAGGCCTTTTTCTGTCGGTTAGGTGTCTTCTTTGTGGTCCCTGGTTGGGCCTCCTTTGGCTGCTCATGTTTGGCGGCCATCTGCTTGACCTGCTCGGCTTCCTCGGGGGTGAGCCAGACCATGACGGGCACAAGGCCGACGGTCTGGCGTTCCAGCACGGCGGTTACGCGCTTGATTGCAGCGTGTACAAGCTGCCGCGACTGGCCGATGTTGTTGGCCACCTCGATAGGTTCCTTGCCCTCCACCAGCACCGCCCTGGCAATGTCCAGGGTCTTGGTGGACATGCCCCGGAGCGCAGGCAGGGAAGCGGTCCATTGTTCGGCGGTGTATTTCGGCTGGGTGGGCTGCATTCGCGGTTCCTTACTGTTGGCTGAATGCCCTGCTACCGGCAGGGCTACGGGTCAAGCGTGCTACTGGTTCATTTGCTCGATGAAGCCCCGCGCATGCGCTTCCAGGCGGCGGGCATCTGTGGAACCGGCATGGAGCCGGTGCCGTTTGACGCCCTGGGCGGTGGCTTTCCAGATGACGTAAAACGTCCCCTCGTTGTTGCGCTCGATACTAATGGCAACGCCCTGGTCACTGGTACCAACCTTGGCGGCGACTGCCGCCACGGTTTCGCTTTCCAGTGTCTGGCGGTCCCATATCAGCAGGGGCACAAACTGCGGGTCGTTGATCGCGTCGGCTGTCTCCAGGCCGCCCGCATCGCACAACCACGCTTCGTCGTCATCGTCCCAGGCTTCGGCGGTGATCGGAAACATCCACGCCAGAAGTGGCCGACCGTCCTGCACCTGGCAGGCGTAAAGCTGGTCAGAGTCGAGCAGAAACGCCACGCAATCCCCAGGGATGAGCAGGCCATGCCCAGGGTTGGCCTTGAGTAACGATCGGTAGGCTTCCAACGTGCGTTCGTAAGTCATGGTCGGTTCCTCGATCTTAGGCCTTGGCCACGGCCAGGGAGTGGGTAGCGATGCGGCGCATGATGAGCAGGTGGGGCAGGGTGGCCAGGCCCGTCAAGGTCCAGTAGCGCCCGCCCCACTGGGCAAAAATGGTCGTCATGTTGCCGTGGTCCAGGTCGGCCAGCTTGAACGACGCGCCCAGCTCGTCGGCGTGGTAGTCGATGACGGGGCGCTGCGAAAGGTTGAACTCGAAACGGGCGGCGGTCGTGCGTGCCGGTGGCGTGCCATAGGCGCGTTCTTGATCGATCAAAAACGCCTCTTCGTCGCCCAGGATGGCGCCGGGGTAACGCACGCGCAGCTCGGGCAGCATCAGCCCGGAATGCTGGGCCATCCACATGTTTGGCCCGATCTGGCGGGCATAGTCGATGATCGCGGTATGGCCAGGGACATAGAAGACTTTGCACATGGTTCGATCCTCCAAGGGCGGGGGAAAGCCGGGCGTTTAACGCCCGGCTCGCCAGTTACGCGGCGGCTTGACCGCTGCGCAGGGCCTGGGCCAGTACCCACAAGGCGCGATTGAGTTTCACGTCTTGGTCAATGCCGTTAACGGCGCGGGTAGTTGTCCGGCGTCCTTGCTTGTTGCGGCCACGCAAGCCGCCCTTGATGGTGTTTTCCTGCACGCGGTTGAACGTGGTCCAGAGATCGCTTGCGCGGTCTTCGGCACGGCGCGGCATCAGCAGTTGCGACGGCGTGACCGGGGCAGGGCCTTCGGATGGGTCGTAGCGGTAGGCCAGGGCCGCCATGGCGAACGCTTCTTGCTCTTCCTGGCGCAAGTGGTAGTGCTGCATGTCGTCAAGGTTGGCGTCGATCTGCTCGAACTGGCCCAGCACCTCATAGGCACCTTCGATAACGTCGTTAACAACGTCAATGCGGCCGCTGTGGCGCACTTTCTGATCCATCGCCATGTCGCCCAGGACCAGCCCGTTAGCGCACACGAAACGGAACTTGCCGGCCATCATCTGGTAGCTGCTGCTGCCGTCGTGGCTGTTCAGCAGAATGATTTCGTTCGCTTCCTTGCTCATGATGTTGCTGGCATGGCGCAGGCGAATCATGTGCTTGGTGTGCTCGCGTTTGTCGGTGTTGCGGACGCGGGTCTGGCACGCCATGAACGGCTGAAAACCTTCTGTGCGCAGCGCATCGAGCACCTTGACGGTTGGAATGTACAGGTAACGTTCCGAACGGCTGTCGTGCGCTTCCTCGGCAAAGATCGAGGGCGCCACGCGGGCAATCTCGTCATTGGTCAGAGGGGCATCGCTGCGGATCATGCACGGATTACGGAAGTTGCTGGAAAGACGCATTTTTGTATCTCCTTCGCAGATTCCCCGGAGCGGTTGCTGCCGCTGGTGTCCGGGGTGTCGAGGCGGTATTGCTTCGACGTGGTTAGTATCTCAAATCGGGGCGCTGTCGTCAACTGTTGGTCAAACAATCTTTGACTAATAATTGACTTGACGCGGCGCGCTTTTCGGAGCTGCTTAGATGCCGAGGTGGGAGCGGGAGGTAAACATAAAGCGCGCCCGCGAAGCGGGTGCA
>NZ_JAMOIE010000183.1 GCF_024448935.1 Stutzerimonas stutzeri
GGTGACTGCGTACCTTTTGTATAATGGGTCAGCGACTTATTTTCAGTGGCGAGCTTAACCGAATAGGGGAGGCGTAGCGAAAGCGAGTCTTAATAGGGCGTCTAGTCGCTGGGAATAGACCCGAAACCGGGCGATCTATCCATGGGCAGGTTGAAGGTTGGGTAACACTAACTGGAGGACCGAACCGACTACCGTTGAAAAGTTAGCGGATGACCTGTGGATCGGAGTGAAAGGCTAATCAAGCTCGGAGATAGCTGGTTCTCCTCGAAAGCTATTTAGGTAGCGCCTCGTGTATCACTGCTGGGGGTAGAGCACTGTTTCGGCTAGGGGGTCATCCCGACTTACCAAACCGATGCAAACTCCGAATACCAGCAAGTGTCAGCACGGGAGACACACGGCGGGTGCTAACGTCCGTCGTGAAAAGGGAAACAACCCAGACCGTCAGCTAAGGTCCCAAAATCCTGGTTAAGTGGGAAACGATGTGGGAAGGCTCAGACAGCTAGGAGGTTGGCTTAGAAGCAGCCACCCTTTAAAGAAAGCGTAATAGCTCACTAGTCGAGTCGGCCTGCGCGGAAGATGTAACGGGGCTCAAACCAGGTACCGAAGCTACGGGTGCGGACATTCCACTCAATATCATTTGGCTTGCGAGCGAATGCGAGCAAAGCGCCCCTCACGTGGAGTGAGGAGTAAAAGTGCTATTGAGGGAATGTCTGCGCGGTAGAGGAGCGTTCTGTAAGCCTGTGAAGGTGAGTTGAGAAGCTTGCTGGAGGTATCAGAAGTGCGAATGCTGACATGAGTAACGACAATGGGAGTGAAAAACTCCCACGCCGAAAGACCAAGGGTTCCTGCGCAACGTTAATCGACGCAGGGTGAGTCGGTCCCTAAGGCGAGGCTGAAGAGCGTAGTCGATGGGAAACGGGTTAATATTCCCGTACTTCTGGTTACTGCGATGGGGGGACGGAGAAGGCTAGGCCAGCTTGGCGTTGGTTGTCCAAGTTTAAGGTGGTAGGCAGAGGTCTTAGGTAAATCCGGGGTCTTAATGCCGAGAACTGATGACGATCCTTCTTTTAGAAGGAGAAGTGGTTGATGCCATGCTTCCAGGAAAAGCCTCTAAGCTTCAGGTAATCAGGAACCGTACCCCAAACCGACACAGGTGGTTGGGTAGAGAATACCAAGGCGCTTGAGAGAACTCGGGTGAAGGAACTAGGCAAAATGGCACCGTAACTTCGGGAGAAGGTGCGCCGGTGAGGGTGAAGGGTTTACCCCGTAAGCTCATGCCGGTCGAAGATACCAGGCCGCTGCGACTGTTTATTAAAAACACAGCACTCTGCAAACACGAAAGTGGACGTATAGGGTGTGACGCCTGCCCGGTGCCGGAAGGTTAATTGATGGGGTTAGCGCAAGCGAAGCTCTTGATCGAAGCCCCGGTAAACGGCGGCCGTAACTATAACGGTCCTAAGGTAGCGAAATTCCTTGTCGGGTAAGTTCCGACCTGCACGAATGGCGTAACGATGGCGGCGCTGTCTCCACCCGAGACTCAGTGAAATTGAAATCGCTGTGAAGATGCAGTGTATCCGCGGCTAGACGGAAAGACCCCGTGAACCTTTACTATAGCTTTGCACTGGACTTTGAATTTGCTTGTGTAGGATAGGTGGGAGGCTTTGAAGCGTGGACGCCAGTTCGCGTGGAGCCAACCTTGAAATACCACCCTGGCAACTTTGAGGTTCTAACTCTGGTCCGTTATCCGGATCGAGGACAGTGTATGGTGGGTAGTTTGACTGGGGCGGTCTCCTCCTAAAGAGTAACGGAGGAGTACGAAGGTGCGCTCAGACCGGTCGGAAATCGGTCGTAGAGTATAAAGGCAAAAGCGCGCTTGACTGCGAGACAGACACGTCGAGCAGGTACGAAAGTAGGTCTTAGTGATCCGGTGGTTCTGTATGGAAGGGCCATCGCTCAACGGATAAAAGGTACTCCGGGGATAACAGGCTGATACCGCCCAAGAGTTCATATCGACGGCGGTGTTTGGCACCTCGATGTCGGCTCATCACATCCTGGGGCTGAAGCCGGTCCCAAGGGTATGGCTGTTCGCCATTTAAAGTGGTACGCGAGCTGGGTTTAGAACGTCGTGAGACAGTTCGGTCCCTATCTGCCGTGGACGTTTGAGATTTGAGAGGGGCTGCTCCTAGTACGAGAGGACCGGAGTGGACGAACCTCTGGTGTTCCGGTTGTCACGCCAGTGGCATTGCCGGGTAGCTATGTTCGGAAGAGATAACCGCTGAAAGCATCTAAGCGGGAAACTTGCCTCAAGATGAGATCTCACTGGAGCCTTGAGCTCCCTGAAGGGCCGTCGAAGACTACGACGTTGATAGGTGGGGTGTGTAAGCGCTGTGAGGCGTTGAGCTAACCCATACTAATTGCCCGTGAGGCTTGACCATATAACACCCAAACAATTTGATGTTTGCGTGTCAGACGGTTGAAGTCGACAAACAAACCGAAAAGACGCATCGCTCGCAACGCGAAAGCAGTACCGAAACACCATCACATACCCAATCAGGGGAAGCGACTCAACACCGACTCCCCAACCGAATTGCTTGACGACCATAGAGCGTTGGAACCACCTGATCCCATCCCGAACTCAGCAGTGAAACGACGCATCGCCGATGGTAGTGTGGGGTCTCCCCATGTGAGAGTAGGTCATCGTCAAGCTTCTACACCAAACCCCCGATC
>NZ_JAMOIE010000184.1 GCF_024448935.1 Stutzerimonas stutzeri
AGCTGCTGGATGCCTTCGGCCCGGAAATCCAGGAGCAGGCCCCTGCCTGCGAGCCGGAAAGCACCCTGCTGGATCCCCTCACCCGCAAGGAAATCCGGGTGCTGCAGCTGCTGTGCGAGGGCTATTCCAACAGTGCCTGGCGGAGAAACTCTTCGTCTCGGACAGCACCGTGCGAACGCATCTACGCAACATCAACTCCAAGAACTCCAAGCTGAACGCCAGCAGCCGGACTCAGGCTGTGGCTATCGCCCGGCGCTTGGGGATCGTCTGAGGTTGTTCATTTGTCTTATTCCGAAAAGTACCCTTGCATCGTCTTGCGGATCACGTGCTTCTGGATCTTGCCGGTACCGGTGCGTGGGAACTGGTCCACTACCACAATGGCCTTGGGCACCTTGAAACCCGCCAGATGCTCCCGGCAGTAGTCGATCAGCTCCTCCTCGGTGATGTCTTCGTTGGGCATCAGGATGACATTGGCGGTGATGGCCTCGCCCCAGTGCTCGTGGGGAAGCCCGACGACCGCCGCTTCCGCCACCTTGGGATGGCCGATCAAGCAGCGCTCCACTTCCAGGGACGCCACGTTCTCGCCGCCGGTCTTGATTACATCCTTCTTGCGGTCGGTGAACCATATGGCGCCGTCCTCATCGAGGGAGGCGATGTCGCCGCTGTGGAACCAGCCGTACTGGAAGGCCTCTTGCGTCTTGTCGGGCTGGTTCAGATACTCGATCATCGCCTGTGGCCCGCGATAGACGATTTCGCCGGTTTCGCCAGGTGGCAGCAGGCGACCCTGGTCATCCATGATGGCGACCCGGGTCATGGGGGTGGCGGTGCCCCAGGAACCGGCCTTGCTCCACTGGTGTTCCGGCCGGATCAGGCAGGTGGTCGGGGTGAACTCGGTCTGGCCGGAGCCCAGAATCACGTCGGCATTGGGAAAGGCGTCATGGATGGCCTGGAGCTTGGATTTTGCCATCGGCGCCATGGCGTAGAGGGCGCGTTTCACGGATGAAAAATCCCGTTTGCTCGCTTCCGGATCCGTCAGTATCTCGTTGAACATCATGGGCAGGAAAACCAGCAGATAGACCTGGTATGCCTCGATCAGCCGGGCGCATTCACGGGCATCGAAGCCCTTGGTCATCACCAGCTTGCCCCCCATCATGAACGTCGGCAGCGCCAGGCAGTTAACGGCGGTGCAGTGAAACAGGGGGAGCTGGCACAGCGTGGCGACCTCGGCTGGCAACCGATTGGCGATAATATTGGCCATCGCGGTGATGGTCACCGCCAGGTGACTGGTCATGACACCCTTGGGGTTGGCCGTGGTTCCGGAGGTGTAGAGCAACTGGACCGGATCGCGGTCGTCCACGACCACTTCAACCGCTGCGCTGTCCCCCTTGTCGATCAGCTCCTGCACAGGTTGCCAGGTGTGGCCGCCGGCGGTATGGGCGGCGCTTCCCGTCCAGTACAGAAACTCAAGATCGGGCAGCTGGTCCGGCAGTGTCTGGCCAATCTTGGCCAGGGCTTCTTCAACGATCAGGACGCGAGTGTGGCAGTCCTTCAGGCAATAGGCGATCTCATCGGGCTTCAGCCCCAGATTCACCGGCGCAAATACCAGGTTGGCTTTGGCGCAGGCCATGTAGCTCACCATCAGCTCGATGCCGTTACGGGCCAGGATACCGACCGGCTCGCCGGCCTTCAGGCCCAGCCCCAGCAGGCTGTTGGCCATACGATTGGCCTGGTCCTCGAAGGCCCTGTAGGTGAGGGTGTGGCCGTCATCCACCAGGGCGACGTTGTGCGGATAAAGGTCCGCTGTCCGGGTCAGGATATCGCCCGCGCATACCCTGTCGATCATGTTCATTAGGGGATCGGTCAGATGCTGTGCTTGCCTGGCCATTGCAGCCTCCGCTGTGTCAGGTTCATTGTTGTTGTCAGCATGAATCTAGTGCATGGGAGGGCTTTGAGCAAGCGATTGGTTTGAGATGTGGGGGGAGGCATCCGGGCGAGTACCCGGTGGGTGCCGTGGTAGCCGGTAACACCGGGACTGCTATAGAATGCAGCCGTTTTTAAAGCGCTTCCCAACCCAGTCGAGAGAGCCGGAACCTTGGAATTCAGCGAAGAGATCCGTAACGAACTGATAGCCGATGGCAGGATCACCGATCCGAAAAGTGCCCGCGGCGCGGTGCTGAATACGGCTGCCAGCCTGTTCCGGCGTAAGGGGTATCTGCAAACCAAAGTGCGGGATATCGGACGCGAAGCCGGTATTCTGCCGGGCAGCATCTTTCACCATTACCGCAGCAAGGATGAAATCTTGCGTACGGTGATGGAGGAGAGCGTCATCCTCAATCTGGCCCGCCTCAAGCGGGCACTGCAAGCCCGTCCCGGCCTCGAAGAGCGCTTGCGGACCCTGATCTCCGTTGAGCTGTATGCCATGAATGGCGAGACTAGCGAAGCCTGGAGCGTCATGGTGGACGAGTGGCGCAACCTCTCGGACGAGGGCAAGGCCACCATTCTGCGCTTGCGTGAAGAGTACGAGGGAATCTGGCTGGGGGCCTTGCGCGAGGCCCATGAAGCCGGGCTTGTCAGCATGGAGCCGGACATCCTGCGCAAGTTGCTGGCGGGTTCCGTCCACTGGACGCCCACCTGGTTTCGCCATGGGGG
>NZ_JAMOIE010000185.1 GCF_024448935.1 Stutzerimonas stutzeri
CGCGATAGCGGAAGCTCCCCTGACCATCGACGCAGGCGGCGATGTCCTGCTGACGGATGACGCCGCGGTAGGGATAGCGCCCGAGATAGAAGAGTGCCGACCGCTTTGCAATCGAGGCGGACTCCTCCGCGTAGCGGCTTCGCCCAACCAAACGTTAGATGCATTGGCCCACAGTGCGTCGCGCCCACTTGCCCTTATGAATACCGTGTAATACATTGCATTCATCCGTATGGAGGGCACCTCGATGACCGTCACAACCGTCCGACTTCAACCCGAGCTTGAAGAAAATCTTGGAGCCATGGCTAAGAAGCTGCATAGAAGCAAAAGCTGGCTTATTAATCAAGCACTTAGAGAGTTCTTTGAGCGTCAGGAGCTAGAGCAGACTCGCTGGCAAGAAACACTGCAAGCTATGGAGTCAGTGGCACAAGGCCGGGTCATCTCCGGCGAAGCAGTAAGTGCTTGGCTTCAAAGCTGGGGCACCGACAATGAGCTATCGCCACCGAAGACTGGTCAGTGAGATTGGTCTACTCAGAAAACGCCGTTGCAGACCTCGTTCGCCTGCGCGAATTCATAGCAGAGAAAGACCCTCTTGCTGCTGCACGCGTGGCAGCAGAACTCATTTCCCGCATCGAGAATCTTTGCCTATTTCCAGAAATGGGTCGTACTGTTGAGATTGCTCCACCCCCCAAGATCATTCGCGACGCAGTTTTCGGAAAATATATAATTCGGTACTCAGCTCATACAGAAACTGTCGTAATCCTTCGCATTTGGCATCACAACGAAGACCGAGCGCAAAGCATCTAACGAATAAGGATAGGTCGCGCGAAGCCGCGACCTGATCCGTTTGTTGGGCAAGCCGGTCCCTGGTGGCCGGGCGCCCCATAGAAAATATCTCTTCCGAAAATAGGCCGGGGCAGTTGCCCGACATGGCGTCGGTGCTCGTGGAGAACGCCGCAGGCGGGTTATCGTTGCGGTTTTCGCCTGTTCATGGCGGCGCCGGCCCGGCAAGGCTCCAGGTCAAGGCGCAAGAGTCCTCGGCTTGCGGGCACCGATTTCCCATGACTCACCGCAGGAGGCTTTTGCTCACATGGCCGGTACATCGGTTGTGCTGGCGGCGGTGCGGCGCGTGGGAATCCGTGTCCTGATGACCGCCATGGCCGCGTTGCAGCACGGGCAGCGCATCGACGGCCGTTGCCGCTGGGGGCGCCGCTGGGGGCGCGGCGCGCTTCAGCAGCACGCGCAGCAAGGCGATCAACTGCCTTCGGTTCGGATGCACGAAGCCGTAGTTCCTGGCCCGGCGAAAGCCTTTCGACAGCACATGCTGCAACACCAGCCACAGGAACTGCGCGCCGGGAACCGTGCGGCGCTCGAGCTTGCCGGTCTTCGCGGCGCGATAGCGGAAGCTCACCTGACCATCGACGCAGGCGGCGATGTCCTGCTCACGGATGACGCCGCGGTAGGGATAGCGCCCGAGATAGACGAGTGCCTTCTCACCGCTGCCGACCGCTTTGCAATCGAGGCGGGCTCCTCCGCGTAGCGGCTTCGTCCAACAAGTCGCTGAAATCGCTCACTTCGTTCGCTGGGACGGCGTTCCGCCACCCCTTAGCTTAATCGTTAGGTGCCGTCAGTAATGGTATCGCAACTGAGCAATGAACAAAGAGCCATCGACCACTTTGTAGACGATTCGATGCTCATCATTGATGCGCCGCGACCAATAGCCAGACAACGCATGTTTTAGTGGCTCTGGCTTCCCAGTTCCTGTATGCGGCGTCTTAGCAATCTCCTTGATCAAGCCGTTGATACGCTGCACCAGTTTCTTGTCGATCTTTTGCCAATACAAATAGTCTTCCCACGCTTGCTCGGAGAAGACTAGCTTCACTTGGCCAAGCTCCGCACCTTGCCCTTCCCAGACTCAAGGGCCGCAATGCTCTCAAGCAGGCGCTGTGCGTTCTTAGGGCTGCGCAGCAGGTAGGAGGTTTCCTCCAATGCCTTAAAATCATCGAGCGCCATCATCACAACGGCCTGCTGGCCATTGCGGGTAATGATGATAGGCTCGTGGTCGTCGCAAACACGGTCCATGGTGTCGGCCAGCTTGGCTCGTGCATAACTGTAGGTAATTGCGTCCATAAGCGTCTCCTATTGTACGTGTATTTGTACAATAGGTGTTGGTCTGTGTCAAGGGCCTAACAGTGCTCCAGCCGACGGCCCCTATGCGCCTTCGCCGCTCCCGGGCCGCCACTGAGCTTGGGCGTTAGGCGCTAGCGGGTCATGTGGTTGGGCTGCACCGCTGCGATCTGACGCTTCGTCGGCTGTCAGCCATGTTCGCTGCAACTTCACCGGTGCCGGCTGCGGCTACATCCGTTGTGGCGTGGTCAGCGCATTTTTTTGCGTCGGACGGTTTCGTGGCGCGCCTCACGTCGCACCGGATCGTTCGCCAGAGTTGTCTGGTTCCTGCTGCGCTCCAAGCGCTCGCTCGCGTGCGCCAGGCGCCCGGCTGTCGCCGGCTTCGGCGGCCTTCGGTTCGGATGCAGGAAGCCGTAGTTCCTGACCCGGCGAAAGCCTTTCGGCAGCACATGCTGCAACACCAGCCACAGCAACTACGCGCCGGGAAACCGTGCGGCGCTCGAGCTTGCCGGTCTTCGCGT
>NZ_JAMOIE010000186.1 GCF_024448935.1 Stutzerimonas stutzeri
TTGCGGATTTCGGTGAACGTGACCGATCATTTCGCTAACTCGTGACCGGTGTTTCCAGCCCGGTTGCGCGGGATTTGAATTGTAGCCGCATCGGTCACGATGCGGCTTCTTCCTCCGTGTTTTTCCGCCGCAGTGACTCGCCTTTCATCACGATGCGATAGGCGTTGTGCACCAGGCGATCAAGCAAGGCGTCGGCCAGCGTGGGGTCGTTGATCCAGCCATGCCAGTGATCAACGGGGAGCTGGCTGGTCAGGATGGTGGAGCGGGTGCCGGCGCGGTCGTCGATCACTTCCAGCAGGTCATGCCGGGCATTGTCTTCCAGCGGAGCCAGGCCCCAGTCGTCCAAAAGCAAGACATCGACCTTGGCCAGCTGTTGCAGGGTGCGCCCGAAGCTACCGTCGCCGTGGGCGATGCGCAGTTGCTCCAGCAGGCGCGGGGTGCGCAGGTACAGTGCGCTGTAGCCCTGGCGGCAGGCCTGGTGGCCCAGCGCGCAGGCGAGCCAGGTCTTGCCGACGCCGGTCGGGCCGGTCAGCAGCAGGTTGTGCTTTTGGCGGAGCCACTCGCCGCCGGCCAAGGTCGCGATCAGGCGCTCGTCCAGCGCGCGGCCACGGCGGCGGTCGAGGTCTTCCAGGCAGGCGCCGGCGTACTTGAGCTTGGCCTGTTTGCGCAGCCGCTCCAGGCGCTTGTCGTCGCGCCAGGCCAGTTCGCGGTCGAGCAGCAGGCCCAGGCGTTCATCGAAGCTCAGGCTATGGCTGGCCGGCAGCGTCCACTGCTCTTCCAGCGCGCGGGCCATGCCGCCCAGCCGCAGTTGGTGCAACTGGCTCAGGGTATGTTGGGTCATCATCGAACAGCTCCTCTTGGGTGTAGTAATCGGCGCCACGGACGTTCTCGTGGCTGCTGGGTTGCGCTGCCGGCGTCGCGGGCTTGGGCAGTGGTTGTTGGTCGAGCCCTTGCTTGAGCAGGTTGCGCACGGTGCGGCCGTTGAGTGCCCGCAGCTGCACGGCGCGGCTCGCCGCCGCCTCCAGGCGCGCGTTACCGTACTGGCGGGCCAGCGAGAGCAGGCCCAGGCAGGCGCGATAGCCCATCTCCGGGTGCGGTTTGTGGGTCAGTTGGTACTCGACGATCTGCCGGGCGTGCGGGCCGATTCGCTCGCCCCAGTCGAGCAGGCGCTGCGGCGTCCACTCGCGATGCGCCTTGTGCGACGCCGGCATGTGTTCGCTCTGGGTGCTGTAGGCACCGCGCCGCTGAAGCCGCAGGTGGCTGGCGACCCGCCGGTTGCCGTGCAGGACTTCCACGGTATGCGCGCTCAGCCGCACATCGACGCTCTGCCGGGCCAAGGCCGAGGGCACGCTGTAGAAGCCGCCGTTCACTTCGATGTGGTAGTCGATGTTGACCTTGCAGCGCTTGAAGGTCACCACCTCGTAGGGATGTAGCGGCAACGGCCGCAGCACCGGTTGATCGAGCCGCTCGAACCACTCCCGGCGGCAGCCATCGAGCTTCTTGAACGGGCGCTGGTTCAAGTCCTCCAGCAGCTCGGCAATCGCCTGGTTGAGCGCGTGCAGGCTGAAGAACTGCTGGTGCCGCAGCCGCGCCATGATCCAGCGCTCGACGATCTGCACCGCCACCTCGGCCTTGGCCTTGTCCTGCGGCTTACGCGGCCGCGCCGGCAGCATCACCGTGTCGTAATGCCGGGCACATTCCAGCGCGGCCCGGTTCAAGCCCGGCTCGTAGCGATCGGGATGGGCGATCAGGGCGCGCGGGTTATCCGGCACGACCATCTCGCTGACGCCGCCCAGGTAACTGAACGCCTGACCCAGCGCGGTCAGCCAGTCCACCTGGGTTTCCCCGGGCGTGGCGCAGGCATAGGTGTAGTTCGAGGCCCCCAGCGCCGCGACGAAGATATGCGCCCGGCTGATCTCGCCGGTGGCCGGGTCGATCACCGGCAGCGTCGGACCGGCGTAGTCGATGAACAACTTCTCACCAGCCCGGTGCTGTTGACGCATCGACCGTTTGAGGGTGCTGGCATAGCGGCGGTAGTGCTCGACGAACTGGGTATAGCGGTAGGTCGGCTGCTCGGGATGGGCGGCGATGTACTCTTCCCACAGCAGTTGCAGGGTGACGCCCTTGCGCCGCAGTTCCCGGTGGATAGTGATCAGGTCCGGCAGCACCCGCTCGCCGCGGGCCTGGCGCACCTTGGCGGCAGGCAACAGTGCCGCCGCCAGCGCCACCTCATCCAGCGCGGCCAGCGCCGGCCACCCCAAGCCTGTTTCGCTGGCCGCCGTGACGTACTTGCTAACGACGCCCTTGGACAGCTGCAAGGCCCGGGCAATCTTCTCGTGAGAGAGGCCTCCCTCGAACTTGAGACGCAAACATTCTTTGATATTACGCATGGCTACTCGCTGCGCCGACATCCCACTACTCCCCAAAAACAGGCGAGGGTGACGGTCGCGTCAGGTCATGCGCAACGGGGTGAAAGTATTTCGCTAAGCCGTGACCGACGATTTCGGTAAGTCGTGACCGCCTGTTTCGGAGCAGGCTGAAAATCGGTCACGTTGATAGCGAAATGAGCGGTCACGCGTTAGCGAAATGGCCGGTCACGATCTACCGAAACGGCCGGTCACGACGGGCCGAAATACGCA
>NZ_JAMOIE010000187.1 GCF_024448935.1 Stutzerimonas stutzeri
CCTTTCCGAGACCGCCGGTCGGCTGAGCCCACCAGTGCGTCCTGGCTCAACCCGGTCGAGCGATTCTTCCGCGACCTTACCGAAGATCAAATCCGGCGCGGCGTATTCCGCAGCGTGGCCGACTTGGAGCGTGCCATCATGGCCTATCTCGATCATCGCAATGAGCATCCCAAGCCCTATCGCTGGACGGCCACGGCCGCGAGCATCCTCGCCAAAGTCCATCGTGCTAACGTTTCGTTGGACGCTGTGCACTACTAGTTGTCATCTTCAGGTCTTAAAGTGGAGGGGATCAGGCCTAACGCAAGGAAATCACCGCCATGACGACTTCGGATTGCGCCGACCATTCCCCAGCGCCGGAACAGGCGGAGCTCATCGCCTTGCAGGCGGCGCTGGAAGCCTTGCGTGCGCAGATCGTGCAGGGTGCGCAGTCGGACATGGCCCGCTGGCACCCGGAAGCCGGGAGCAATGGCGCGGTGAGCATGCGCAATCTATTGCATTACATTCATTTTCGTCGCAACGACCTGCGTTCGCTGCAAAAGCGCCTCAGCGTCCAGGGTCTTTCGTCTCTGGGTCGCTCCGAGGCGCATTTGCTTCATGACCTGGACCGGGTGCTGGCCTTGTTGGCGGGGGTGCTGGAGGGAAGCTGGCATCCGCCCATTCCAGGCCAGGATCTTTCCATCGAAGAAGGCGAAGCCTTGCTGGCCGCCCATACACAGCGATTGTTCGGGCCGCACCGCGATGGCGAGGGGGTCTATATCATGGTCACGCTGCCCAGCGAGGCTGCCGATCAGGGCGATCTCGTCACGGCAATGCTGCGCGCTGGCATGGATTGTGCTCGCATCAACGGCGCCCATGACGATGCAGCCACCTGGACACGGATGATCGATCAGGTGCGCCGGGCCAGCGCGGCGCTGCAGGTGCCGTGCCGGATCTATATGGATCTGCCGGGCCCCAAGCTCCGCACCGACAGCGTGCCCGCCGCGCCGATCTTCGCCATCCACCCGCCCCGCGATGCCGCAGGCCGGGTGGTCGCGCCCGCCGAGGTGACACTTGTCCCGGCGCAAACCCCGCCGATCGGTTCTCCCAGTGTTCTGCCGGTGACACCTGCGATCTACAGTGATCTGCAAGTCGGCGATCGACTGCGCTTTCGGGACACTCGTGGCCGGCTGCGCGAACTGGAGGTGACGGGGCGTGATGCCGCCGGCCACTGGCAGAGCCAGATCTGGCACACGGCGTATATCGAGGCGGGAATGCCATGCCGTTGGTGGCGTCCCGGGAAACTTCCGGCGCGACGGGGCGAGGGCTGCTTCGGTCCGTTCCCGGAGCAGCCCGGTTTCCTGCTGGTTCATCCGGAAGAGCAGCTGTTGCTGGCCCGGAATTCCCAGCCCGGCCGGGCCGCGCGCCGCGATGCCGAGGGCGCGGTGGTGGAGATGGCCCGGATCGGCCTCAGCTGTCCCGAGGTCATCGATGACCTGCAGGTGGGACACCGCGTCTTCATTGACGATGGCAAGGTCGGCGCGGTGGTGGAAGCGCTGACCCCCGAGGGCGCTGTGTTGCGGATCACCCGCGCGCGCGCGGAAGGGGAGAAGATCCGGGGAGAGAAAGGGCTCAATTTCCCGGACAGCACGCTGGGGTTGCCGGCCTTGACGGCGCAGGATCTGGACATGCTGAATCTCGCCGCCCAGCAAGCGGATGTGATCGGCTATTCCTTCGTCCGCACGGCTCAGGACATGGCGACCCTGATGGCGGAGCTGGATCGACGGGGTGCTCGGGACGTACCCATCGTGGCCAAGATCGAGACGGCCCAGGCGGTGCGCAACCTTCCTGAAATCCTGCTCACCGTCATCCCGCGGCGACCCATGGGAGTCATGGTGGCGCGCGGGGATCTGGCGGTTGAAATCGGCCCGGAACGCCTGGCAGAGATCCAGGAAGAGATTCTATGGCTGTGCGAGGCGGCCCATGTGCCGGTGATCTGGGCCACTCAGGTGCTCGAATCCCTGGCGCGCAAGGGCACCCCGACCCGCTCAGAGGTGACCGATGCGGCCATGGGGGTGCGCGCCGAATGCGTGATGCTCAACAAGGGTCCTTATATCTGCCGGGCCATCGAAACCCTGCGCGACATTCTGCTGCGCATGCAGGCGCATCAGCACAAGAAGATCGCGCGCCTGCGGGCCCTGCATTGGTAAGGCGTGCCCGGTCCGCACTCTGGACCAAGGCACACCTTTAACGACTCAGCCGCTGCCTTGGCGCTGCGCTTCCTCTGTTTGCTGCACGCTGGCTCGCGCCGCATGGCGATCGACGGCGCTCAAGACCGCGCGCAGGGTGGCCGCAGTGACATCCTCGTCCAGCCCCACCCCAAATACCGCCTTGTCGTCATCGCCAACGGTCAGCTCCACATAGGCCGCCGCGCGCGCATCGGCGCCTGGGCTCATGGCATGTTCTCGATAATCAATCACTCGAATCGGCATGCCGAGCCAATCCGCCAGACCATGGACGAAGCCGTCCACCGGACCCCGACCGACGCCCGTCACCACCTGATCCAGTCCTGCCGCATCCCGCAGCACGACGCACACCCGCCGCTGTCGCCCTGCGTCCCCACAGGGCTCCTCGCGGTAATCGACCAGGGCG
>NZ_JAMOIE010000188.1 GCF_024448935.1 Stutzerimonas stutzeri
CCTTTTCACTCCGAGATATTGCCTTCGACGCCGGCTCTGAAATGACGTAATGCATGAGAGGTTTTCGACTTCACGCCCATGGCAGTGAGCGATACGCCAACAGGCTTGTGAAACACCACATGCTTGAGCCCCCTGGCGCGTCCGGCCGCGACATTCGTCTGACTGGCGTAGCCGCCATCGGCGACCACGGAACGGGGCAGCTTGCCCAGGACAGACCGATGAAAATCCAGAACCGGAACAAACAGCGTCTTGTCACCGGGGTTGCCCTCTTCGATGGTTAACGCGGTGACAAAGCCCCCCGGCAGCAGATCATGGTTTTGTGTCCCCCAGCCGGCAAGGCAAAAAAAGACCGGCGATTTAGCCGGTCTTTTTTTGCTGACGACGGGTTCAAGCGCCCGGCTTGAGAACCACCTTGGTCCATCCATCAGCTCGGGAATCGAACTTCTCGTAGGCGCCGGGCGCTTCGTCCAGCTTCAAATGGTGGGAAACAATCTGCCCGGGGCTCGCCTTGCCGGTGTGTATCAGCTTGGCCAGGCGACGGTTATAGGCTTTGACATTGGCTTGGCCGGTACGAATCTGCTGCCCCTTGAACCAGAAGCTGCCGAAGTCGAACGCCATCTTACCTTCCTTGGCCAAGTCGTTTGGTGCGCCCGGATCTTGCGGCACAAACACGCCGACTACTCCAATACCGCCGGTGGGCCGGGTGCTCGCCACCAGATTATTCATCGTGAGAGAGTTGTCTTCATGGCCGTGTTTGCTGCAGCACTGGTAACCCACACATTCGCAGCCCCTGTCGGTACCCCGTCCATCGGTGAGATTCATGATCTGTTCGACAGCCGTATCGCCTACCGCGTTGATAGCTTTAGCGCCCATTTTTTCGGCCAGCGCCAGACGGTCGGGATGGGTATCGACGACAAACACTTCTGACGCCCCCTTGATGATCGCCGAATGGGCGGCCATCAGGCCCACAGGACCGGCGCCATAAATAGCAACGGTCTCGCCGGGCAGCAACCCGGCTAGCTCGGTGGCGTGCCAGCCTGTCGGGAAAATATCGGAAAGCATGACGTAATCGTCTTCCTTTTCCCGTCCGTCTTCGGGGAGTACCAGACAGTTGAAATCGGCGTAGGGCACGCGCAGCAGTTCAGCCTGTCCCCCGAGATACGGGCCCATTTCAGCGAAGCCGTAAGCGGCGCCAGCGCTACCGGGATTGGTAGTAAGACAGAACCCGGTAAGGCCTCTTTCGCAGTTCTCGCAAAAGCCACAGCCGATATTGAATGGCAGGCAAACGAAATCACCCACCTTGATCCGGTCTACTCCCCCGCCCACTTCGATAACCTCACCCATGTTTTCATGGCCGAACACCCGGCCGGCCTCGAAACTGGTGCGGCCTTCGTACATATGCAAATCGGAGCCGCAGATGTTGGTGCTGGTGATGCGCACCAGAACATCAGTGGGCTTTTCGATCTTTGCATCGGGAATGTCTTTGACACTGACGTCGTGCGGTCCATTGTAGATTACGGCTTTCATAGCGTTCCTCTCGTCTCGGATTGAGGCAGGAATCTGCCTGTCTCGATCTAGGCAATGAGGGAGAATCGGAGTTCGGGATCACCGACGAGTGGCATCGGCTGCTTCTAGACAACCAGATCAAGCTCGATCCAGGTGGGCGCGTGGTCGCTGGCCTTGGGCAGGTCACGTGGCCAGCGATCAACTCCGGCGTTGGCAAGCCTTGGAACCAGCGACAAAAAAGGTGGCCAGAATAGCGGTGGAAACTTCGCCAACGATCGTGAGAAGCTTCCGAAGCTGGCAAGGAAGGTGGCGAAAACAGCCACGGTGGCGGACACAACAGCTAAGCGATATTGAGCAGAACGACTTGGCGAGGGCGGGACTCTGACTTCCGCCCTCGCCTCTTTGGAAGAGGAGAATCGACATGACACGAGGTGCTGGCGGCGAATCACCTGCGAATGTAACGACGTATTTGAAGGGAATCGACTACCCAGCCAAAAAAGATCAACTAGTGCAACATGCACAACAGATGGATGCCCAGCAGCAACTGCAGCGTTTGCTGGCCGGCAGTAGGGAGAGCGAGATGGTGGAGTTTAAGTAGGCCAAGAACGGCTATGACTTCACCAAGCTTGGTAAATCCTTTTCCCGCCCTGAGTAACGAGGCCAATCTGAAGGGCTTGCACAGTGCCTGACTGGTGTTTGGTGTAAAGGGAAGTCGTAGCGGATGGCCGTTTCGGTACAGGGGCGGAAACCCCGGCCCACTTCGATATCGCTCAGCCCGGCCACGGCCTGAATGAGAATGGATTTGCCCGCACCGGTTTTGCCGATCAGCCAGAGCGTCGGCAGATGTTCTGCGCCATGCCGGAACGCAGCTCCAGGTCCGGTTTTTTCTCGGGGTTGAGCTTGCGGTATACGCGTTTGAAAAAACTCATGGCAAGTCCCGTCGCCTTGGCGCGCTCAATCCGGGACGTCATTCAGCGACCGAGGCTCCTGCTCGGCCAGGTTGTTGTGCTGGTGTCGAAAGGCTGAAAGCGCCTTGTAGGTGCTTAGCCGCGCTCGCATGATCGAGCCGAGCGGTCGGTGGGCGGCCAGGCTGTG
>NZ_JAMOIE010000189.1 GCF_024448935.1 Stutzerimonas stutzeri
AGACCACCAAAAAGCGCAAGATCGGATCGGTGCGCAGCTTATGCCAGGCGCCTGACAGGGTCATCATGCCGTTGATCATGCCGCCCCAGCTCGGTGCCAGCAGGATGATCGACATCACCATGCCCAGGCTCTGTGCCCATTCCGGCAGTGCGGTGTAGTGCAGGTGGTGCGGACCCGCCCAGATGTAGAGGGTGATCAATGCCCAGAAATGCACGATAGACAGGCGGTAGGAATAAACCGGACGGCCAGCCTGCTTGGGTACGAAGTAATACATCATTCCCAGGAAGCCGGTGGTCAGGAAGAAGCCCACGGCGTTATGGCCATACCACCACTGAACCATCGCATCGGTTGCGCCCGAGTAGATCGAATAGGACTTGAACCAGCTCACCGGTACTTCCAGGTTGTTGACGATATGCAGCATCGCCGTGACCAGGATGAAGGCACCGTAGAACCAGTTACCTACATAAATATGAGCAGCCTTGCGTTTCATGATCGTGCCGAAGAACACCACGGCATAGCTGACCCATACGAGGGTGATGAGGATGTCGATCGGCCACTCGAGCTCGGCATATTCCTTCGAGCTGGTGAAGCCTTGCGGCAATGTGATCACCGCCAGAACGATCACCGCCTGCCAGCCCCAGAACACGAATGATGCGAGGCCGTCCGAGAACAGGCGGGCCTGCGAGGTGCGCTGTACCACGTAAAAGGACGTGGCCATCAGGGCACAACCGCCGAAGGCGAAAATCACCGCGTTGGTGTGAAGGGGGCGCAAACGACCAAAACTGGTCCAGGGCAGGTCGAAGTTGAGTTGAGGCCACACAAGCTGCGCGGCGATAAAGACTCCCAGACCCATTCCAATGATTCCCCACACCACCGTCATGATGGCGAACTGGCGAACCACCTTATAGTTATATGCAGTCTCACTTATTGCTGTGCTCATGCAAGGCTTCCACGCTAAATGGCATATCAAGGGGGGCAAAAACGGCGGCAAGTATGGAGAAAGGAGGGGGGTAATGCAAACGAGCTCCAGCCCCCTTGATGCCGTTCCGGCTCTGATTTCAAGCGTCTTCCATGCGGGTCGCAGGATCGCTTGGCACACCACGATGCTGTGCTGAATCGAGGGTTTCGCCTTGTAGTTCTGCGGGATCTTGGCGAGTGCCGAAGAGTATGGAAGCGGTTTGCTCGTATGGCAAAGAAGGGATGTGTCGAGTGGTCTGCGACAGAGCGTCGCATGTCGTCATTTAGGTGGGAGGCTTGATTGAAAACAGGGCGGTATGGGGTACCGCCCTGTTAGGGGTTTTACTGCTTCGCCAGTTGCTCAGGCGTTTGCGACAGGCTGTATACGTATGCCGCCAGCAGATGCACCTTGTCGTTGCCCAGGTACTGTTCCTGCGCAGGCATCTGTCCGTTGCGGCCGTGACGAATGGTCTGCTGCAACTGAGGCAGACTGGAGCCGTAAATCCAGCCGGCAGGGTTGGTCAGTTTCGGCGCGCCCATGGCCGTCATGCCTTCCCCATTTGCACCGTGGCAGACCGAGCAGGTCTGAGCGTAGACCTGACCACCCGCTACGGTGTCTGCATCGCTGTCTTCTGGCAGAGGCAGACCGCCCAGATCATTGCGTACATAGGCCGCGACGTTCTTCACGCCTTCTTCACCGATGACCTGGCCCCAGGCCGGCATCGCTGCAACCCGACCGTGCAGGATAGTCGTCTTGATGGTTTCGGCGTCGCCGCCCCAGCGCCAGTCGCTATCGGCCAGGTTCGGGAAACCCACCGCGCCCTTGGCGTCCGATCCGTGGCAAACCGAGCAATAGTTGGCGAAGAGTCGGCCACCGATCTTCAGCGCCCGCTCATCCTGAGCGACCTGCGCCACAGGCATGGCGGAATATCTGGCAAAGATCGGACCGAATTTCGCGTCAGCCTGATCAACCTCACGCTGCCACTGCTTGTCCTGCGTCCAGCCGTCTTCATAGCCCGGCATGACCCCTTTCCAGTTACCCAGGCCCGGGTAGAGCACCAGATAGAAAATGCCGAACACCAGAGTGCCGATGAACAGCATGAACCACCACCGGGGTAGCGGGTTGTCATATTCCTCGATACCGTCGAAGGAATGTCCCATGGTCTTGTCGGTCGTGCCTTTGGATTCGCCCTTACGGGTGGCGAAGATCAGCCAGAACAGAGCGACAATGGTGCCCAGCGTCAGCAGGGCGATGTATCCACTCCAGAATGCGTTCATCTGTTACTCCTGGGCAGCCCGAACGCTCGAACTGCCCGCGATGTTGGTTCCCTGACGGCTGCCCTGCGGCGCGTCGTTCTCGAAAGCTGGCAGTCGATCTCAGCGCTTGTTCTGCAGCGCGGTACCGAGCACCTGCAGGTAGGCCACCAGAGCGTCCATCTCAGTCTTGCCCTTGACGGCGTCGCCCGCAGCGGCGATGTCCTCTTCGTTATAAGGCACGCCAACGGTGCGCAGCGCTTTCATCTTCGCCGCGGTGTCCTGTCCGCTGAGGGTGTCCTCTACCAGCCACGGGTAAGACGGCATCTTCGACTCGGGCACGACATTGCGCGGGTTATAGAGGTGCGCACGG
>NZ_JAMOIE010000190.1 GCF_024448935.1 Stutzerimonas stutzeri
CCATAATGAGAATTGCTGAAATGCATTTGCTGGACCGGTTCAAGCCTTGCCGGCTTCCGACTAACCTCGACTGGCCCTCAGCATTTCCTCGACGATGCCTGCAAAATTACATATAAACATCCGTGACATGCTACCCGCCGATCTGGACTACTATCGTTTCAACGGCTCGCTCACCACGCCGCCCTGCTCCGAAGGCGTTCGCTGGTTGGTCCTCAAGCAGCCGATCGTCGCCTTTACATACACAGATCGAAGCCGTCACCAAGGCTGTGGGCCACGCCAACAACCGTCCCCTGCAGCCGATAGACGCTCGGGTCATCCTGCAGTAAGTCGACCGTGCCAACCGGCCGTCGCATCCGCGCGGCCGGCTCCCCTCCCCCCATTCCAGGCCCATGACATCCCCGGCCGTCGCAGCTAAACTGCGCCCCGTTGCGCCCCGCGCTTCACCTCTGCCGGAGTCACCGGCCAGGACCTGTCATGATTCGCATCAACGAACTGCAACTGCCGCTCGGTCATCCCGCTGAGGCGCTGGGCCAGGCCATCGTCACGCGCCTGAAAATCAGCGACAGCGAGCTGCTCGACTTCACGGTCTTCAAGCGCAGCTATGACGCGCGCAAGAAGAACAGCGAGATCACCTTCGTCTACATCATCGACGTCAGCGTGGCGGACGAAGCCAAGGTGCTCGAACGTCTGGCTGACGACCGCAACATCCGCGTCTCGCCGGACACCGGCTACTACCCGGTCGGCCAGGCGCCCGAGGGGCTGAGCGAACGACCGCTGGTGATCGGCTTCGGCCCGTGCGGCCTGTTCGCCGCGCTGACCCTGGCGCAGATGGGTTTCCGCCCGATCGTGCTGGAGCGCGGCCGTGACGTGCGCAGCCGCACCAAGGACACCTGGGCGCTGTGGCGCAAGAAGGTGCTGAGCCCGGAATCCAACGTGCAGTTCGGCGAAGGCGGCGCGGGCCTGTTCTCCGATGGCAAGCTCTACAGCCAGATCAAGGACCCGAAGTTCTACGGTCGCAAGGTCATGCACGAGTTCGTTCGCGCGGGCGCGCCGGAAGAGATCATGTACGTCAGCAAGCCGCACATCGGCACCTTCCGCCTGACCGGCGTGGTCTCGACCATGCGCGAAGAGATCAAGGCGCTGGGCGGTGAAGTGCGTTTCGACAGCCGCGTCGTGGACGTCATCATTGAAGACGGCCGCATCCAGGGCGTACGCCTGGCCGATGGCGAGGAGCTTCGCAGCCGCTACGTGGTTCTGGCGCTCGGCCACAGTTCGCGCGACACCTTCCGCATGCTGCATACGCGCGGCGTCTACATCGAAGCCAAGCCCTTTGCCGTGGGCTTTCGTATCGAGCACCCGCAATCGCTCATCGACCATGCCCGCCTGGGCAAGTACGCCGGGCATCCGGAGCTGGGTGCGGCCGACTACAAGCTGGTCTACCACGCCAGGAACGGTCGGGCGGTCTACAGCTTCTGCATGTGCCCGGGCGGCACCGTGGTGGCAGCCACGTCAGAACCAGGCCGCGTGGTCACCAATGGCATGAGCCAGTATTCGCGCAACGAGCGCAACGCCAACGCCGGCATCGTCGTCGGTATCAACCCGGAAGAGGACTTCCCCGGCGGCCCGCTGGCGGGCGTCGAGTTGCAGGAACGGCTGGAGTCGCTTGCCTTCGAACTGGGCGGCAGCGACTATTGCGCACCCGGCCAGCTGGTCGGCGACTTCATTCGTGGTCGTGCGTCCAGCGAATTCGGCGATGTCGAACCCTCCTACAAGCCCGGCGTGCGCCTGGGTGATCTGGCGCCATCGCTGCCCGGCTACGTGATCGAGGCCATCCGTGAAGCCCTGCCGGCGTTTGGCAAGCAGATCCGCGGTTTCGACCGTGCCGATGCAATCCTCACCGGTATCGAAACACGCACCTCTTCACCAGTGCGGATCAAGCGCGACAACGAGTCGCTGCAAAGCATCAACACCCGCGGCCTGTACCCCGCTGGCGAGGGTGCCGGGTACGCCGGCGGCATCCTCTCGGCCGGTGTGGACGGCATCAAGGTGGCCGAAGCCGTGGCCACTGCGATGCTGACCGACCTGCAGCACTAACGGCGTCTGAACACGGACGACGGCGATGCCGTTCGTCCGTCTCCACGGCTTGCCATCGCGCCTATCTAATCAGGGGCATTTTTGGGGGGGCACCACAAGATAGTCAAACCAAACGAACCCTGCAGATACGAGACCTGTAGTGATTAGTTCGATTCCGTCCCTGCCATCTATCAATTCCAGCGGGTGTCAGCCTCACCCGAAAGCCCACAAAAACCCGCCTAGCGGCCTGTCGGGCTTTCTCCTTGTGTTCTGTTTTCTGTGCTCATGGTGGCCGGCCCTCAGTGAGAAGCAGCATGAGCCGTTTCCGTCCAGTTGATCGCCAGACCAGCTACCTGCTGCCACCTTCTGTCGACGACTGGCTGGCGGAGCGTAATGTGGCTCGCTTTATCGTTGAGGTGGTCGACGGGCTTGAGCTCAGCGCGCTGGAGAAGGCCTATGCCGGGCGAGGCAGCAGCGCCTACCTCCGGTCGAGGCTGCTGGCGCTGC
>NZ_JAMOIE010000191.1 GCF_024448935.1 Stutzerimonas stutzeri
CATAATGAGAATTGCTGAATGCATTTGCACGGACTTCTGGTAAGGACCGGGATGGTGCTACGCTGTGATATGCCTTACGTTTATTAGCTGGTCCAATCGATCGGTTATTCGAGCGCGAGCACAACAACAATAAACGTCGCCCTGCGAGGCGATCCTTCATGAGGTCGGTGCCTGTGAAATATGCTCCCTTTGCCTTGAGTATCCTGGTCGCATGGCTTTCCGGAGCTGCCATGGCAGCACCGACGAGCGACGAAGCCCTGGAGCGCATGCGCTCGATGAAAACCACCGGGCAGTCGTTGGAGATGACGACCATTCCCCAGACGGGCGAGGTGGCAGACGCCCTGCGCGCCAACCTCGATCGGATCAAGTTGCCGGACGGGTTCAAGATCGAGCTCTATGCGGTGGTGCCCGACGCTCGCCACATGGCGGTTGGGCCATCGAGCGGGGTGGTCTTCGTCGGTACGCGCAAGACCGATCTCTGGGCCGTCACCGATCGCACCAAGAATCGCAAGGCCGATGAGGTCAAGCGCTTCGCTCCGGCGATCTCCTTCACCCAACCCGGGCCATGTTTCAGCCAGGACGGCTTTCTGTTCGTTGCCGAGCACAATCGCGTACTGGTCTTCCCAGCGGCGGAATTCTTCTATGAAGGGCCAGATGTCGCAGCGGACATCGTGGTGCCCACCGGCGAGCTGATTCCAACTGAAGAGGAAAGCTACAACCATGGCGCCCGAGTCTGTGCCGTGGGGCCGGACAACAAGCTTACCGTGTCCCTGGGACAACCGCATAACGTGCCGCCCAAGGACAAGCTTGATCTCTACAACAAGCACGGCATTGGCGGCATCATTCGCATGGAGCGTGATGGCAGCAAGCGCGAGGTCTACGCCACGGGCGTGCGTAACTCCGTGGGTATTACCTACAACCCGACCAGCAAGGAGCTGTGGTTCACCGATAACCAGGTGGATGGCATGGGCGATGACATCCCGCCGGGCGAGATCAATCACGCGCCGGAAGCCGGAATGAAGTTCGGCATGCCCTGGTATGGCGGTGGTCAGGTGCGGACCAAGGAATACGCCGAGGAAACCCCGCCCGATGGCCTGACGCCGCCGGTCATCGAAACCATTGCCCACGCCGCAGACATGGGGCTCACCTTCTATACCGGCAAGATGTTTCCCGAGCAGTACCGGGGTGGGCTGTTCAGCGCTCAGCGTGGCAGCTGGAACCGGACCGAGCCGGCCGGAGCGCGCGTAATGTTTACGCCCTTCGCTGCCGACGGTAGCGCGCCATCGGGGGAAACCGTGCCTTTCGCTGAAGGCTGGCTGGACAAGGAATCTGGCGAGTACTACGGCCGCATCGTCGATGTCGCTCAGCTCAAGGATGGCTCTTTGCTGGTCAGCGACGACACCGCGGGTGCGATCTACCGCATCTCGTACAGCGGCGGCACCGACTGACGCTTCGCAGTGAGGTAGCCCGGCTTCTGCAAGCCGGGCAACGTGGTCCAGGGGATGGATATGGCTGTAAATCGTCGTCGCAAACTGGTGATGCACTGGCTGATTCTGCTGTCGCTGCTATTCGCCTCCGAGGTGCGTGCCGACCTTGTGGCGGGGAAAGCAAAGGCCAAGATGTGCGCGGCTTGCCACGGTATCGACGGCCTCAGCAAGGTGGCCGATGCGCCGAATCTGGCGGGTAACGGCGAGTTGTACCTGGCGCGGCAACTCAAGGCGTTTCGCAGCGGTGAGCGCAAGCATCCGCAGATGTCCGTCATTGCCGCCGGCCTGAGCGATGATGACATCGCCCAGGTAACGGCCTGGTATTCGGCGATCAAGGTAAGTGTGAAGCTTCCGCAGTAGCGGCGTGCGGCCGATCACAGACGGCATTTCTCTGGAAGCTTGAGCGATCCTCTATACTCGCAGCCCTTCGGGCCGGCCTGAGCTGCTGCATATTGGCAGCCCGGCGAACGTATCAACCATTGAGGTGTGGCGCCGCTCTCGCTCCTCCAGCAAGTTAAGGAACATCCATGCTCAATAACGATGTATTGCGCAGCCTGCGCTACATCCTCAACGTCAATGACGCCAAGATCGCCGAGATCACTCGGCTGACGGGTTGCGAGATCCCCGATAGCGAGGCGGTGGCTTACCTGGCGAAGGAAGACGAGGAAGGCTTCAAACCCTGTCCGGATCGGATCATGGCGCACTTTCTCGATGGCCTCGTGATCTACAAGCGCGGCAAGGACGAGAGCCGGCCGATTCCATCCATCGAATTGCCGGTGACCAACAACTCGGTGCTGAAAAAACTGCGTGTGGCCTTCGAATTGAAGGAAGACGACATGCATGCGATTCTCCAGTCGGTCGACTTCCCCCTATCCAAGCCCGAACTCAACGCATTGTTCCGCAAGGCCGGACACAGCAACTACCGGGCGTGCGGCGACCAGTTGCTGCGCAACTTTCTCAAGGGGCTGGCCCAGCGCAGCAACTGAGCAAGCTCGCCTGTAGAGCCGTCAG
>NZ_JAMOIE010000192.1 GCF_024448935.1 Stutzerimonas stutzeri
TTGGCCCACGCGGTCACGCCCGGGCCGGAACCGTGAATCAACAGAACCGGGAAGCCGGTGCCCACATCATGGTAGTTGGTGCGGATGCCCGCAGCAACAATCGATTGTGCAATTTCTGGATTGGATGTTGTCATCATGTTCAGGCCTGAATCAAACCTTCTGCGCGCAAGGTGGCCTGAACGGCATCGCGGGAGGCCACCCGGGCCGAAAAGTGTTGCAACGCAGGCCATGGCGCCAAGTCCACACCCACATAGCCAGCCCAGCCCAAGGTAACAAACAGGTAGATGTCGGCGACAGAGTAGCTCTCTCCAAGCAAATAGGGTGTCTTGGAAAGTTGTGCTGCTGCTGTCGCCAAGCGGGCATCCAAAGTCTTGCGCGCCGTAGCCTTGGAGTCAGCGCTGGCATCGGGGTTGAACAGCGGGGAAAAACTTTTATGAATCTCGGTGGAAATAAAGTTAAGCCACTGCTGTAGTTGATAGCGCTCAAACGTGCCGTTGAGCGGCGCAAGTTTTTTGCCAGCCGCTTGGTCAGCGATGTATTGCACGATGGCGGGGCCTTCGGTGAGCATGCGACCATCGTCGATCTGCAAACAGGGCACATAGCCGCTGGGGTTCACTGCAAAGTAATCGTCACCAGCATCGGTTTTCTTGGTTTTGAGATCGACCTTGACCAAGTCAAAGTCCAGACCGGCTTCGCGCAGGGCAATGTGGGGTGACAGCGAGCAAGCGCCAGGAGAGTAATAAAGCTTCATAGGAGTTTCTTATAAAAAAATGGGGGCACAATATTCTCAATACTTGATCATCACGTTGCGCAGTTCGGTGTAGAACTCCAGCGAATGCAGGCCACCTTCACGCCCGATACCCGACTGCTTGGAGCCGCCAAAGGGTGTGCGCAAATCACGCAGGAACCAGCTGTTGATCCAGCACAGACCCACCTCGATTTGCGTTGCAAGACGGCTGGCTCGGCTGATATCCTGGGTGTGAATAGAAGTGGCCAGGCCGTAGGGGCTGTCGTTGACCATATTCAGCACCTCTTCTTCGGTGTCAAACGGCTGGATATGGCAGCATGGGCCAAAAATTTCTTCACGAACAATAGGTGAACTCTCGGGCAGGCCAGTCCAGATGGTGGGTTCGACCCAGCAGCCGTCTTTCAGGTCATCTGGCATATTGGGAACGCCGCCACCAAGAACAATATTGGCACCTTCTGCTTTGGCTTTGGCGTAGTAAGACAGCACCTTTTTCTGGTGGATTTTGCTCACCAGCGGGCCAATTTTGGTATCGGCATCAAACGGACGGCCGGGCTTGATGGCCGCGGCGCGCTCTTTCAGGGCGCTGACGAATTTGTCAAAAATCGGTCGCTCCACATACACGCGCTCAGTGCCCAGACAGACCTGGCCGCAGTTCTCAAAGGCAGAGCGGGTCACGGTGGCCAGAGCTTTTTCAAAATCGCAGTCGGCAAACACCACGGCCGCGTTTTTGCCGCCCAATTCGAGTGACACCGGGCGGATGCCGTCGGCACCGGCTTTCATGATGGCGGTGCCAGTCTTGGTTTCACCGGTGAAGGTGATGCCGTTGACGCCCTGGTGCGCGGTCAGGAAGGAGCCCGCCGAGTTGACGCCAAAGCCGTTCACCACGTTGTAGACGCCGGGCGGTACGCCGACCTTGTTCATGACTTCGCCCAACAGCGTGGCGGTGCTGGGAGTGGCCTCTGATGGCTTGACGACCACAGTGTTGCCGCAGGCCATGGCCGGGCCACATTTCCAGGTCATCAGCAGCAGCGGCAAATTCCATGGGCAGATGATGGCAATGACGCCACGCGGGGTGCGCACGCCGTAGCTGCGCGCTGTTTTACCGTCGGGGGTGCGCATCTCAAAGGATTCGGTCGAGACGTTTTTGATGGTGTCGGTGAATATCTTGAAGTTGGCGGCACCGCGCGGGATGTCGATGTGCGATGCCAGGTGCGCGGGCTTGCCGGTATCGGCAATTTCGGCCTGCAGAAAATCATCAAACCGGCGGTTGATCTCGGCAACCACACCATCGAGCATGGCGCAGCGGTCGACCACCGAGAGCTTGCCCCAGGGCCCGTTCAGTGCCGCGCGCGCGGCGGCCACCGCCGCATCCACCTCGGGCTGACCAGCTTCATGGACCATGCCGATTAGGCTGTTATCAACCGGGTTGCGCTTCTCGTAGGTCTTGCCGCTGACATTGGTGACGTATTCACCGTTGATGAAGTTCCTGATGTCTTTCATTTTTCTCTCTCTTGAAGTGGTAATTGGGCGGGTGCTGTTATGCCGCCAAACCCAGGGCGGCCAACCCGGCGCGGGCGCAGCTTTCATCCTCTTGCTCGGAGCCACCGGAGACGCCGATGCCGCCAATGCGCTGTCCGTTTTCCAGCACCGGCAAGCCGCCGCCAAACGCCACAAAGCGGGGCCGCAACACAATGCCCTCGCGCACGGCCACTGAATGCTGCTGCAACGCCCCATGCCACTGG
>NZ_JAMOIE010000193.1 GCF_024448935.1 Stutzerimonas stutzeri
CAATTTTGACCCACCCATAGTGGCATTGGCCACCGACCATGTAGCGTCACCCGCCTTATGCACAGGCCGGGGACAGATCATTGAAGGAGTGGGTTGTGATTCACAAGATCAAGGGGTTGTATGACCAGGGCCGAGGCCTGTCGGTCCGTGCCATCAGTCGTGAGCTGGGGATTTCCCGGAACACCGTACGCAAGTATCTCCACCTGGATGAGATGCAGATCAGCGCTACCATTGCTGACCCTTCACGCACCAAGGTGCTCGACGAGCACCGCGATTATCTGATTAATCAGTTGGGTCAGTTTCCAGCCCTGAGCGCAGTCAAGCTGGCCCGTCGCCTGAGGGAGCGCACCACCGAGCTGGCGGTGTCAGACCGGAGCATTCGCCGCTATGTGCAAGCGCTCAAGCAGCAGGTTGCCAGTGGCCAGTTGCGCTATTACGAGCCGGTCGTTGAGTCAGTGCCTGGCGTGCAGTGTCAGGTCGACCCCGGTGAGCTGCGAGGCGTCATGATTGGCGGCCTGGAGCGTGTCGTTCATTTTGTGGTGTTTGTGCTGTCCTGTTCACGGCTGATGTATGTCGGTCTGAACTTCCGGCCGCTGGATACCGAACGGTTTATCCAGATGCACGACGAGGCCTTCCGCTACTTCGGCGGCGTCACCGAGGAGTGCATCTACGATCAGACCAAGATGGTGGTGATCAACGAGCAGTACCGTGAGCTGACGCTGAACCAGCGCTTCCACCAGTATGCGACTACCGTCGGGTACCGCATCCATGCCTGCGAGGGCTATGACCCGGAGAGCAAGGGCAAGGTGGAGGCCGGGGTCAAGTACGTCAAGCGTGACTGCTTCTACGGCGAGCACTTCCAGGACGAGGCCGCCGTCCGACAGCACCTGAATGATTGGCTCGAGACTGTCGCCAACGCACGCGTGCACGGCACGACGGGGCAGCATCCAAGAGCGCATTTCGAGGCACTGGAGCGTAGTCAGCTCAAGCCCTATCTCGTCCCGCAGAACCTGCTGCACGTGGCGCCGACAAGGGAGACCCGCAAGGTCGACAAGACCGGCTTGATCTCATGGCAGGCCAACAAGTACTCGGTACCCATGGCCTGGCAGCAAGCCCGTGTCGGTGTCAGCGCACAGGACAACCAGTTGCTGATCCATGACCTGGAGAGCGGTGAACTCATAGCCACCCATGACCTGTGCAAGGCCAAGGGCCGGATGATCAAGAACAACAACCATTACCGAGACCATGCCCAGCGCATTACCGACCTGGAGCGCGGCATCGACTCGATCCTGCCCGATGCCCTTGGGGCAACCCTGTGCCAACTGCTCAAGCGTACTTCGCCGCGTATCTACAAGGATCAGCTGGTTGCTGCACGCGACCTGCTCATGGCCCATGCGCCGGTTGATACGGCGTTGCTCGGCGAGTTGTGCGAGCGCAGTGAACTGACCGCCACCGGGCTCAAGCGCTACCTCGAAGCATGGCAGCAAGCCAAGGCGCGGGGCCGGATCATCGGCGACCATGACTATGCGCCAGAGGCCGGTAGCCAGGTTAGTCACGCCGACCTGAACGCTTATGCCCGCATTGGCCAGTCGACTGGCCACGGGGTGACCCAATGAGCCTGCTCGACAGCACTATCGCGCAGTACCGAAGCCTGCGCCTCAGCGCGACCGCGGGTGAGCTGGCCACCCTGCTGGCCAGAGCCGAAGCCAATGAACTGTCCTACCTGAGCTTCGCCCAGTCACTGGTCGAGCATGAGCTTAACGCCCGCTCCAGTAGCCGCGTAAGCCGCAACCTCAAGCAGGCGCAGTTCCCCTCGGAGAAGCATCTGGAGGCCTTCGATTACCGGCACCAGACCACCATCACCAAGCGCCAGGTCAGCACCTTGCTGGACTTCAGCTTTATCGACAACCGCGACAACCTGGTGTTCATCGGACCACCGGGTGTGGGCAAGACCCACTTGGCCATTGGGATTGGCCACAAGGCGGTTCAGGCGGGCTACAAGGTGCTGTTCCGCACGGCTCTGGCGTTGGTCGAGGATCTGGAGCTGGCGGAAATGAAGGGCGAGCTGAAGAAGCGCCTTAATCAGCTGAGCAAATACGACGTGCTGATCATCGATGAGCTGGGCTACCTGCCGATGACGCGCCAAGCCCGGTACAACCTGTTCCAGTTAATCAACAACCTGTACGAGTACCGCTCGGTCATCCTGACCACCAACAAGGACTTCACCAGCTGGGGCGAGTTCTTCCATGACGACAACGTGGCCGTGCCCATCATCGACCGCGTGATCCACCATTCACACATCTTTATGCTGGGAGGTGAGAGCTATCGTTTGAAGCAGAAAACCGGCGGTTAGCGGTGAGCAAGTGGGTCAATTCTATTGGCCAAAAGTGGGTCAAAATTAATGGCCATTGAC
>NZ_JAMOIE010000194.1 GCF_024448935.1 Stutzerimonas stutzeri
AATTGCCCCGTTCAGACCGTCCGGCAGCTGATTCAACAAGCACAAG
This sequence comes from Stutzerimonas stutzeri, assembly GCF_024448935.1. GTDB lineage: Bacteria > Pseudomonadota > Gammaproteobacteria > Pseudomonadales > Pseudomonadaceae > Stutzerimonas > Stutzerimonas stutzeri_AO. The sequence continues at coordinate 47 of NZ_JAMOIE010000194.1, forward strand.
CAGCAGAACTGGATGCGACGGACTCGCCTCCAGCCAAAGCGACGGCAATCTCGGCGAGCGAGTTTCGCCGAAGGCGCTAAGGCACGAGGGACATCCATGACGACCTGGATCATCGCGTATCGCAAAGACGGCAACACATCCATCCTCAGAACCGAGTCCAATCACCAGCCGGATATGGACGAGGCAGTAGCGCTGGTCACACAAAAGGCCGAACAGGATTATGCCGGGCAAGAGGACGCCTATGGGCATGATCCGGATGCCGAGGAAACACCGGCCACTCGCCTGGCCGAACGCTTACTGTTCATCGCCAGGCTACGTATTTTTCGTCCTGCTCAGGCCTGCACACCGGGCGAGGTCGGCGCCATCCCTCAGGTACGCCGCACCTTGTATGTTATCCCTGTACCCAACGAGAGAGGTTAAGCTCGGCGGCGTACACGCAATCGGTGCCACGATTTATTTTGGTGACGAGGCCAGCATACGCTCTGACTACCACAGCGACACCACCTGGGTGCCCATTGGGGAAACGCCGGTGATTCGCAATACCGGCAGTCGCTTCAGCCTCAACATGATTTCTGCCATTTCACCCCGTGGAGAACTTCGTTTCAAAACCATTGAGGCGACAATGAATACGGATGCTTTCATCGGCTTCCTCAAAGCCTTGGTGAAGGATGCCGAAACGCCCGTATTTCTGATTCTGGACAATCACCCGGTTGCTGTGATGTTCGCTTACTTTATTTCTGATTGGTAATCGCATCGCCGCCCAATCAGCGCCTGCAACTGCTCTGCAATAATATGCGAGGCCGGTTTTACGCTGCGATCCCTCTTCCGGGTCGAAGGCGAAACGGGAGGTCAAGGACGGGACTTGCTCCCGCTAGGCGGCGATGTCCCACCCTCTAAACACAGCAACCAACCGACTGCGGTCAATGAACCAAATGGACATCTGCAGCGGGCCGCTGCGCATATTGATCGAGCAGCACGGCCATATCCTCGGCAAGTTCGCGCACATGCCGGGCCGGCGTCTGGCGCTGGGCAAAGGCGCGCAAGCCGATAATCTGCGCTTGCAGCAGGCGCGCCAGGCGGGCGCAATCCACCTCGGGACGCAACTCGCCGCGCTGCCGGGCGAGTTCAAGAAGAACGCTCAATTTTTGTTCGACGGCATCCAGCAGTGCATTGACCTTGCGCTGCAATTCGGGCTCCTGGGCGCCGACTTCCAGCAGAGTCTTGATGATCATGCAGGCCCGGGCCGGGGGCGCGCAGGTCGCCGTACAGGCGCAGGCCAGGGATTGAATATGCGCCTTGAGCGCGCCCAGCACGGACGGATTCGCTTCAATTTGCCGCTGCAGATCTTCACCAGCTTGCCGGGCATAGACCTCCAGCGCTTCGGCAAACAGGCCACTTTTACTGCCGAAGGTCGCGTAAAGGCTGCCGGGGCGCATATCCAGAGCCTGCTCGATATGCTTCATCGATGAGGCGAAATAACCACGTTCCCAGAACAGCCGGACGGCCTGATCCAGCGCGGTATTGCGATCATATTTTGCGACTCTAGACATGGATTTCTGCTCGCATGGTGCAATCGATTTCGGCGGCGCCTGAAGCGATTCAATCTGAATGACTGCTCAATTATAGCTTGAATGATCGCTCAAATATAGCTAGCCTGAAGGCGCTGTTGAGCAATCGTTCAATGTGCTCGTTCACTACCTTGAGAGGCGATTTTCATGAAGAGTTTTAAACTGCACGATCAGTCTTCAGCACCCGAAGCAGCCAAGCCACTATTGGATGGCTCCATTAAGGCCTTTGGCATGATTCCGGGCCTGCATGCCGTAATGGCTGAGGCGCCAGTGGTACTGGATGCCTATAAAAAACTGCATGCGCTGTTTCTCGACACCAGCTTCGACGCGGAAGAAAAAACCGTGGTGTGGCAGAGCATTAATGTGGAACACGCCTGTCACTATTGTGTGCCCGCGCATACCGGTATCGCCAAAGCGATGAAGGTTTCGGACGAAGTGAGCAATGCCCTGCGCGACGAAACCCCGTTACCCAACGACCGCCTGGAAGCGCTGCGCAGCTTCACCCTGGCCGTGGTACGCAACCGTGGCGAAGTCGCCGATGCCGACCTGGAAGCATTCTATGCAGCTGGCTATGAGCAGCGTCAGGTGCTGGAAGTCATTCTTGGGGTGTCGCAGAAAACCATGAGCAACTACATCAATCACATTGCCAAAACACCGGTTGACCAAGCCTTTAAGCAGTTCGAGTGGGCGAAGGCGCAAAAATAAAGACCGGTGAAATTAAGT
>NZ_JAMOIE010000195.1 GCF_024448935.1 Stutzerimonas stutzeri
ATCACAGGGTCATCACAGCCGCTCGATGATGGTCACGTTGGCCATGCCGCCGCCTTCACACATGGTCTGCAGGCCGTAACGACCGCCACGATCATGGAGCGCGTGCACCAGGGTGGTCATCAGCTTGGTGCCGGAAGCGCCCAGCGGATGTCCCAGGGCAATGGCGCCGCCATTCACGTTCATGCGCTGCGGATCGGCATCGGTGGCCTGCAGCCAGGCCAGCGGCACCGGAGCAAAGGCTTCGTTGACCTCGAACAGGTCGATGTCGTTGATGTGCATGCCGGTTTTCTTCAGGGCGGCCTGGGTGGCCGGCAGTGGCGCTTCCAGCATGATCACCGGGTCATGCCCGATCACGCTCATGTGGTGAATCCGGGCCAGCGGCTCCACACCCAGAGCCTTGAGGCCCTTCTCGCTGACGACCATCACGCCACTGGCGCCGTCGCAAATCTGGCTGGCCACGGAGGCGCTGATATAGCCGCCTTCCTGTAGCAGCTTGACGGACGCGATGCCTTCCAGGGTGGCATCGAAGCGGATGCCTTCATCCACCCGATGCATCTCGTCCTGCAGGCCGCCTCCGGCAAGGTTGACCGGCACCGGCACGATTTCCTTCTCGAACTTGCCCGCTTGCGTGGCGGCGATGGCGCGTCGGTGGCTTTCCAGTGCAAACGCGTGCAGGTCTTCCCGGCTGAGGCCATATTTCTTGGCCATCATCTCGGCGCCCATGAACTGGCTGAACTCGGGCACGTCCGGATAGCGCTTGCGGATGCCCGGCCCCATGTAGTGCTCGGCGAGGTTGGCTTGCTGGGCCAGGAACAGGTTGGAACCCATGGGGGTGCGGGTCATGCTCTCGACGCCAGCGGCGATCACCACGTCCTGGGTGCCGGACATCACCGCCTGGGCCGCAAAGTGAAGGGCCTGCTGTGAACTGCCGCACTGACGATCCACCGAGGTGCCGGGCACCGATTCCGGCAAGCGGGAAGCCAGGACGGCATTGCGGGCGATGTTGTTGGACTGCTCGCCCACTTGCATGACGCAGCCCATGATGACGTCTTCGATCAGCGTGGGGTCTGCGTTGACACGATCCACCAGGTCGTTCAGCACGAAAGCGGCCAGGTCGGTGGCGTGCCACCCGGAGAGGCGGCCGCCCCGGCGGCCACCGGCGGTACGTGATGCGGCGACGATGTAGGCTTCTGCCATGTCGATATCCTCGTGTCGGCCGCCCTGCGTGGGTTTGATTGCGCTAGGGTCCGGCCAATGATGAACAGGGTTGTAAGCGGGCTCCGGCGAGCCGTGCGTGGCACGTCGACAGGCCCTGCCGATTTATTCAGCGTTTCCCTAACGGGGCGCCATGCGAATGGCGCCGTCCAGGCGAACGCTTTCGCCGTTGAAGTAACCGTTGGTCACCATCAGCTCGACGACGGCGGCGATCTCGTCCGGCTCACCCAGCCGTTTGGGGAAAGGCACGGACGCTGCCAGCGCTTCTTTCACCTTGTCCGGCAGGCCGTTCATCAACGGGGTGTTGATCAGCCCCGGCATGATGGTGTTGACCCGCACGCCTTCATTCATCAGGTCCCGGGCCATGGGCAGGGTCATGCCGACCACGCCGGCCTTGGAGGCAGCGTACGCGGCCTGGCCAATCTGGCCATCCTGGGCGGCGACGGAGGAGATGTTGACGATGACGCCACGCTCACCGTCTGCCATGCCGTCGAGGCTCAGCATCCCGGCGGCGCTCTTGGCGGCACAGCGGAAGCTGCCGATCAGGTTGATCTGGATGATCCTTTCGAACTCGGGCAGGGGGAAGTGCCTGATTTCACCGGTCTGCTTGGCGCGACTCGCCGTCTTGTGGGCGTTACCGGTACCGGCACAGTTGACCAGGATGCGCTCCTGGCCAATGGCCGCACGGGCTTTTTCAAGGCCGGCGTCCACGGCCTCCTCGGACGTCACGTCCACCTTGCAGAACACGCCACCCAGCTCGCCGGCAATGGCTTCACCACGCGCCTCGTTGAAGTCAAAAATCGCCACCTTGACGCCGGATGCAGCCAGGCGACGGACCACTGCCTCGCCAATGCCGGACGCACCGCCGGTTACCACCGCACTGATAGAAGAATCGAGCTTCATCGCGTTTCCTTTTTATCCTGATAACGGACTTGTGCCGCTACGTCAGGGAACTCACACTACTGTGCCCCCGAACCCGCGGCCGAACCCCTGGAGGACAAGGCTAGGTACTTCCCCGGCAAGCGGCATCGTCGTATCCGACGAATGTCGGCACGGACGGGCGAAATTGTGGTGCGCA
>NZ_JAMOIE010000196.1 GCF_024448935.1 Stutzerimonas stutzeri
GATGGGCACTAACTAAACGTCAGGTGCTATAGCTGGCCTGACCAAATAACATTAAAGAAAAGAATGAGTCATGACCAAGAAAGATAGAATCGCCATTGTAGCAAGCGTAACTTATACGCTGTTTATCGTTTGGTTTATAGCGATAGGCGGGCAAGATGACAAGAAAGTTCTTATGCTATTTTTAGTGTTGATTTACTGGGGATACAGGTTTATCCAGGGAGATATAAGCTTCATTGCAAGAAAAAATGGTCAGCCATAGAAAAGGGCGGTTGCAGAAGCCGAGTGCAACACGGTTACTGGACTGCTTGTAAGCCGGTCCCCCGGAGCAGGACCGGAGCGAGGGAAGTCTGGCCGCAGGCCAGACCTGGATGCCGGGGTGGCCTTCTCTTTGGTTACTTTCTCTTGGCCAGACAAGAGAAAATGACTCGCCGTGCAAAGCGAAACCTGCTGGTGGGGCCGAAGAAAGCGTGGCGGGGGACGCCGAGCAACAAGAAGGAGCCAAATAAATCTGTCCCCTTTTTTTTCCTGACGACATGGTGTGGGTAGTTCGGCAAAACAAGACGGCCCATCCTAGGCATATAGTGGTGCTCTCCATTGCTTGGAAAAACGTCAGGTTAGCGGAGACGCGAGAAACAGTTTGCAGCGCATCTCACGAACAGGGCCGAAAAATAAATCTGTCCCCTTTTTCTGGCTTAGTGATAACGGGTTTACTCGTACTGCCTATTCATGTTCTTTATCGGCCTTTTCGGGTTAGGATTACCAAAGGCCGCTAGTTGTGCCGTTACTACTTTTGCAAGCTTGAATCGTTGTTTTGAACTCCATGCCATTAGGCAATTTGCAGTTTCTTATTTTACTGCCGTCGAATTGAGAGTTTTCAATGATTTGCTTGGAATATCCTTTGCTAACCATGCAGTTCTCGAATATTGAATTTCTTTTGATAAGATATGAAGCGCCTGATAAGTCTATATTGTTGTTTGTATTATAAGAGGTGCCGCTGTATTGGTAGTTGCCTTGATTGGTTTGCACTGTTCCTGTGTGGTGCGTTGTGTTTGATTGTTGTTTAGGGATATAAATTGGAGTGCCAGATTCGGCTGCCATTGCACATGATGCCTCGTCTCTGGTTGTTATGTTGTAATCGTTTTCGGGGTGCGTCCATAATGTAGTTGTTGAAGAGCAGCCTGTAAGCGTAAGTATTAATGATGCTACTGTGAAAGTTTTCAAAAGCATTAGTCTTTCGCCTTGTTCTCAGTGTCAAATTGATAGCGACTAAGCGCGACAATCTCCTCAAGGATTTTTTGCGTATTAATCGGTAGCGATTCATTTTGTAGTTCGCGCAACGCAAGTTGGTGAATTTTTTCAAAGGCTAACTGCGTGTTGTCTTTAGTGCTCATTTTTCTTCCTCATGTGGGGCTTATATAAGCTATCTAGTTAATACTTAAGTTTAGTTTTCGCCTAACTACTATTGGACACCATTTGGTGTGATCGACCACACCAAATGGTGCGTAACATTCTCTTGCCGGTTCCATGGTTTGGCCCGGATTGATAGCCTTTCTGGCGATAATGCTTTTATTCGGGAGCTGCACACCATGGACGGCAAGCCCAGATTGTTGGATCGGCTGCGTGAGCAGATCCGTGTAAGGCACTATTCCATTCGTACTGAATCCGCCTATGTGCAATGGGCTCGGGCGTTTATTCGCTTTCACAAGCTTCGCCACCCTGCGGAGATGGGCGCGGTCGAAGTCGAACAGTTTCTGACCCACCTTGCGGTAGAGCGGAATGTGTCGGCCTCCATCCAGAATCAGGCACTGGCTGCCTTGCTGTTTCTTTTACAAGCAGGTGCTCGATATCCAGTTGCCCTGGCTGGATGGTGTCGTGCGGGCCAAGCGGTCGGAGCGCTTGCCGGTGGTGCTGTCGCGTGACGAGACGCGGCGGCTGCTCCAGCACTTCGAGGGAGAGCTCGCGTTGGTCGTCGGGCTGTTGTATGGCTCGGGTCTGCGCCTGATGGAGGCCACCCGCTTGCGGGTCAAGGATGTGAATTTCGAGCGAAGCGAAATTCTGGTGCGCGACGGCAAAGGAATGAAGGATCGGGTGACGCTGTTGCCGGCTGCGCTGTTGCCGGGGTTGCGGCTCCATCTCGAACGGGTGCGGGCGCAGCATCGAGTGGATTTGCTGGTGGGGCTCGGAGAGGTTTACCTGCCGTTCGCGCTGGCTCGCAAGTATCCGAGCGCGCCCAGGGAGTGGGCCTGGCAGTATATGTTTCCGGCTTCGCGACTTTCGATTGATCCCCGTTT
>NZ_JAMOIE010000197.1 GCF_024448935.1 Stutzerimonas stutzeri
CCCTGCGGAATCCATGGATCGCGGGCATGGCCCGCTCCTACATGCGTGGACAGGCTCTGGTAGGAGCGGCCCATGGCCGCGAAGCGAACCGATGATCCATTAGGTATCGCGGGCATGGCCCGTTCACATGGTCGGCGCGGTTAGCCGAACGAACGATCCGGCATCAGGCTGCGTGCGGACAGGTCCGGGGAAATGTTGAGCACGTTGCGCAAGGCCGTCAGGCATTTCGCTTCGGTGGGGCTCACACGAAGCGCGGGATAGTGCATCAGCGCGCCCAGGGTCACCAGACTCATCGGCGGATGTTCCCAGCCGCAGGCTGTGGGCGCACCACCGATACGGGCCGCCAGGTAGTAGCGCGTGCGGGTGATCTGCGCGTCGAAGTCGCCCAGCCAGCCAATGATACGGACCTGCAGGCCGGTCTTCTCCCAGGCCTCGCGAACAGCCGTGGCCTGCAGCGAAAGCGCGGGGTCCTTGCGGGCGGTTGGAAACCCTACACAGGCTGCGTTGAAAGGCTCATTGAGGTGCGCCACCCAGACACGATGGTCCGGTTCGATGATCACTGCACCGGAGGCCAGAAGCTTGCCACCCTCTTCCAGCGGCGGCTCGGTCAAGCCGGGATTAATCATCTCCGGCAACTCCCACTGCACGGGATCTGCCGGATGGTCGCGCCATGGCGTCAGTTCGACACCATTCAATGTTCCCGAAACGGGCGCTCCAGAGGGGAAAGCAACGACAGGTGCTACACCACGACGACCTGCCTGCGCGGCCTGCTTTTCGCCAATGCCATGAATCATGCCCAGTCCTCGTCTCGGGGATTAAGTCGACTTGATAATATAGCAGCAGCGCGAAAGCGCCATCCTTTCTGTCATCAACTGGCACTTCGCACTGGCATGAGGCTGCTGCGCAGTCTAAGGAAACAACTCGGCGCGCTCGAGCGATACACCCAGGGCGTCCTTGCCGGACAGGAGCGGTATATCCCTGCATGGCCACTCGATGCCCAGGGACGCATCATTCCAGGCGATGCAGCGCTCGGCCTGCGGCGCGTAGTAGTCGGTGGTCTTGTAGAGGAACTCCGCCGTTTCGCTCAGGGTGACGAAGCCGTGGGCGAAGCCTGGGGGGATCCACAGCTGGCATTTGTTTTCAGCCGAAAGCGGCGCGCCGACCCATTGGCCGAAGGTCGGTGAGCTGCGGCGGATGTCGACCGCAACGTCGAACACTTCACCCTGCGTCACGCGCACCAGCTTGCCCTGGGCATGCGGCGGTAGCTGGTAATGCAGGCCGCGGAGCACGCCGCGTGCCGAGCGCGAGTGATTGTCCTGCACGAAGTCCGGGCTCATGCCTCAAAAAAATGAACAGCCGCTCATATTCAGATAGGTAGGTTGACCACTTATCCGATATGACCCCTCATGGTTAGCATAGAGCGCCTTAAGCGTCGTAAAAGTCATCTCGACAAAAGCTTATTTAAATTTTTTAGTAGAAGGTAATTTAAGAGCATTCGTAATTCTGCTGGTGTTATTGAGTTATCATCAGGAAGTACAGTTATTTATGCCGGTTTGTTAGCAGCTTCTGCTTTCAAGCGCTCAACTAGCCAAACCTTGATGATCGACTGTCGCGTAACACCGATGCGAGCCGCTTCTCGGTCCAACGACTCAACTACCCAAGACGGAAAATCGACATTAATGCGTTTCTGTTCCTGGTTGACACGGCGCGCCGTGGACAGATCGAGATCATCAATCACGTCTGTTTTGCCTTGATCAAATTTTTTATCAAGATCTTTAGCTTTCATAAAGCTCTACCTCTCTTTTGCGGGATCGCCTCACAGAAATGAGTCGTATCACTCCGTTTCGGTAGGTGACGACAGCAGACCAGTGTTTTGACCCTATGAGCCCTATAACCAGAAAGCGAGGTTCGTCTTCGGATCTGGCCTGGATTTCCAGAAGATCAGGATCTTTCCAGAGTGACTGAGCATCTAGAAAATCGATTCCGTGCTTTTCTAGATTGGCTTGGCTTTTGTCGTCATCGTACTGGAATTCATTCATGAGTATAAAATATTCAGTTTTTACTCATTTGGCAAGCGGGTCAAGTCGGCGGACCGGCTGCTAACGTTGAAGCAAAAGGGCGCGCTTTAGCGCGTCTCATTGAGCGCCGAGTTATGCAGAGGAGCCCAGCCGAACGCCGTGATGGCAGAGAAAAATAAATCTGTTCTCAAATCTGCTGGTAATCTTCGTT
>NZ_JAMOIE010000198.1 GCF_024448935.1 Stutzerimonas stutzeri
GGAACAGTGCGACCTGAGGTCGTCTGAATTTCTGTTTTACTGGAGAGTTTTCTCCCGATGAAACCGGTTGTTCCATCAACCGTTTCCTACCTGGACATGCGGGGCCGGTAACAGCCCGGTGTGAAGCTCTGGGGACAATGTACCCGCCGATTTTCGGTACGCCTACCCGCGAGGGGAAGCGGAATCTACCAGCACAAAGGTGGCGAGGGGCTAGGAACGAGCGGCTACGACCAACATATGTGAACCTCTGTTAAACGTCGTCATGCTCAACAAGCCAAATGTGCTGACAGGCTTGAACCAAAACGGTACGCGGCCAGGTATGAACCCCTTGATTCCTGGGTCATCATGGACAGTAGGCCGCCGGCGAACAGGAGGGGTCCGCCCCGCTCAGAAATTCAGGCGGAACAGGGTAAGCCCGTAGTGCCGCCGGAAACGGCAGGCGAACCGTAAGGAACGCTGTGGGTGCTGCGGGTAGAGGAATGCGGAAAAAGCGAAGGCCGGCCTGTAATGGGCGGGATACGGGCTGAAACATTGCTCGACGCGAAAGTGGGCAGACTTCCGTATGGTCATTCATGGCGAGAGAACTTGATTAATCGTTACTCGAAGGAAAGCAGATGACGGCTATTGGTAGCGCTGCGAAAACAGATGCGATCGGTACTGGTGCACCTTCGCACGCTGAAAGGATGTGGCTTCAGGCTAACTGGGGCCTCATCAAAGAAGAAGTGAAACGACTCCAGGCGCGTATCGCTAAGGCAACAATGGAAGGCAGATGGGGCAAGGTGAAAGCCCTGCAACACCTGCTGACCCGCTCGCACAGCGGCAAGATGTTAGCTGTCAAACGAGTGACAGAAAATCGTGGCAAGAGAACGCCGGGCGTCGATGGCAAAATCTGGTCGACCCCGGCGGCCAAGTGGAGCGGGATGGAGTCAATGCGACATCGCAGCTACCGTGCGTTGCCGCTTCGACGTATTTACATCCCCAAGAGCAATGGCCAGAAGCGTCCGCTCGGAATTCCCCGCATGCTCTGCAGATCGATGCAGGCACTGTGGAAGCTGGCTCTGGAACCTGTTTCAGAAAGCTTGGCGGATCCAAACTCTTATGGGTTTCGGCCCAACCGCTCGACCGCTGACGCCATCGAATATTGTTTCATCACGCTGGCCAAACGTACGTCGCCAGTGTGGGTACTTGAGGGTGATATCCGTGGCTGTTTCGATAACTTTAGCCACGAATGGATGCTCAAGAACATACCGATGGATAAGACGATCCTGCGGCGATGGCTTCAGGCTGGGTTTATCGATGAAGGAACTCTGTTTGCGACGCAGGCCGGTACCCCGCAGGGGGGAATCATTTCGCCGGTGATCGCAAATATGGCGTTAGACGGACTGGAAGCGGCAGTGCATGCAAGCGTGGGACCGACGAAACGCGCGCGCGAAAAGTCCAAGATAAACGTCGTCAGATATGCTGATGATTTTGTTGTGACTGGAATCTCGAAAGAAATTCTAGAGCACAGCGTTCTCCCGGCGGTCAGGCGGTTCATGGCCATCCGGGGACTGGAACTCTCGGAAGAGAAAACCAAGATCACTCACATTGCTGAGGGTTTTGATTTCCTTGGGCAGAACGTACGCAAGTACCAAGGTAAGCTGCTCATCAAACCGGCCAACAAGAGCGTGAAGGCGCTGCTGGCCAAGGTTAGGGAAGTCGTAAAGAACAACAAGAGTGCCACACAGGCGAATCTGATCCTACAGCTCAACCCGATCATTCGCGGTTGGGCGATGTATCACCGCCATGTGGTATCCAAGTCTCTATTCTCATCGATAGATGCTCAAATTTGGCGTCTCTTATGGACATGGGCCATGCGTCGGCATCCCAATAAAGGCTCGGGCTGGGTAAGACGGAAGTATTTCCACACCGAGGGGTACCAAAACTGGGTATTTGCAGCGCAAACCAAAGTCGGGGGCATTGTCCAACGATGGTGGCTTTTTCGCGCTTCGACGATTCCAATCGTTCGGCACGTCAAAATACGTGGTTTGGCTAACCCCTTTGATTCTGCGTGGTCGTCTTACTTTGCCCGACGTCGAGCCGCGATGGACGTTGATTAATTGCCCGGTACCAGACGATGGTGCCGTTGAACGGCTTGAGCCGGATGAGGGGCGACTCTCATGTCCGGTTCTTAGGGGACGGCGGCGCAGTAATGCGCTGCTGTTACCCGACG
>NZ_JAMOIE010000199.1 GCF_024448935.1 Stutzerimonas stutzeri
GAATGAACGCGGAGCCGGACACGCTGATGGAGCGGGTGCTTGCACCTGCTGTCTTTCGCATGCTGGATCCTCCTGGTTGTCTGATGTTTTTTGTTCGCACTTAAACATACCAGAGCCAAGAGGATCTTTTACCCTTCCCCTAAATATCACTTGAAAATCAGATGGTTGTTAGTTTCTGGATGGGCACTAGCTAAGCTACTTGCCTATCCCCGGCAGGAACAGAATGATATCCGGGAAGGCCATCAGCAGGAACAGTACGAAGAAATCCATGATGAGGAACCAGAAGATCCCGCGGAACACCTGCGTGGTACTCACCAGCTTGCCCACCACGCTCTTGATCACGAACACGTTCATACCTATCGGCGGTGTGATCATGCCGATCTCCAGCAGCTTGGTCAGTACCACACCGAACCACAGCAGGCTCAGGCCCAGGTTGTCGATGATCGGCAACACGATAGGCAGGGTCAGCAGCATGGCGCCGATGGGCTCCAGGAACATGCCCAGCAGCACATAGATCAGCACAATGGCCAGCAGGACAATCACCACGCCCGCGTCCAGGCCGATGATCCACTCCGACAGAAAGTCACCAGCCCCGGACAGAGCCAGGAACCGGGTCAGCAGGCTGGCCCCCACGGCGATGATGATCAGCGCACTGGTGGTCAGCAGGGTTTCAAGGATGGCGTCCCGGAAGCGGACCCAGGTCAGGCTGCGTTTGATCGCCGCCACCACCAGCGACAGGAAGGCCCCCACGGCACCGGCTTCTGTGGGCGTGAATACGCCCCCGAACAGACCGCCGAAGATACCGATCATGATCAGGATGACTGGCCAGGTGTCCTTCAGTGCCCATACCTTGTCGGAGAACGGAATATGCTCGTTGGTGTCCGGCGCCAGGTCCGGGTTCAGCTTCACCCGCACCAGAATTACCGTGACATAGCCAACCGCGGTGATGATACCGGCGGAAATACCCCCCAGGAACAGTCCGGTGATGGACTCCTGGGCGATGATTCCGTACAGGATCATGATGATGGAGGGCGGGATCAGGGCACCGATGGTGCCGGCCACTGCCACGGTACCCGTCGCCAGTTCCGGGTTGTAGCGGTACTTCACCATCTCCGGGACGGCAATCCGGCCCATGGCCGCCGAACAGGCCACCGACGAGCCGGAGACCGCCGCAAACCCGGCGGAGCCGAACACCGCCGCAATGGCCAGGCCGCCGGGTATACCGGACAGCCACATTCGCGCTGCCCGGAACATGCCCTGGGTCAGTTGGGTGTGATAACAGATAAAACCCAGCAGCAGGAACATGGGCACCGAACTGAGTACCCAGTTGGCGGCAAATTGGTAGGGAATGATGCCGATGGAACCCCAGGCCACATTGAAGCCCATCAGGTACCACAGGCCACCGAAGGACACCCCGATCAGGGCGACACCGATGGGGATGCGCAGCGCGATCAGGAAGATAATCAGGCCAAGACCGATGAGGCCAATCTGTATGTCACTCATTATTATTATCTCTCGTCAGTCCGGGTCGAGTTCGTCGGCTTTGGCGCGCTTCGTGTCCAGGCCACTCTCGCCCGGCAGGAAGCTGTTGATCAGCTTGTACAGCACCACCAGTACCATCAGGGCGCAGCCCAGCGGCAGCAGGTAATAGGTGATCCAGATGGAAATGTCCGAGTTGCCCTGGACGATGGAAGCGCCCATGGAGAACTTCTTCTGGGCTTCGCCAAAGGTACGGACCGCCAGGAAGCCAAACACCACCAGCGAACACAGCATGGCGAAGCGTTCCAGGTTATGGCGCAGCCACGCCGGCATGTGCTCGGTGATCACCTCAACGGAGATGTGGGCTTCCTTCTGCTCGGCAAACGCCAGCGGGATAAAGGCCGCAATGGACATGTAGTAGTAGGAAACGATGGTGATGGTGCCCGGAATGGGCTTGTTGAAGAAGTAACGACCCACCACATCGAAGGTGATATGGAACATCATCAGGGCAATGGCAAGGCCGCCGATGATGGAGATCACATTGGTGATCTTCGACAGAAACCGACCGATGGCATACATGGTGCAACCTCCTCACCCCTCAGGGGGCTGTTGTTATTGTAGGGCTGCGAGCGAAGACGCGAGGACAGCCCGTCGCAGGCTGCCCTTCTGGTCC
>NZ_JAMOIE010000200.1 GCF_024448935.1 Stutzerimonas stutzeri
CCTGCCGGCAGCCGCCCGCCACTCGCACCGGACAGACTCGGGCAAGCCTCGCTAGTCAGCCACACGCACCAGGCTCTACGAAGATTCAGGGATTCTTGGGGAGGGATTACAGGAGGGCCAGAAATGGCGAAGCCCGCTGCACAGCAATGCAAAACGGGCTTCTAGTGCTCTGCGAAGGAGCGCATGCCCGCAGTATAACGACGCACCCCAGCGCGCTCAATTGCTCAATTGACATATGCTTGCCATATGCTAGGATTCTCTTGGAGATTGAAGGAGGTTCCGATGCTCAACCGCTGCTTACCTGCGTTGCTTTTGGGGGCCGTGCTCACCACACCGGCTTATAGCGATGATTGCCGGTTGTCGTTCCAGAATGGCGCGACACTCGACCTACCCGTGGCCACCACCGAAGCCGCACAGGCGCAGGGCCTCGCCGGGCGGCCAGATCCAGGGCGAGGCATGCTGTTTCTCTGGACTACGCCGGCAGTGCGATTTGTGTGGATGAAGAACACCCCTGCCCCATTAGACGCGGCTTGGATCGGAGCAGATGGGGTTATCCAGAGCGTACAAGAGCTGGAGCCACACACAACCGCCAAGCATTCATCATTGCGGCCCGCCCTCGGCATTATCGAGGTGCCACGCGGCCAGCTTGCAAACCTGGGCATCGAGCGCGGCAGCACCATCACCGCCTCAACGTGTTTCAACTTGTAGGAGGTTCCCATGCGTACCGTTTCCATTTTCATGAACAGCCGAAACCAGGCGATCCGCATCCCTCGGGATATGGAGTACCAGGGCGTTTCCGAGCTGGAGATTATCCGCGACGGCGAAACGCTGATCCTGCGCCCTGTGCGCCCCTCCTGGGCATCGTTGCGCGACGTGGCGGCCGCAGATCCTGACTTTCTGACCGAGCGAAAGGATGTGATCGAGGAAGACCGTTTCCTGGGTGACTTCACATGAGCAAAAAGACGTACATGCTCGATACGAACATCTGTTCGTTCATCATGCGCGAGCGCCCCGACGCGGTGCTGGCCAAGCTGGAACAGGCAGTCACTAATCAGCACCGGATTGTCGTTTCGGCCATCACCTACTCCGAAATGCGTTTCGGGGCCGCCAACCCCAAGGCATCGCCCAAGGTTGCAGCGATGGTCGATGCCTTCATCCAGCGCCTGGACGCCATCCTGTCCTGGGACGCCGCCGCCGTAGATCAAACAACGCAGATCCGCACCGCCCTCGCCCGCCTGGGTACGCCCATTGGCAACAACGATGCAGCGATAGCCGGCCATGCCCTGGCCGCTGGGTGTGTTCTGGTCACGAACAACACTCGCGAATTTGCTCGCGTTCCTGGCCTAGTCCTTGAGGACTGGACCCAACCCGCCATTACCAAGAGTTGATACGCCATGACCGAACTGGAACAAGCCATCATTGATTGCGCCCAACTGCACCTCACTCAGTTGAAAGGTGCGCTTACCCTGCCCAATGGCCCCGAACGTAGCGACGGCTTTACCTCAGCCTGGTGGCAGCTCACCGGCCTGGCCCAGCTTGCCGACCCGAGCACATGAACCGCACTTACACCAAGCAACAGCACGCCTTGGCAGCGGTCGGCGCGATGTTTGATGCGGTGGACGAGTGGAACAAGGTTATGGCCGAAGTGCGCCAGGTCGTCGGCGAAAACTGAGGGAGGCCGGTATGCGAAACGAACAGGAGTTGATGCCTGGCCTGATCCTGCCGCCGAGCTATCAGGTTGTATTGCGCAGGCGCCTGGCCGAAGTGAACACCGCCACCAGCGCGGCGAATTGCTTGATTTCCCAGGCCCGCGCCGAGGGCATGGTGGAGGCCCTGGAATTGTTGAAAGCGCTGGAACAACAGCAGGTTGAGCGCCTGTATTTGTTGATCGAGCAGGCTGCCACAGCGCGCTTGCTGGAGCTGGAGCAGGGTGCCGGCGAGTGATCGCCCTGCCGTCATCCGAGGCATAGCGCGAGGCCTGCGGCCCGGGCTTTCGTGCTACGCATCGAGCCACAGCTACGCCGC
>NZ_JAMOIE010000201.1 GCF_024448935.1 Stutzerimonas stutzeri
AGTACGCCGCGTACGATCTTGCATACTTTGCTTCCCCGCTTGTGAATCCGTCGAGCCCTCGCCGGCATTGAACCCCGGATCCGGGTCGACCCGAAAGACGACGATGATTTCTTCTTTGTGGATCTCTATGCGTTTTACCAGCGCGCGGATGATCTCCCGTTTCGTGGCAAAGTCGATGGTGCTCAATCGGTCATTGACGGCGGCGGCAAATTCTTCGAGACGATTGATCACGAGAAACAGCTCGAATTGTCCCGCCTCATGGCGCCGGGACTCTTCGATCTGATGATCAATCTGTTCGAGCTTGATCTTCAGTTGCCGGATCTTCGGATCGAAGTCCGCTTTATCGATCACCCCTTCCGCATAGCTGTCAATGAGCCGTGACTTGCCTTTCTCCAGATGGAGCTTCTGTCTCTCCAGTGCCGCCGTATCGGCACTCTCCCTTTCGGTCTGTTCGAGAACGTCCAGGCGGCGTTGGTACTCGGTCTTCAGTCGGTCAGGATGGGCCAGCAGCGCGACGACTTGCTGCCACACGAGCTCGTCGAGCCGCTCGGTCCTCACCTGTTGATTGTCGCAGAGGCGTGCGCCGCCGAAGCGGTAGGCGTCGGTTCCAATGCAACGATAATAGGCATAGTGCTGGCGGCCCTTGCCCGCCGCTTTACTGACCTTTTTGCCGTAATAGGCGTAATGACACTGGCCGCAGACAGTCAGGCCCTGCAGCAGATAGACGGCACCGTGGCGGCGTTGCCGCGCCGACTTGCGATTCTCGTCGAGTTGCTCCTGAACGGCCAGAAACAACGCCTCGTTGATGATCGCCGGCACCGGGATTTCGATCCAGCCGCTCGGCTCGGTGCGCACCGCGGAATAGCCTTTCTTGGGCGTGTCGGCGCTGTGGCGCGGTGCGCGCACGCGGGGCAAGGGATCGCGCGCCTGCGTCTTGCCAAAGGCCGCTCGGCCCATATAGGCCGGATTCTGCAGCATCCCCCACACGACGCTGCGGTCCCAGTGCGGTTTGCCCGATGCAGTCGGGACGCCCGCCTCGGCAAGACGCCGCACCACTTCACCAATGCTCAGACGCTCGACGCCAATCCAGGCAAAGATCTGTCTCACCGTCGCCGCTTGTGACAGGTCGATCACATACTGCGCCGGCGTGCCATCGGCTTGCTTGCGGATGTAGCGATAGCCATAGGGCGCCGTCGAGAGCACATTGACACTGCCGCGCTTCGCGCCATGAAGTTTGCCGCGACGATTGCGCTCCATGATCTTGGCGCGCTCGTATTCAGCGATCATGCCCTGCATCTGCAGCAATAGCGTCTCTTCCGGGGTCGCGCCGATGGCGTGATTGAGGAACACGACCTCGACGCCGCACGCCGACAGTTCCTCGATGAGGAGAACCTGATGCGCGTACTTTCGCGATAGGCGGTCCGGTGACAGCACGTAGAGACGCTCGATCAAGCCGAGTGCCGCGCGATCCCTCAGCCGTTCTAATTGCGGGCGGATCAGCGTGGCGCCACTGACACCCGCATCGATAAAGCGCATGTCCTCGGCGATCTGCTCGCCATCGGCCGCAATGCGCTCCTTCAACGCGGCAATCTGACTTTCGATCGTGCCGCTTTTGGCTTGTTGATCCGAAGACACGCGGGCATACAGCGCCACCATCCGGGTATCGCTCATCGCCCACCCCGCTTCGCGTTCGCGCGGTTTGTCGCTGCAGGCTGGGATCTCGATGGCGCCGACGTGGTACGTGCGCCCGTCGGCTTCAGCTGCTCATAGACCCGCTCCAACTGCTCGGCGGAGAATCGATTCGGCTCGAAAGCCAGGCGAACGCGCCAGTTGCGCGGCTGTCGGGTCATGGCTGAGGCTCCCCGTCGGTGGAGGTGACGACATCGATGACGAGGGTAATCCCGATATCCGGACATCCCGCAAACCCGGGGCCCAGGCAATCCCGGCTAATGCGCAAGCCCCATTTTACTCGAGAGTTTGCTCTATTGTTTCCGCTGTT
>NZ_JAMOIE010000202.1 GCF_024448935.1 Stutzerimonas stutzeri
CAAGCTCGATCAGGATGCGAAATGCCTGGTCGATTTCGCCCTTGGAGAAGGCGATCCGTGCCAGCATGATGTCGCTCAGCAACATATGATCCGGCAGGCCCACATCCCTGGCCAGGGGGCCATAGACATGCAGCAGCCGGGCTGCCAGGTCCAGTTGGTTCTGTTCGTAGATGGCGCTGGCGTGGAGCACCCCCGCCCAGGCGTTGCCGTTGGCCTGACTGAAGGAGGACGCCTGCCGGGTGGCCTCGACGGCCAGGCGGAAGCGGACGGCGGCCTGGCGCTGGCGGCCCTCCTGCATATCGATGATGCCTTCCACGGTTTCCGAGTACATCACGTTGAACGAGCTGGCATAGCTGCCCTGGACGTGCCGGGCGCCCTCCAGCAGCTGGCGGGCCTTGTGGTAAAGCCCCATCACCGAATAGCTGCTGGCCATGGAGTTGATCAGCGCCATGTCGGCAAAGGGTTGGCAGGTCGGCAGTTCCGGCAGGCCACGCTCGCCAATCTCGATGGCCTCTTCCTGGCGGTCCGTCATGGCCAGGGTGAGCGGTCGTATCGCCCGCACATGGGGTCGAATATGCGGGTTGGTGGACTGCTCCAGCCCGGTTTCCTCAAGCATCTGCAGCGCCTCGGTGGGGCCGCGGGTGAAGCACAGCGCCCATACCCAGGCCATCTGCAGCTCTTCGTCCTGCTGCAGTCGCTCCGGCGGGATGCTGCTGAACCACTTCGACAGCAATCGCATCCGGCCCTGGGAAAGCAGGCTCGCCGCATGAGTCCGCAGCAACCCGAGGGCCCGCTCGTAGTCGCCGCCTTCCAGGGCGTGGTCAATCGCCGGTACCGGCCGGTCCCGATCCTCGTACCACTGGGACGCCGCGCGGTGCAGGGCCGGGATTTCCTGCGGATGCTCGGCGTTCAATTGGGCCTTGAGAAATTCCGCAAACAGGCTGTGGTAACGGTAGGTGTTCTCGTCGTTATCCAGCGGGGTCAGGAAGATATGGCTGCTTGCCAGGAGAGACAGCATGGCCTCGGCGGCCGTATCCGGCAGCAGGGCCTGGCAGAGGGAGGCGTTCAGGTGGCGCAGGATGCTGGTGCGCAGGAGAAACTGCCGAACCGGTTGGGGTTGCAGGGCGAGCACATCGTAGGCCAGGTAGTCGGAAATGGTCTGGTTGGCGCCCGAGAAACGCGCGATAAACGCCTCGGGGGAGTCATGGTTCTCCAGTGCCAGAGAGGCCAGCCACAGGGCGGTCACCCAGCCCTCCGTGCGGTCATGGATGCGGGTCAGGTCGTCCTGGGTCAGCGCCAGGTGCCGCCTGGAAACCAGGAAATCGGTAGTTTCCTCGACCGTGAACCTGAGCTGACGGGCGTCGATTTCCAGTAACTGACCCCGGGCCCGCAGCCGCCCGAGGCCAAGCTCCGGCAGGTTGCGCGTGCCGATGATGACCTGGCCACGCCTCGGCAGGTGCTCCACGATCTCCCTGATCAGGCCCAGAATCGCGGCATCCTGAACGCGTTCGAAGTCATCCAGGAAGAGCGCGAAGGCACACGGGTGTTCCGACAGTCGTGCCACGATGTCCAGCGCAGCATCGCCTGTCGAGGTGAAGGTGCGGACTTGGGGAGAATCGGTCTCTTTGCCATCTTCTGTCAGCCGCGCGACGGTCGCATTGAGATACCAGAGGAAACGGGAAGCGTCATTGTCGGCATCATCCAGGGTCAGCCAGGCGGTGATCGTGCCCTGACCCTCCATGCGCTTCATGCACTGGCTCATGACGGTGGTCTTGCCAAATCCGGCGGGCGCACGAACCAGCACGAGGCGCGCAGCAGAGGCACCCAGTATCGTGTCGACCACGTCGCTACGGGGTACCTGAGCCGCCCGTGAGGTGGGCGGATTGAGTTTGCTGGTCATCAGCATCCGCGCGGGGAAAGCAGCTTCCATTGGCGATGTGTCCTTATTCGGTGGTGGTCGCGCCCTGTTGTTGGATCTGTTGTCAAGAA
>NZ_JAMOIE010000203.1 GCF_024448935.1 Stutzerimonas stutzeri
CCGGCTATGTGGCTCATGCTCAGCCAGCGACCGGACTTCGATGACTATGACCTGTCGGCGCTCAAGGTGCTGCTGTCCGGCGGTGCGCCCTGTCCGATCACGGTTATCGAGTTCTTCCAGAAACGCGGATTCCAGTTCCTGGAAGGCTTCGGCATGACCGAAACCTGCGCCTGCGGCTGTGTCCTCAATAACGAAAATGCCGTGCGCAAGAACGGCTCGGTGGGCAAGCCACTGATTCATGTGCAGATGCGCATCGTCGATGTGAACGACAACGACGTAGCGCCCGGTGACACCGGCGAGCTGGTGCTGCGTGGCCCCAGCATGTTCCGCGAGTACTGGAACCGCCCCGACGCCACGGCCGAGGAGTGGCGCAACGGCTGGTTCCACAGTGGTGACCTGGCCCGCCAGGATGAGGAAGGCTTCTACTACATCGTCGACCGCAAGAAGGACATGCTGATTTCCGGCGGCGAGAACGTCTATCCCACCCAGGTGGAGCAGGTGCTCTACCGTCACCCGAAAGTCCGGGATGTGGCGGTGATCGGGGTACCGGACGAGAAGTGGGGCGAGGTGCCCATGGCGCTGGTGGTACCGAAAGAGGGCGAAGAGCCGACCCTGGAGGAAATCCAGACGTACTGCAGCGAACACCTGGCCCGTTTCAAGGTGCCCAAGCACCTGACGGTACTCGAAGAGCTGCCCCGCACCGCCACCGGCAAGGTGCTCAAGCGGGCATTGCGCAGGCAGTACGGCCGCTCGCCCGAGCAGGAATAACCGAGGAAGATCCATGACGACCCGCAGTCCGTTCTACACCGCCGAACACGAGGCCTTCCAGGATTCGGTGCGTGCTTTTGTCCGCAAGGAAATCGAGCCCTTTGTCATCGAATGGGACGAGGCCGGCACGTTCCCGCGGGAGCTCTACCGCAAAGCGGCCGATATCGGCCTGATCCCGCTGGGGTACCCGGAGGAGTACGGTGGCATCGAAGCGGACCTGTTCTACATGATCATCGCCGCCCAGGAGCTCGCCATGGCCGGCTGTGGCGGGCTGTCCGCCAGCCTGATGAGCCACGGCATTGGTTCGCCGCCGATCGTCAAGTATGGTTCGGAGGCATTGAAGCGACGGGTACTGCCGCCCATCTTCGCCGGCGAGGCCATCAGCGCCCTGGCGATTACCGAGCCCGGTGGTGGTTCGGACGTGGCGGCCCTTAAAACCACGGCAAGGCGGGACGGTGACCACTATATCGTCAACGGCTCCAAGACCTTCATCACCTCCGGTATGCGGGCGGATACTTACACCGTGGCCGTACGCACCGGCGAGGCGGGTCACAAGGGCATTTCTCTGCTGGTGATCGACCGGGAGACCCCGGGCTTCACCCGCACCCCCCTGGAGCGGAAGATGGGCTGGTGGTGCTCCGATACCGCCACCCTGTACTTCGACGACTGCCGGGTGCCCGTCGGCAACCTGCTGGGGGAAGAAAACCAGGGCTCGAAGATCATCATGAACAACTTCAACTCCGAGCGTATTTTTATGGCGGCGAGTTGTATCGGCTTCTCCCGGGCGGCCTATGAGGAGGTGGTGGACTATGCCCGTCAGCGCCAGACGTTCGGCCGGGCGCTGATCGAGCACCAGGTGGTTCGCCACAAGCTGGCGGACATGCACATGAAGATCGAGGCCAGCCAGGCCTACCTGGAGAAACTGGCCTGGCGCATCGAGCAGGGCGAGAACCCGGTAGCCGATGTGTGCCTGCTCAAGAACCAGAGCACCCTGACCATGGAATACTGTGCCCGGGAAGCCGTGCAGACCCTGGGTGGTGCCGGCTTCCTGCGCGGGCCCAAGTCGGAGCGTATCTACCGGGAAGTGCGGGTCAACGCCATTGGCGGCGGCGCCGAGGAGATCATGCGCGATCTGGCGTCCCGGCAGCTTGGCCTATAAGG
>NZ_JAMOIE010000205.1 GCF_024448935.1 Stutzerimonas stutzeri
TCCCCTCATTGACCTGTCGATGGCGCCCAGCGACCTGCCATCGGCGCCCGGAAACCTGCGCCGCTCGCTGGGCTTCAACCCGACCTTCTGGGTGGGCAATGGCGCGCAGCTTGAAAAGCGGTTCGCCGACGCGCTGAAATAGAGCATTCCACCCATTGCATTCAAGGAGACCCGCATGGACATGAAAACCTCCCCCCTGGCCCTGCTCAAGGACCCGACCCTGCTCAAGACCGACGGCCTGATCAACGGCGAATGGGTCCAGGGCGCCAGCCGCTTCGACGTGCTCGACCCGGCCACGGGTCTGAAGCTGGCCGACGTCGCCAACCTCGGCCCGGCTGATGCCGAGCGTGCCATCGCCGCCGCCAACGCCGCCTGGGCCGGCTGGAAGAACAAGACCGCCAAGGAGCGCAGCATCATCCTGCGCAAGTGGTACGACCTGCTGATGGCCAACCAGGACGACCTGGGTCGCCTGATGACCGCCGAACAGGGCAAGCCGCTGGCCGAAGCCAAGGGCGAAGTCGCCTACGGCGCGAGCTTCGTCGAGTGGTTCGCCGAAGAAGCCAAGCGCGTCAACGGCGAGACCCTGCCGCAGTTCGACAACAACCGCCGCCTGATGGTGCTCAAGCAGCCCATCGGCGTCTGCGCCGCCATCACGCCCTGGAACTTCCCGCTGGCCATGATCACCCGCAAGGTCGCGCCCGCATTGGCCGCAGGCTGCCCGGTGGTCATCAAGCCCGCCGAGCTGACGCCGCTGACCGCGCTGGCCGCCGCCGAGCTGGCCATCCGCGCCGGCATCCCGGCCGGTGTGCTCAACATCCTCACCGCCGACGACCAGAACTCGATCGCCGTGGGCAAGGTGCTGTGCGCCTCCGACGTGGTGCGTCACATCAGCTTCACCGGCTCCACCGAAGTCGGCCGCATCCTGATGGCGCAGAGCGCTCCCACGGTCAAGAAGATGTCGCTGGAACTGGGCGGCAACGCGCCCTTCATCGTATTCGACGACGCCGATATCGACTCCGCCGTCGAAGGCGCCTTCGCCAGCAAGTACCGCAACGCCGGCCAGACCTGCGTCTGCTCCAACCGCCTGTACGTGCAGGAAGGTGTGTACGAGCAGTTCGTCGAGAAGTTCGCCGCCAAGGTGAAAACCGCCAAGGTCGGCAATGGCTTTGAAGATGGCGTGAACCAGGGCCCGCTGATCGAGGAAGCCGCGCTGCAGAAGGTGGAACGCCACGTCGCCGACGCACAGGCCAAGGGCGGCCGTGTGCTGGTGGGTGGCAAGCGCCTGGACGGCCAGTTCTTCGAACCCACGGTGGTGGCCGATGCCACGGCCGACATGCTGTGCGCCCGCGAAGAGACCTTCGGCCCCTTCGCGCCGGTGTTCAAGTTCAAGACCGAGCAGGAAGCCATCGACGCCGCGAACAACACCGAGTTCGGCCTGGCCAGCTACTTCTACAGCCGCGACATCGGCCGCATCACCCGCGTGAGCGAAGCGCTGGAGTACGGCATGGTCGGCGTGAACGTCGGCATCCTGGCGACCGAGCACGTGCCCTTCGGCGGTGTCAAGCAGTCCGGCCTGGGCCGCGAGGGCTCGCACTACGGCATGGACGACTACGTCGAGATCAAGTACGTCTGCATCGGCGACGTGCTCAAGTGATCTGACCCCCGCCTACAGGATGCGTTGCTGCTGGCCGGCCTGGCCGATGGCAATGCGCCGGTAGGCGCAGCGCCCGACCTGGCGCTCCTGGCGGTGGCGCTGCCTGCTGTAGCCGGGCAGCGCGGCAAGATCGGGAGCCGTCGCCTCTGCCAGCCGCTCCTGCGCTTCACGGGGCTGAACCCTGGCCCCGCTCATGGCCGAGACATTTCCGGCGCCGTCGTCACG
>NZ_JAMOIE010000206.1 GCF_024448935.1 Stutzerimonas stutzeri
CTAGGCGTGAACTACCCATGGACTTTGGGGAAAAGGGCGTTTATTGTTCCTGTACTCGCAAGTAGTGACAATATAAGCGCATATTGCACAAATCACTTAAGCATCGCCTTGATGTTATTGACCTATTTATGCAGTTGACAATTCAAGAGACAGGGCTTTATCCGTTGCCCCTACATGGCAAGGATCCCACTACAAACTGAACATTTTCTGCCCTGATGCCAAGAATTGGCATTAATACCTATTCGTTGAACGCTTGGAGGAACATATGGGTTATGCAACGACTAATCCCTTTACGGGAGAGCTCATCAAAGAATTTCAAAATGCGACAGATACCGAAGTTACACAGGCGATAGAAGCTGCCCATCAGGCTTTTTTAAGCTGGCGGATCACTCCCTTTGCAGAAAAAGCCGCAATACTGTCTCGGGCTGCCACAGTTCTTAGAGACAACAAGCGCAAATATGCCAAACTGCTGACGTTAGAAATGGGCAAAGTTATCGCTGAAGCTGAGGCTGAAGTAGAGCTATCGGCGCAGATTTTTGAATACTACGTCGAACATGCCGAGCGAATGCTGGCACCACAAAAACTCCCGGTTAGCGATCCCGCCGAGGGCGAAGCAATACTGGTTAACGAACCCCTAGGCGTATTACTTGCCATCGAACCTTGGAACTTCCCCTACTATCAGGTTGCACGTATTTTGGCACCACAGCTTTCAGCCGGAAATACCCTACTGCTGAAACATGCTTCCAACGTGCCCCAGTGTGCAGCCGCCTTTGAAGGCCTGATGAAGGAAGCTGGACTGCCCTTGGGTGCCTTCCAGAACCTGTATGCGACTCGAGATCAGGTAGAGCAGATCATCAGTTCACCCAAAGTGCATGGAGTTGCCCTCACTGGATCAGAAGATGCGGGATCGATTATTGCAGCTCAAGCCGGCAAAGCACTGAAAAAATCGACCCTAGAACTGGGGGGAGCAGATGCCTTTATCGTACTGGAAGATGCCGAGCTACTAAAAACCATCGACTGGGCCGTATTCGGCCGTCACTGGAATGCGGGTCAGGTCTGCACATCTTCCAAGCGGATGATCTTGGTTGAAGCTATTTATGATCAATTTATGGAAGGCTATATCAAGGGCGTTGAGGCGCTCAAAGCGGGCGATCCTATGGATCCAGCCACAACGTTAGCACCACTTTCTTCCCAAGGCGCCGCCGATGAGCTGAAACAGAAGATCCGTGATGCAGTAAAACACGGTGCGACCGCCACCGAAGTTGGCTCTAAAGTGCCACAGCAAGGTGCATTTGTGCAGCCAACAATACTCACCAATGTGACGCCCGATAACCCAGCCTACTATTGGGAATTTTTCGGCCCTGTATCCACAATCCATAAGGTCAAGGATGAGCAAGAGGCGATTGCCATCGCTAATGACTCGCCCTTTGGCCTTGGTGGCTCAGTGTTTACTGCCAATAACAAACGCGGTATCGCTGTGGCTAATCAGGTTTCCACTGGCATGATGTTCGTCAATCACCCGACTATGGTGAAGGCTGACCTGCCCTTTGGCGGAGTTCGCCGCTCAGGTTATGGCCGCGAGTTGATCGATTTGGGATTAAAAGAGTTTGTAAACCACAAACTGATTAATGTGGTTGATATAAACGCGCCTTTCTAATGCCTTAGAACATAGCGAGATCCGACAAAAGCCTGACGGAATCATCTGTCAGGCTTTTTTGTTGTGCGCCTTTATCCAATGCATCGCATAAAGCCTTAACGCCCAGTAGGCCTCGGGGAGTGGCACGGTGCAATAAATCGGCATGGATTTGAAAAACATGCTGTTTTTTAACCGCCGGAATTTCTTACCTTGCATTCCTGAGCCTTCATGTCGTCG
>NZ_JAMOIE010000207.1 GCF_024448935.1 Stutzerimonas stutzeri
CGGGCTCTCCCTGGATGATCTGACTGATCGGGTATGGCAACTGGCCGCGGGCCATCGTCCCTGACAGCTCGAAGTTCGAAGTTCACTTGGCCGGCTTACTGGCCGCCCGGGTGGGTTCCCATGAACTTGGACAGAATGCTCAGCATGACCTCGTCGGCACCGCCGCCGATGGAGACCAGGCGCAGGTCCCGGTACAGGCGGGTGATCAGGGTCTCGTTCATGAAACCCATGCCACCGTAATATTGCAGACAGCTGTCGGTGACTTCCCGGGCAAGCCGTCCGGCTTTCAGCTTGGCCATGGAGGCCAGGCGGGTCATGTCCTCGCCGTTGATGTACCCCTCGGTGGCCCGGTAAACCAGGGCGCGCAGCAGCTCCACTTCCGTCTGCAATTCGGCCAAGCGGAAATGGATGCTCTGGTTGTGCAGCAGCGGCTTACCGAAGGCGATACGCTGGCGGGTGTAGTCTGCCACCTCATCGATGCACTTCTCCAAGGAGCGAATGAGGCTGGCGGAGGCCCAGAGGCGCTCTTCCTGGAATTGCTGCATCTGATAGATGAACCCCATTCCCTCTTCACCGATGCGGTAGCGCTGGGGCACCCGCACGTCCTCGAAGAAGATCTGGGCGGTGTCCGAGCTGCGCATGCCCAGCTTGTCCAGCTTGCGGGCTACGGTGACCCCGGGCGCGTTCATGGGCAAGACGATCAGCGACTTGTTCTTGTGAGCCGGCCCGTCTCCGGTGTTGGCCAGCAGGCACATGAAGTCGGCCTGGGTGCCGTTGGTGATCCACATTTTGCCGCCGTTGATGAGGTAATCATCGCCATCCTTGCGGGCGGTGGTCTTGATGGAGGCCACGTCAGAACCCGCCCCCGGTTCGGACACGCCGATACAGGCCACGTAGTCACCGGCGATCGCTGGCGCCAGGAATTCCTGGCGCAGTTCGTCGGAGCCGACCTTGGCCAGGGCCGGCGTGGCCATGTTGGTCTGAACGCCTACGGCCATGGGGATGGAGCCGCAGTTCACTTCGCCCATCGCTTCGCAAAAGGCCAGCTCATAGCCCCAGTCGAGCCCCATGCCGCCAAAGGTCTCGGGCTTGGTGATGCCGAGCAAGCCCTTGGCGCCCATTTTCCGGAACAGTTCGCGGGCCGGGAAGATGCCTTCTTCCTCCCACTCGTCCACGTGAGGGTTGATTTCCGCGGCAACGAATCTGCTGACGGAGTCGTAGAGGCTCTTGTGCTCGGTGGTGTAACGCATGCTGCTCTCCGTTGGTCGAGGGGGTTCAAGGCCCTCTGCTTCATTGTTTTCATTGTTGTTGCTGACGCGGCTCGCTTGCGGAACGGGTTGGCGTGTGGGCAGGGAGCGGTGCCAGTGGATTGGCAGGCCGGATTATTCAGTCATGAGACCAATCACTCGGTCAAATTAGTCTAGTGTCTATCTTGAATTTGACCAAGTGTTAGGTCTAGCCTTGGGAGAACAATAAACAAGAGGGTAGCGCAATGGGTTTTACCCCCGGCCAACAACAACTACAACAGGCTGCCCCCGGCCTCGGCTCCCACTACATCGGCGGCATCGGCGACTGGCTGCGCTACCATGCCGGGTATCGTCCGCAATCCGAGGCTCTCGTCTATCACGATGACCGGGTGACCTACGCCGAGCTGGATCGCCGGGTCAACCAGGCGGCTGACGTGCTTGCCGGCCAGGGCGTCACCCAGGGCAGCCGCGTCTGTCTGCTGATGATCAACAGTCCGGCCTTCATCGAAACCTTCTTTGCCTGCGCCAAGCTGGGCGCCATCGCCGTGCCGCTGAACTTCCGGCTCAGCGCGCAGGAACTGGAGTTCATCATCAACGACGCCCAAGCCTCGGTGATCGTCTACCA
>NZ_JAMOIE010000208.1 GCF_024448935.1 Stutzerimonas stutzeri
GCGGTTGGGGCAACAGCTCGCCGCCACGGTGCGCGGCGGTGGGGTGTCGTGGGAGATCGGCCGGCAACGTGGGCCTTCGGTTTGAAAGCGCGTCACCAGTCAAATCCGCTGACTGGTGGCGCGCGCGAGCCGGCATTCCGTTTCTCTATCACCTGCCAGCCGCTATCGAGACAATGCCCCGCTTGGTCAGCGACCGGATGGCGATGCCGGCGCCCTGAACACCAGCGCCAACCCGACCAGGATCGCCGCCATGCCCGCCACAGCCAGCGCGGGCATGGCATTACCCAGGATCAGGTAGTCGAGGATCACCGTGACCACCGGCACCAGGTAGAACAGGCTGGTGACGTTGACCAGATTGCCGCTGCGGATCAACCGGTACAGTAGCAGTTGCGCCCCGACCGAGATCACCAGGCCCAGCCACAGCAAGGGGATCAGGAACCCCAGGTTCGGCTCGAAATGGAACGGCTGGAACGGCACGAAGGCCAGGCACAGCAGCAGCGTAACGGCATACTGCAATGGCAGCACCTCGGCGGGTGCCTGCTGGATGCGCTTTTGCAACATGGCGCCGAACGTCATGCACAGCAGCGCGCCCAGCGCAAAGCCCGTGCCCAGCCCGGACAGCTTCGTCAGCACCAGGCTCTGGTAGACCACCAGCGTCAAGCCGGACAGTGCCAGCAGCAGGCCGCACAAGCGCCATGCGGAGGAACGCCGTTCGGTCAGCAGCAGGGTCAGGATCGGTTGTACGCCGAGCAGTGTCGCCAGCAGCCCCGGTGTGATGCCGTGGGCCATCGCCTGGAAGTAGCAGACCGAATAGCTGCCGATCAGCAGCAAACCCGTTGCGGCGACCTGCCAGCGCGTGCCGGGTCTGGGTAGCCAACGCCTGCCAGGTAGGCCGATCAGCAGCAACGCACCCAGTGCCAGGGCGAAGCGCAGGATCAGCAGCGCGAACACCGAGCCGTGATCGAGCCCCCAACGGGTGAAGATAGCCGCGCTGCCCCAGAGCAGCACGAATGTGGACATGGCGGCGAAGGCCGTCCATGTGGAGGACTTGGAAGTCATTTTGTACTCACCTGTCGAATGAAGCACAGGCCCCGGCCATCCACGGGACGCAACTGCGTCAGTGGAACCCAATCGGTTTCAGGAGGGGCCGCGAGGCGGGCTGGATCAGCCCAGGACGATCGCGCGTGGCGGATGCACGCCAGCCACTGCGATGTCCGCCGGAGGCGCGACAGATGAGACAGGAGGAGGATTCGTTGCGCGCACGCCGCAAGCCACATTGTTTGTGACCCAGGCAGACTTGGAATGGCGTGCAAACGAAATCATGCGAAGGAACTCTAAGCTCAAAGCAGACGGTCAATCTGGAATATAGCACCGCGTCGCGCATGACGCACCTGGATTCGGGTGCTCTGGATATAGGCGTTCGCCAACTTGAGCGCAGCAGAACTTGCGCGGAGCCGACAACGATGAGCGGGTGCAGATCGAGTGCTTCAACGAACCTACGCTGCAACGCCAGCGACTGCTCGGTGCCGAAACCTGCAACGCTCGCCAGCGGCCGTGAGGTCTGGCCGACGCGAGGATATTCTGTCGTGTTGGGCTTGTGACCGAAGCCACGCGCAAGCGGTTCTATGGTGACGGCAAGGCGCCCTATGCGGCCCCGGAGAATCCGCCCAAGTTCTGATCGTAGGCGATCCGCCACGAAGCCGCCAACACCGGACTGGAGCATCAGCCGGTAGCCGACGGGCAACACGTGGCTGGCATCTACCGACGCTCGGTCATGCTCGCCAGTGGGCGCTACGCGATGCTCGATGACGGCATGGGATTCAGCCTGGTGCCGTGGCGGCCGGTGATCGAACAGCGGCT
>NZ_JAMOIE010000209.1 GCF_024448935.1 Stutzerimonas stutzeri
GGATGTGAATCCTCCTCCTACCCGATCGTTGAGAATCTCTCAGCGCCCGCCATGCCTGGCGTGCATCCATTCAGTTCGCTCCGGTCACCGCGCCAGTAACCGAGGCGCAGCCGTCTTAGGGCCTCCGGTTTGGAACTTTCTGTTCTGTCGACGCTCTTTTTGTGAAGCCAAATCCATCGATGGATTGCCGGCAGACGGCCTTGGCACGGAGAACCATGAACTCGATATACGCAACGGACGCCCGTCGGAGTCAGGAATGAAAGGCGGAATGGCTCGCTATGGTCGATTGATCATCACCAAGGGCAGCGGGTCGGGCGCAATGCTCGGGCTGAACATTCTGCTGGCGCGAATACTGATACCGGATCTGGCGGGCACGGTATTCTTCTGTGTGGCGCTGGGAACCTTCGTCTCGCTGGTGTCCAGATTAGGTCTGGACGTCGCTTGCCTGAAAAACATTGCGTCCTTGCAAGACGATCGACAGCGCAGCTATTTCGATCGGTCGCTGACGCTCGCTTTCCTTGCGAACATCCCGGCCATTCTGATCGGTCTGGTGGTGGTTTGGTTCTCCAAGACTACCGAGTCGCACTTTCAACTATCGGCCGTACTCTTCGCCACGGCGGCGCTATGCATATCGCTCACGCATATCTCGAGCGAAACGCTCAAGGCAAAGGAACGAACCAGCGAAGGGCTGTTCTGGCAGACCGGTTTCCAGCCAGGTTTGACGCTAATACTGGTGTGGATCACAGGCAACGAACTGAACACAGTGGTCGCCTGTTTCGCCGTGAGCTACGTGCTGGGCATGCTCGGTTCGGTCACGCGCGCCAGAATGAGCATGCCGAGAGCGTCGGGTAGCGGGGCCGTCGGTTGGAAAGAGATGCTGGTGTTGTGCCTGCCCTTGATGCTCATCGCTGCCGCCAACAGCGTGATCGAATTGTCCGATACGCTGTTGTTGGGCCTGATGCGCTCGGCGGGTGAGGTCAGCATCTATTACATCTGCGCGAAGGTGACGGCTCTGTCCACTACGCTGTTGTTCATCATCAACGGAACCATAGCCCCGAGCATCTCCAGGCGGTGGTCTGGCCGGGATTATGCCGGCGCGTTCGATATCGTTAATAAATACTCAAAGGTAATGTTCGGACTGGCTGTCTTTATCCTGGCAGCGATTTTTCTGTTGCACGACTATATCCTCATGGTTTTCGGTGAGCAGTACCGCAGGGAAGGGGCCTTCCCCTTGCTGATATTGGCCACCGGGTACTTCTTCGTTCTGGCTGCAGGCCCCTTGTGCATCTTCATGACCATGACCGGCAATCATCGTCAGTACATGTACAACAATATGGCGGCCGCTGTGCTTAACCTCGTTCTGAACCTGATCCTTATCCCCCGATATGGGGTGAACGGCGCCTGTTTCGCAACCGCAACCGCGTTGTCGCTGAAGAACATCCTGCTCTACGTCCAGTTCAAGCGAATACAGCGTAGAGCGGAAGGCGATAGTTCGGAACACGAGATCTCGGCACAACGCGAGCCTGCTTCAAGCGGCGGCGTCCATTGCTTGGTACCACCTGAGCTACGAGCAAAACTGGTTCAAAGCTGACTTCCTGCTTCATCGAGGCCGGTTTCACTCCGGTCTTGCGACCGGAGCCAGAGCCCGCCTCTCCACAGGCCGCGACCGTGGAACTCACGGCCAGATTCTTCAGGTTGATCGCGGCGTTGAGGTCGCGGTTGTGGACGCTGCCGCAGGCC
>NZ_JAMOIE010000210.1 GCF_024448935.1 Stutzerimonas stutzeri
CCCGAATTTTTCATAAAAAAGGGCGAATCTCGTATATCCCATTGATATAATTGGGGTTATGCCAATAAGGCTTCGGACGAAGCAAAGACGAGACCGCCCATGGATCAGTTTACCCCGACCCAGTTGCGTTTTCCCGCCATCGCTGGCTTCACGGTTCGGGGCGATTTCAACGGTGGCATGCTGTCCAGCGACTTCGGTGCACTCCTGTTGCACGGCAGCGATCGCCAGACCGGGTTGATCGACCGCTTGGCGTCGGCGATTCGCGATCAGCGACACGCCTCCTACATCGACCACAGCCTGAGCGATCTGCTGCGCCAGCGGGTCTTCCAGACCGCCTGCGGCTACGCCGACGGCAACGATGCCAACAGCCTGCGTCACGATCCGGTCTTCAAACTGGCTGCCGAGCGCGCGCCGCTTGATACGGGCAACGCACTGGCCTCCGGTCCCACCTTCTCGCGCTTGGAGAACGCGATGACCCGCAAGGACATCTACCGTCTGGCGCAGGCGTTCGTCGATGCCTTCGTCGCCAGCTATGCCACGCCGCCGGCCATGATCGTGCTGGACATGGATCACTCCGAGGATCGCACCCACGGGCAGCAGGAGCTGGCGTTCTACAATCATCACTACCGCAGCCATTGCTACCTTCCGTTGTTCCTGTTCGAGGGGCTCTCGGGCAAGCTCATCACCGCCGTGCTACGTCCCGGCAAGCGGCCCACCGGGCGCGAGAACGCGGCGATCATCGGCCGCGTGGTGCGCCGACTGCGGCGGGCCTGGCCGGACACCCACATCCTGCTGCGTGGCGACGGCCACTTCGCCAATCCCGAGTTGATGGCGCTGTGCGAAGGCGACGATCAGATGGACTTCCTGTTCGGGCTGGCCGGCAACCGGGCGCTGACACCCAAGGCCACGCCGCTGCTGGATCGCGCTCGCACCCTGCATAGGCAGCGCTGCAATAATGCACGCCGCTTTGGCCAGGCTGAACCGGTCGCGACGCGCCTGTACGAGGATATCGACTATCAGGCCGGCTCCTGGTCGCGCCCGTGGCGGGTGGTACTCAAGGCCGAAGTGATGAGCCTGGGCGACAACCCGCGCTTCGTCGTGACCTCGCTTACCGATCCCGCGCCGGAGCTGCTGTACCGGGATTTGTACTGCGCGCGAGGTCAGGACGAGAACTTCATCAAGGCGATCAAGAACGACCTCAGCAGCGACCGCACCTCCGACCACAGCTTTCTCGCCAACCACCTGCGCCTGTTCTACGCCTGCGCCGCCTACAGCCTCATTCATAGCTTGCGCGAGAACACCCTGTGCCACACCGAACTGGCCAAGGCGCAGCCGATGAGCATCATCCTCAAGCTGTTCAAGCTGGCGGTGCGGGTGGTGCAGTACAAGGACCGGATCAAGCTGCACCTGCCCAGCGCCTGTCCGATGAAGGGTCTGCTGCATCGGGTCACCGAACTGCTCTACCTGGCGCGACCTCCGACCCTGGCTTGAAGTAGCCCGCAACGCAAACCCAGCAGGTTCCAGCGACGTCCGGAGGGCGACGCCTGCGCGTACCCCGGAAAAACGACCTTCGGCGACGGTTCGAAGCGTCCCAGACTCACGACCATCGCCGCCGGCAGCACGTCGCTAGACTGAACTGGCGCAGAAATCGGCTCGGTCGAGCGCCGATCAGCTGGCGAAGGCTGCCTTTCGGGGGTGTCTGGGGCGGTTTATGAAACGTCCGGG
>NZ_JAMOIE010000211.1 GCF_024448935.1 Stutzerimonas stutzeri
GGCGCTGATCGCGGTAAATAATCGGGAAATTGCCATGCTCAGGAGCAATGGGCTGAAGCACGCACGATAAGAAAGTGTTTTTACACACTCTGGGCCGGATAGCGACGGTCTGGTTTCAACCGTCGCTATCGCTGGTTAAACTTCGGTCTGTTCCGCCATCTCCAGAGCATCGTCTACCTCGATCCCCAGATACCTGACGGTGCTTTCCAGCTTCGTGTGGCCCAGTAGCAGCTGTACGGCTCTGAGGTTCTTCGTCCTGCGGTAGATCAGCGACGCCTTGGTTCGCCGCAGCGTGTGGGTGCCGTATATGGCCGGATCGAGACCAATGGCTGTTACCCAGGCTTTGACGATGCGAGCGTATTGCCTGGTGGAGAGATAGTCTGAGCCGTGCAACCGGCTTGGAAACAGACAATCCTCACCTCGCAGCTGGGCCTGATGTATCCAGTCCTCCAGCGCTGCCCGGGTTTGTTCGGTGATTTCAAACTGTACCGGTCGCTGAGTTTCTGCTGCATCACGATGGCTCGTGGTGACACGTGCGCTCCATGGGCTATGTCGCGTACCCGGAGCTTCGTTAAATCACAGGCGCGTAGCTTGCTGTCGATTGCCAAATCGAATAGAGCAAGGTCTCGGGTTCTCTCCGCAATCTGGAGCCTTACTCGGATAGCCCAAATATCTCTGAGACGAAGCGGCGCTTTCTGACCGACTAGCTTTCCCTTATTCCACGGTTGGTGACAGTGGGTAGCGGTGGTGTTCATGGGTTGCCCTCCAGGTGATGGAGAGCAAGGGTGAGCTGTCATTGCTACGGTCGCTAACCGCCCGGTTCCTGCCGGTGCGAGCGGTGGCTTCGAGTTGTAGACAGCGGATCACGGAAGATCAAAAAGAAGCCAGGCAGTGCCTGGCTTCTTGCATTCGTCGAACGGCTTACTGGAGCCAACTCTCCACCTTTTCGCCGCCGTGCTTCTCTTTCCAAGCTTTCAGAATCTTATGGTTGCCGCCTTTCGTCTCTACCACTTCTCCGGTTTCTGGGTTCTTGTAAACCTTGACTTGGCGCTGCCGACGCGGTCCACGTGCAGTCGGAGCGGCGATGTGCAGACCTGCTTGCGGGTCCAGTAGAGAAATGATGTCGCGTAGGCTCACACCATAGTCGGACATCAGATTGCGGAGCTTTTCCTCGAACTCGATTTCGCGCTTGAGTTCTCCGTCATTCTTTAGAGCATCAAGCTGCTTGAGTTGTGCTGCGAGCTGGGCCTCTAAAGCTTTGAATTCTGCAAGTTTGGACATGGGTAACCTTTCTACGGAACGGGCGACACTTCGTTGTTACTCTACCGCTTGGCCCCAGCAGAACCAAGCCTTCCCGATAAAAGGAAGTATGATGTTCCGAACCAACTGGATGGCGGTTCCACCGCAAGTATTTGTCATCCCCACGAGTTAACCGAAATGAATCCTCAACCTCCAAGCATGACCTGGAATCTGCTGCTGCTAACCTGGCTGGTCGCACTGGTATCGACGCTGTCCGCGCTGTTCATTGGTGAGGTGATGGGCCAGGCACCCTGCGTGTTGTGCTGGTTCCAGCGTGCCTTCATGTTTCCGCTGGCGGTGATCCTGGCCATCGCCTGCTACCGCACGGATTTCACAGTCTGGCGTTATGCCCTACCGCTGACCGTTATCGGTGCGGCGCTGGCATTTGTTCACACGCTGCTCTATGCAGGA
>NZ_JAMOIE010000212.1 GCF_024448935.1 Stutzerimonas stutzeri
TTTCCTGCGCATGAGTGGGCGTTTGCTCGGTGCCTTTCGGGTAATTCCAGTAGCCTTGTGGCGCCACCTTGGCAACGAGCTTGGCATTGCAGCACCAGAAGTCGCCTCGCTGAGAGCCATGTATGAACGCGGGCGCACGCTATTCGATCACCAACAAGTAGCCTGCACGGTCCTTGGATTCCAGTGGATGAGCGAGCACCAGCGCCGCTCACTGGTACGTGAACTGCGCGACGAAGTGGCGCGCTGCGCCGACCGCGATCAGCTACTCGTGCGGGCGCGTCAATGGCTGTACAAGAACAAGCTGGTGATCGTGCACGAGCGGGCAATTCGGACACTGATTGCGGCGGCACTTGCCCAGCTTGAAGTTGAAACAGGCACCGCCATCGCCGCCAGCGTTGATCCAGCAACACTTGATCGCTGGCGAGCCTCAGTTTCAGAGCTGCGCCCAGATGGACAAACCCAGCAGAGTTGGCTATGGGCTGCACCGGCGAAACACTCAACCCGCCAAATCAGCGAGGTACTGGAGCGCATCGACCTGCTTTACACGCTGGACGTTCATAAGCACCTGGCAGACATCCCCGATCTCATCTTGCGCCGCTACGCGCGCCGACTTGTCTCCAGGCCGCCCTCAGCCGGAGCCAAGATCAAAGAGCCAGCGCGCACCGTGGAGGTCGCATGCTTTCTTCGGTATTGCCTGTTCACCACCACAGACCAGTTGATCCTTATGGTGCAGCGCCGGATCGCCGATCTGTGGCGTCAGGCTGCCGCCGATGTCCCCGCTACCGTCAATTGGGCCGCAATGTACAAAACGCTGCTCGGCGAACTTGTTGCCTTGAGCGCGCAAGGTGCGGTGCCAGATGCTGAGTTGCGTGCCCGTCTTGAAGCCTTGATCACCGAAACCCAGAAACGCAAACCACCGAGCAGGGCCTCCCTGGTCCGCGAGGGATTGATTGATGGAATTCGCCCCGTGCGGTCGTTGCTCGTCGCCATTGCAAAGCTGCCCTGGCAGGCCACCGGCGAGCATCCTGCCATCGAGTACCTTGCCAAGCTGCAAGCTTTATATCTCAAAGGATCCAGAAAGCTGCCAGTTGAAGTGGTGGCACCAAGTCTGGGAATGATCTGGCAGGTTTCGATCTCCAGCCCAGACCGGGAACGGGCGTTTCAGGCGTTGGAGGTGGCCACCCTGTTTGCCCTGCGCCGCGCGGTGCGCAATGGCTCGGTCTGGATTGAGCACAGCCTGAGCTTTCGGGGTCGTGCGCGCTTGTTCTTCACGGACGAGCGTTGGCAGGCAGAGTCCAAGAAACACTATGCCCGTCTATCGTTACCCAGCAAGGCTGCCACTTTCTTGAAGCCTTTGCTGGCCAGAGTAACTGCCGGTGTCGATGCGGTGGCCGCTGCAGCCCGCAGTGGCGTACTGCGCGTGGATGATGAACTCCATTTGTCGCCATTGCCCGCAGAGGACGAAGACCCAGAAGTGACCAAGCTGCGCGCGGCTTTGGATCACCGCATCGGTGAGGTTCAATTGCCGGAAGTGATTCTGGCCGTTGACGCCCAGGTGCGCTTTAGCTGGATCATGCTCGGACGTGAGCCGCGCTCTACCGACGAGCTGCTGATGGTCTATGCCGGCATCATGGCCCACGGCACCAGTCTGACTGCGGTCGAATGCGCGCGCATGATTCCGCAATTGTCTGCCACCAGCATTCGCCA
>NZ_JAMOIE010000213.1 GCF_024448935.1 Stutzerimonas stutzeri
CAGAAACTAATAAGCAACTGATTTTCGGTAAATATTTCTGAGGAAGGGTAAAAAAATCCTCTTGGTTTTGGTATGTTTTAAGCACGAACCAAAAACAGCCAACAACCAAGAGGATCCAGCATGCGAGAGACCCGCAATGCTCAGGTCAGTATATTCGAACATTACTCGAATCACGAGTATGGCGTCAGACTCCGGAAGCTGTCGGAGGTCCTGGACAGGCAACCCGAGATTCTGGAGCTGGTGGCCGCCGATCTGATCGACACTTCGGTATCGGCCGTGGGGCGAACGGGGCTCAGTGCAGAGAGTGTTTTGCGCTGCCTGGTGTTAAGGCAGCAACTGGGGTTCAGTTATGAACAGCTCGCCTTTCATCTGTCGGATTCGGTGACCTACCGAACCTTTGCCCGGTTGCCGGCTCACCTGTCGCCCAGCCGGTCCTGCCTGCAGTCCACGATCCGCAGCATCAAGCCGGAGACGCTGGCGCAGGCACACCAGGCCATGACCCGTAATCTGATCCGCCAGGATGTGATTTCGCTGGATAAACTGCGCATCGACAGCACCGTGGTGGCCAGTCATATCGCTCCGCCCAGTGACAGCCAGTTGCTGAATGATGGCGTTCGTGTGATCAGTCGGCTGCTGGCCAAAAGCAAAACCGAAACCGGTCTGAAGGTCCGCTTTACCGACAAACGCAAAGCGGCAAAGTCACTGGCGTTTCGCATATTCAACGCGAAAAAGGCGACCAAGGACGCGCTCTATCCCGACTTGCTGACGATCGCGCGGCGGGTATTGAAGCAGGCGGATCGCGGACGACAGCAGGTCATTGAAGGAGCAAAGACTTCCCTATCCTGCCGGAAGTGGCTGGACGCTCTGTCGCACTACAGGGAGCTGACATCGCGCGTGATCGAGCAGACCGAACGTCGTGTCATCCAGGGCGAACGGGTTCCTTCCTCGGACAAGATCGTCAGCCTGTTTGAATCCCACACCGACATCATCGTCAAGGGATTCCGCGACGTGCAATATGGCCACAAGATTAACCTGAGCAGTGAAACGGGGGGCTTTATCACCGCGTTAACCATCGAAGAGGGCAACCCCGGTGACAAGACGCTGTTTGTTCCGGTTCTGGACTTTCATCGGTCTGTCCTGGGCAAGCTGCCCCGTTCCGTGGTTGCCGATGGCGGCTACGCCAGTCAGGCGAATGTCGCGGCCGGACGCGCCATGGGGCTTAAGCACGTGGTGTTTCAC
The DNA here is from genome assembly GCF_024448935.1 of Stutzerimonas stutzeri. Lineage (GTDB taxonomy): Bacteria > Pseudomonadota > Gammaproteobacteria > Pseudomonadales > Pseudomonadaceae > Stutzerimonas > Stutzerimonas stutzeri_AO. The sequence continues at coordinate 1,240 of NZ_JAMOIE010000213.1, forward strand.
AAGCCTGTTGGCGTATCGCTCACCGCCATGGGCGTGAAGTCGAAGACCTTTCATGTATTACGTCATTTCAGAGCCGGCGTCGAAGGCAATATCTCGGAGCTGAAAAGGGCCTTCGGCGCCGCGAAGGCAAGGTGGAAAGGTCACGATGGCTTCAAGGCATTTGTCTGGGCCTCGGCTCTGAGCTACAACCTGGTGCGGCTGGCGCGACTCGGTCCGGATTAGCCGACCGGTTCCGACTGAAAAGCTGTAAACAGGGCGCATGGGCAGTCGTGCGGTGCACGCCCGTGGCCTGAATACGGGTTAATTGATCATATAATAGCCACACTGGCCAGTGTTTGGCCGCTTTCATTTTTTGAAGACAGTCAGGTCACCTCCGGGAGTGGAGGTTGTGAGCCAATCTGGCTGAAAATGCGGGTTTCTGGATGGGCAC
>NZ_JAMOIE010000214.1 GCF_024448935.1 Stutzerimonas stutzeri
GCAGGACGGCCACCAGAAGCAGGACTGCGAGAACGCCGCCGCCAAGCGCTGGATCAGCCAACACGCCAGCCGTTTTCAGGGCCATCGGGTCACCCTGTTGGGGGATGATCTCTACAGCCGCCAACCCCTGTGTGAACAGGTCCTGGCCGCCGGCTGGAACTTCCTCTTCGTGTGCAAGCCAGCGTCCCACAAAACGCTGTATGAGTGGCTTGAGGGGCTGGAGACAACCGGCGCGGTACACACCCTGACGCGGCAGCGGCGCCAGGGCAAACGCACAGAACGGGACAACTACCGCTTCGCCAGCCAACTGCCTCTGCGCGAGGGTAAGGAGGCACTTGAGGTCAATTGGTGTGAGCTGACCACCACCGACGAGAACGGCAAGCTGCTCTACCGCAACGCCTTTGTCAGCAATCACCCCATCGACGCCAGCAACGTCGAGGCCATGGTGCAGGCCGGGCGGGCGCGATGGAAGGTGGAGAACGAGAACAACAATACTCTCAAGACCAAAGGCTATCACCTGAGCCACAACTTCGGTCACGGCAAACACCACCTGTCCGCCACCCTGGCCACCCTGAACCTGCTGGCCTTCCTGTTGCACACCCTGCTCGATCGCATGGACAGCAAATACCAACTGATCCGCGCCAAGCTGCCCAGCCGCAAGATGTTCTTCCAACATATTCAGGCACTGACCTGCTACCACTGCTTCGAGAGCTTTGACGCCCTGCTCGATTTCATGATGAAGGGCTGGAAGCTCACACCCCCGGACACCAGCTAACCATGAACGCTCGCCTCCCTGCCTTTTGTGGGCAATCGCTCGATACCGCACAACTTGAACTGATCCGCCGCTGTGTCGTCAGCTATCCCGGATTGAGCCAGGAGGAGTTGGCGGCTACCTTGTGCGAATGGATGGATTGGTGCCGTCCCAACGGTCGCCTGAAAACCCGCGAATGCCGTGACCTGTTGCAACGATTGCAGGCGCAGGGGTTGATCAGCTTACCCGCCCCGCGCGCGGGCAGGCCGCCGGGCACCACCACCAGGATTGTGCGCACCGCGCAGGGCGAACCCCAGGCACCCCTGCAAGGGAATCTGGCCGACGTGCAGCCCATTCGCCTGCGGCGGGTCGAACAATCAGCCGAGCAACACCCATGGCGGGAACTGATCGAGCGCTACCACTACCTGGGCTACCGCACCGCGTATGGCGCTTCGTTGCGCTACCTGATCGAAACCTCACACCGAGAGCCTGCCGTGCTGGGGTGCTTGCAGTTCTCCTCACCCGCCTGGCGCATGAAGGCCCGGGATGTCTGGATTGGCTGGGACGATGCCAGCCGCCGAGCGAATCTCCACCGGCTGATCAACAACAGTCGTTTCCTGCTCCTGCCCTGGGTGCGGATCCCCAATCTGGCCAGCCATGTCCTGGCGCTGGCAGTGCGCGCCGTCACCCGGGATTGGGAGCAACAGTACGGCGTCCGCCCCTGGTTGGTTGAAACCCTGGTGGACACTCAGCGCTTCAGTGGTCACTGTTACCGTGCCGCCAACTGGCTGGACGTCGGTTTGACTACAGGCCGTGGCAGACAGGACAGTCGCCATCAACGCCACGGCGCGTCCCCTAAGCGGATCCTGCTCTATCCCCTGCGCACCGATGCATGCCAGCGGCTGTGCAAAAGGT
>NZ_JAMOIE010000215.1 GCF_024448935.1 Stutzerimonas stutzeri
GCATGTTCTTCGACACCCGCCCCAAGGTCAGCGTGCATGTCATGCAAACCGGTGAAACCTTTCCCTGCGCCACGGATGAGAGTCTGCTGCAAGGCATGCTGCGCCTGGGCCGCAAGGGCATCCCGGTGGGCTGCGTCAACGGCGGCTGTGGGGTCTGCAAGGTCCATGTTATTGAGGGTCAATGCCGGCCTCTGGGTCCTGTTAGCCGCGCGCATGTCAGTGCCGCAGAGGAAGCACGCGGCTTCACCCTGGCCTGCCGTGTGGCGCCGGTCACCCCGGTTCAACTGGAGGTGGTGGGCAAGTTTGAAAAGGTTTTTTCAAAAGGGTTCGTTTCATCAACGAACGAGATTATTAACAAATGAAGGAGACACACATGAGTATTATGAGAGTTGGCCACGTCAGCATCAACGTGATGGACATGGCCGCAGCAGTGAAGCACTACGAAAACGTGCTGGGCCTAAAGACGACCATGCAGGACAATGCCGGGAACGTGTACCTGAAATGTTGGGACGAGTGGGATAAATATTCCCTTATCCTCACCCCATCGGACAGGGCTGGAATGAACCACGTCGCCTACAAGGTTACCAAAGACAGTGATCTGGACGCCTTCCAAGCTAGGATTGAAGCCGCTGGCACCAAGACCACCATGATGCCCGAGGGCACGCTGCCATCCACGGGGCGCATGCTGGTGTTTAAATTGCCAAGCACGCACGAAATGCGTCTTTACGCCATGAAAGAAAACGTCGGCACCGAGGTGGGTAGCATCAATCCCGATCCGTGGCCAGACAGCATCAAGGGTGCCGGGGCGCACTGGTTGGATCACGTACTACTGATGTGTGAGTTCGATCCGGGCACTGGTGTCAATAGGGTGGCCGACAACACACGGTTCTTCATTGATGTGCTGGATTTTTTCCAGACCGAGCAATTGACCGTCGGCCCCGATGGCTCATTCCAGTCGGCATCGTTCCTGTCGTGCTCGAGCAAGCCGCATGACATTGCGTTTGTTGGTGCGCCGACTCCCGGCCTGCACCATATTTCGTATTTCCTGGACTCGTGGCACGACATTCTCAAGGCGGGCGATGTCATGGCCAAGAACAAGGTACGTATTGATGTGTCACCTACACGCCATGGCTTCACGCGCGGCGAGACGATCTATTTCTTCGACCCTAGCGGCAACCGCAATGAGACCTTTGCAGGACTGGGGTACCAGGCGCAGCGGGACCGCCCGGTGACGACTTGGACCGAAGATCAAGCGGGTCGCGCAATTTTCTTCCACACCGGCGAGATGGTGTCGTCGTTCACAGATGTGTACACATGATCGATTGAATGACCAGTGGGGGCCCCAAGTCTTGATTCATCAGCTTGGGGCGCCTTTGTTTCAATAACGGATAACCACCCATGCAAAAGACCATTTCACCGCAAGCCCCTAACCCGACTCACAGCATCGTCGTGCCCACGATTGACTGGCACGCCGCACACGAGGCAGTTGGTGCCGCAGTGCAGGCGGCGCAGGCCATGGGTATACGCGTCAACGTCGCGGTGGTGGACGCTTCCGGTGTGCTGGCCGCCTTCTTGCGCATGCCGGGGGCCCCGCTGCATTCGGTCGAAATCGCCATAGACAAAGCCTACACCGCAGTCAGTTTTGGCTTGGCGACCAG
>NZ_JAMOIE010000216.1 GCF_024448935.1 Stutzerimonas stutzeri
CCATAATGAGAATTGCTGGGCTGCGACGGTCGGGCTTGCGACCTCGGGTAGCCGAGGGCAACCTGTGTGGCTCGTTTCGATCGATGACTCAGGACTTGCATGCGCGACTACAAATGGCTGCACGAATACTGCCTCAATCGTTTCGGCTCGGCCGCAGCACTGGAGAGCCGCCTGCCGCAACCCAAGCGTCCCGATGAGCTTCGCGCCATTGCGGATGATCGTTACCTCTCGCTGATCAGTCTGCGTATCTTCCGCGCCGGGCTCAAGCACAGTCTGGTCGACGCCAAGTGGCCGGCGTTCGAAGAGGTTTTCTTTGGTTTCGATCCCGAAAAGCTGGTGTTGATGGGAGGCGAACACATCGAGCGACTGATGCAGGATGCCCGCCTCATCCGCCACCTGGGCAAACTCAAGAGCGTGCCGCGCAACGCCCAGTTCGTGCTGGACGTGGCGAAGGAGAAGGGGAGTTTCGGCGACCTGATCGCTGATTGGCCGGTCACCGATATCGTCGGCCTGTGGCGCTATCTGGCCAGGCACGGCACCCAGCTGGGAGGCCTATCGGCGCCGCGTCTGCTGCGCATGGCGGGTAAAGATACGTTCATCCCCAGCAACGACGTTGTCGCTGCGCTCAGGGCGCAAAAGGTAGTGGACAAGGCGCCCAGCAGCCAGCGGGATCAGGCGGCCGTGCAATCGATGTTCAGCCAATGGCACAGCGAGAGTGGTCGACCCATGTCTCAGCTCTCGGCAATGCTGGCGTTTACGGTCAACCACTGAGAACTAAGCCTGCGAGCGGGGGGTAGAGGCCTGTACGCCTTGGCGTCGTTGGCCGGCGATGCCGCTCTTGACAGGAACAGCGCATAGCGCGACTGGCGTTCCAGCTTCATGCAAGCCAAGCGCGTCTGGGTCCTTGCTCATAACTCAAGCGCCGTTCCCACTCATCACTGAGTACTGAGTGAGTTCTGCACCGGGCTTGCATCCATTTCTGCATGCCGGCAGAGTGATGGCTCATGTGCCTGGGACTGCTTCGCCATGCCTCTTCTGGCTCGTTTCACAGCTGTTCTGCTGACCGCGATGCTGCTTGTTGCCTGTTCCAGCCAAGCGCCGGTCGAGCCCATCGTCGCCGCGCCTTCACCACCACCCCAACAGTTTCCCGGCACAGCTGAGGAGGTCTTGTTCTCCGCTTTGGGTCTGGTCGGTACGCCGTATCGCTACGGTGGCAATACCCCGGATGGCGGCTTCGATTGCAGCGGTCTGATCAATTATGTCTATCGAGGCGCGGCCGGTGTCGCTTTGCCACGTACGACTCGAGAGATGAACGCCATGCGGGGCGCCACTATCAGGCGTAATGACTTGAAAGCGGGTGATCTGCTGTTCTTTGCCACCAGCGGCGGGCGTCGTGTCAGCCACGCGGCCATCTATGTCGGCGAAGGGCGTTTCGTCCATGCGCCCTCAACGGGCGGAACGGTACGTCTGGACAGTCTTTCCAACAGTTACTGGCAGCAGAACTACCTCAGCGCCAAGCGCGTGCTCGACAGTGAGCGTCTCGCTCAAGATCCGTAACGCAGGCTGGAACTGAACATGACAGGCACCGTCATTCACTTCCTGCTTGGTGCTGCGACTGGAATCGTTAGATGGCACCTCTCCTGCGTTTTCCTGA
>NZ_JAMOIE010000217.1 GCF_024448935.1 Stutzerimonas stutzeri
TATGCGCCAGGTTCAGCCCAAGCAACTTCAACTCGGCGAGGTCGATATCGCCGGCATCCAATTCGATCTCCGCTCTCGTGATGACATTCCCCAGCTTCTTCGTGGCCTGCAATATTTGTACACCGACGAAGTCATCCGACAGGAGGTCTTCCAGGTGCTGGAGAAGCTGGTGCCGGAAGGCGTCGACGAGGGCAATGGTCGCCCCGGCATGTCTTTATGGCGGGTATTGGTCTTGGGGGTGCTGCGCTTGAACCTGAGCTGGGATTATGACCGTCTGCAGGAGATGGTGAATCACCACCGAACCATCCGCGAGATGCTGGGGCACGGCATTCGGGATGAGGATCAAACCTACAAGCTGCAAACCCTGAAGGACAACGTCTCCCTGTTCACCCCGGAAATCCTGGATGAGATCAATCAGGTCGTGGTGAAGGCGGGGCACCGGGCGTTAAAAAAAGAAGGGGGCGCGCTGAAGGGGCGCTGCGACTCTTTTGTCGTGGAAACCCATGTCCACTTTCCGACCGATATCAATTTGCTCTGGGACGCCATCCGTAAAGTGGTCACGCTGACCGCGGATCTCAGTCAAGCACGCGGGCTCACGCTGTGGCGGCAAAGCCAGTTCAACCTGAGACAGTTCAAGAAACTGTACCGCAAGGCACAGAAGCTCAAGCACTCCACCGCCCAGGACGAAAGCAAACGCGAAGTGCAACGGCAGGCGGTCGTTCAGGCCCATGAAGCCTACGTGCAGCACGCCCGGGAGTTGACCGAAAAAGCCCAGACGACCCTCGGCATGAGTGCCCTGTCAGGCCCGACGACGATCGCGCAAATCGCCGAAATCGAGGGCTTTATCGCGCATGCGGCACGGCAGATCGAGCAGGTTGAGCGCCGTGTGGTTCAAGGCCAAAAAATACCCCACGAGGAGAAGGTGTTTTCCCTGTTCCAGCCACACACCGAGTGGATCAGCAAGGGCAAGGCTGGGGTGCCGGTCGAGCTGGGGCTGCGGGTGTGCGTGCTGGAGGATCAGTGGGGGTTCATCCTGCATCACCAGGTCATGGAACGGCAGACCGATGACCAGGTGGCGGTGGACATGGTGAGCCAAACCCAGGCCCGGTTTGCCGACCTGAAGGTGTGCAGCTTCGACAAGGGCTTTCATTCGCCCGCCAATCAAGCGGCGTTGCGCGAACGCCTGGAACTGTCCGTGCTGCCCAAGAAAGGTCGCCTGAATCAAACGGACAAGGAACGGGAAACGGCCGAGGCATTCCAGGCCGCCAGACGTCAGCACTCCGCCGTCGAGTCGGCCATCAACGCCTTGGAAGTGCACGGCTTGGACAAATGCCCCGATCACGGCATAGACGGCTTCAAGCGCTATGTGTCGATGGCGGTATTGGCCCGTAACATCCAAAAGCTGGGGGCCGAGCTGCGCAAGCAGGAGCGGGAACGAGAACAGGCCGCCCGGCAGCGAAAACGCGCTGCCTGACCGCCCTCGAAACCGATCACCGAGCGACCTCCCGGGGTCGGTGCGCTCAAAATTCAGGGTAGGCGCGGTCGATCGTCCATTATTTGATCAATCGGCCTCGATTGACTCAAGGTCGACCGTTTCCGGCCAGATCATGTGAACCGACGCTGGCTGAATTTTGATCAGCCTTT
>NZ_JAMOIE010000218.1 GCF_024448935.1 Stutzerimonas stutzeri
AACGAGCAGCATCCGCACAGCGCTTTGAAATATCGCTCGCCGAGGGAATTCAGGCGCTTGGCAGTAGCATCAACGGGGAGTTGGTGTCCGGTTTGGTAGGGGCAAGTCCATCGAACTGGTTGTTTGCCGGGCCGCTACGCAGCGGCAAACGAGCGGCGGCGATCATGAGCCTGATCCGGTCGGCCCGCATGAACGGACATGATCCGTATGCCTATCTCAAGGACGTGCTGACACGACTGCCTACGCAGCGGGCCAGTGAAATCGGCCAACTGCTGCCGCATCAGTGGGTACCTGCCTGAATCACGCAAGGTGAGTTCGGCGTACGCTTACGTATCGATCACCCCGGATTGTCACTCAATCCGAAAACAGCTCGAACATCAGTTGTCGCAACCAGATGTTGGCTAAATCCTTGTGATATTTTGCGTGCCAGAACATGTTAATGGGGATTTCTGGTAGGTCGATGGGGATTGGCAGCACATTCAAGCCGAAGGGCTCTACACAGCAGTCAGCGAAGCGCTCAGGTACGGTGGCGAGTAGCTCCGTATGCTGGAGGATATGGCCGACGGCGACGAAGTGCGGAACCTCTAGGCGAATGTCCCGCCGGATGCCAGCTCGCGCCATAAGGGAATCTACTTCGCCGTGGCCAGTGCTGGCGGCGATGACACGTATATGGCTGTAGGCACAGAAGCGCTCCAAGGTCAGTGGCTCTCTGGTGGCCGGGTGGTTCTTACGGCACAAGCACACGTAGCGGTTATGGAGAAGCCGACGCTGTAAGAAGCCGGCCTGTAGGTTGGGTAGCAGGCCTACGGCCAAATCTACTGTACCGTCTTGTAACGACTGTCCCAAACTCACCGAGCTGCCGCGTACCGTGCTGATTGTGCAATGGGGGGCCTTACGAGCGAGCGCATCTATTAACCGCGGCATGAAATATATCTCACCAATGTCGGTCATGGCCAAGGTGAAGGTACGCTCGCTGGTTAAAGGATCGAAGCGCTCTTCGTGATGTAGCGCTTCGCGCAGACTGTGCATGGCATGGGCGATAGGCTCAGCTAAATGTGCAGCATAGGGCGTAGGTTCCATGCCTTGGTGGGTACGCACGAACAGTTCGTCCTGCAGTGCGGTGCGCAGGCGCTTCAGGGCGTTGCTTACGGCAGGTTGGGTTAGGCCTAGGCTTTGCGCGACGATAGAGACACGCTTGTCGACCATCAACTGGTTGAATACTACCAGCAGGTTTAAATCCAGGTCATGCAGTTCCATGGAGCCTCGCTATGTTGGGACGTCGTCCTGCCAAAGCGGCAGCATCGTACATTCTCCCTATGAATATATAATATAGGGATTAGTGTATTTATCAATAGTTATGGCTTCGCTACTGTTGGAGATATCCCAATAATAAAGTCATGACAGGTATTGCATGAACGACATGAACGCTAAGAAACCAGCCTTGCGCGTCGCTATAGTCGGCGGCGGAATTTCAGGCCTTGCCTTGGCATTGAGCTTGTGCAAACACTCCCATCTTAATGTGCAGCTATTCGAGGCTGCCCCGGCGTTCGGTGAAGTCGGTGCTGGTGTGTCCTTCGGGCCTAACGCAGTGCGCGCCATTGTCGGTTTGGGTTTGGG
>NZ_JAMOIE010000219.1 GCF_024448935.1 Stutzerimonas stutzeri
AGCATCACCGAGCAGCGTTACCCGACCTTTGCTCCAGCGGCCAAGGGTCATACGATAAACCATTCCCCATCGCTGATTTACTGTCTTCAAGGTGTTCGAAGCGATCATCTCGACGAGAGCAGGATGCCAGTCCTTGAAGAGGCGTAGCTGTTCACCGTCGTCTGTAGGCGCAGTCGACTGTTTTAGTGGCCAAGTCGTCGGAGTGCGCTCTACGAGAAAGAAATTGATGTCTCCTTTTCTGTCTCCGCCGATCGGGTAGTGAAGACAGTGGCCGGACTCACCCATCCAGAATTGAATAGCGGTCGGATCAGGCATGCTCGGTATTTTATCGATTGGAACAATCCCACGAAATGCTGTGTACCCCGCGTATATGTAATCTTCATAGCCGAGCATCAAATTCCGTACGGTGGAACGCATCCCGTCAGCACCGATGACTATATCGGCTTCCGCTTTGCTGCCATCCTTAAAATGTAACACTACCTGTTCGCCAGTGTCATCGATATTTACTAGGCGTTTATTCAGGTGGATGCGTTCCATACCCACCTTGGTGGAGAGGATTCGTTGCAACTCGGCCCGGTGGATGCCGAGATATGGGCCGCCGAAAAGGTCTCGATACGCCAGCCCGCCGGCGTGCCTGCCGATTTCACGGCCAGTCTTTCCGTCCCGGTAGATCAAAGCAGAGATTTCAAACGCAGCCTCGTCAAACTCCTCGCCCAAACCCCAGTGGTTATAATAAAAACGCGTGGCATTGGCGGATAATGCGACCGCGGCACCCACCTCACGCAACTCCTCCGCTTGCTCGTATATATCAACGTCGATACCGTGGTGGCGCATCGCAATCGCAAAGGTCAAGCCACCGATGCCGCCACCGACCACAGCAATGCGGCGTATTTTATTGGTTTCTTTTTCATTCATAATTATTATCTCTTTCTTATAAGGATGGTCTGAAGTAGTCACGTATTTCTGGCTGACTTCAGCCCTGCCAATTTTAAAAGCGGCGATTCGTCTAAAAAACGATCGAATCATCCATTTTTTCTGGATTTTTAGCCGCCGCGAGCACCTCGCGCCGGCCATTTCCCACATTACAGGCGCACCTCTCCTGTATTCGCCAGTAAATGTCGGCGCGCCATCCACAGGTTCGACAGGGCGAACAGCGTCACTAACTGCGCCGTGTTCTTCACCAGCCCTCGAAAGCGAACTTTGGTGTAACCAAACTGGCGCTTGATCACCCGAAACGGGTGCTCGACCTTCGCCCGCACCTGCGCCTTGGCCTTCTCGACCTTGCGCTTGGCTTTGTAGAGCGGGCTGCTCTTGCCAAGCTTCTTGTAAGTGCTGCGGCGTGCCGCGACCTGCCAGATCACCGCCCGGCCTTCATGTTCGGAGCGCTTTTCGACGCCCGTGTAGCCGGCATCGGCGCAAACGACGTTTTCGTCGCCGTGCAGTAACTTGTCGACCTGAGTGACATCCGCCACGTTGGCTGGCGTACCGACTACGCTGTGTACCAGACCCGACTCATCATCCACTCCGATGTGGGCCTTCA
>NZ_JAMOIE010000220.1 GCF_024448935.1 Stutzerimonas stutzeri
CCCCTTTCTTGTTGCTTCGACGCTCAGTCTTCGACAGGGCTGCGGATCAGGTGATCGAAGGCACTCAGCGAAGCCTTGGCGCCCTCGCCAACCGCGATGACGATCTGCTTGTACGGCACGGTGGTGACGTCACCAGCGGCGAAGATACCCGGCAGCGAGGTTTCGCCACGCGCATCGACGATGATCTCGCCGCGCGACGTCAGCTCTACCGTCCCCTTCAACCAATCCGAGTTCGGCAGCAGGCCGATCTGCACGAAGATGCCCTCCAGCTCCAGCTCATGGAATTCGCTGGAGTTGCGGTCCTTGTAGGTCAGCCCGGTGACCTTCTGGCCATCGCCGGTGACTTCGCTGGTCAGTGCACTGGTGATCACGCTGACGTTGGGCAGGCTGTGCAGCTTCTTCTGCAGCACGGCATCGGCGCGTAGCTGGCTGTCGAATTCCAGCAAGGTGACCTGGGCGACGATGCCGGCCAGGTCGATGGCCGCTTCCACGCCGGAGTTGCCGCCGCCGATGACCGCGACGCGCTTGCCCTTGAACAGCGGACCATCGCAGTGCGGGCAGTAGGCGACACCACGGCCGCGGTATTGCTGCTCACCCGGCACGTTCATTTCGCGCCAGCGCGCACCGGTGGCCAGGATCAGGGTCTTGGCCTTCAGCGAGCCGCCGTTCTCCAGCTGGATCTCGTGCAGGCCGCCATCGGTGCCAGGGATCAGCTGTACGGCGCGTTGCAGGTTCATGATGTCGACGTCGTATTCGCGTACGTGGTTTTCCAGCGCACGGGCCAGTTTCGGGCCTTCGGTCTCGTTGACCGAAATGAAGTTCTCGATGGCCATGGTGTCGAGCACCTGGCCACCGAAGCGCTCGGCCGCGACACCGGTACGGATGCCCTTGCGCGCCGCGTAGATGGCCGCTGCGGCGCCGGCCGGCCCACCGCCGACGATGAGCACCTCGTAGGCGTCCTTGGCCCTGAGCTTCTCGGCATCGCGCGCCGAGGCACCGGTATCGAGCTTGGCCAGGATTTCTTCTTCGCCCATGCGGCCCTGGCCGAACAGCTCGCCGTTGAGGTAGATGCTCGGCACGGACATGACCTGGCGAATGGTGACTTCTTCCTGGAACAGGGCACCGTCGATGGCGACGTGGCGGATGTTCGGGTTGAGCACGGCCATCAGGTTCAGCGCCTGGACCACGTCCGGGCAGTTCTGGCAGGACAGCGAGAAATAGGTTTCGAAGTTGTATTCGCCGTCGAGAGTCTTGATCTGCTCGATGATTTGCGGCGCGGTCTTGGACGGGTGGCCGCCGACCTGCAGCAGGGCCAGCACCAGCGAAGTAAATTCGTGGCCCATCGGAATGCCGGCGAAACGCAGGCTGATGTTGCCGCCGATGCGGTTGAGCGCGAACGATGGGCGACGAATGTCGTTGCCATCGGTACGCAGGGTGAT
>NZ_JAMOIE010000221.1 GCF_024448935.1 Stutzerimonas stutzeri
CACCATCGGAACCACCACCAGTACCACCATCGGAACCATCACCAGTACCACCATCGGAACCACCACCAGTACCACCATCGGAACCACCACCAGTGTCGCCAGGATCAGTCGGATCGCTGGGATCGGTAGGATCAGTGGGGTCGGTAGGGTCAGTGGGGTCAGTAGGGTCAGTGGGATCGGTGGGATCGGTGGGATCGGTGGGCTGATCGGGTGAACAAAAAGTGCCGTTATAGCTGTAGCCGTCCGGGCAGCCGTTGTCCGGATCGGGCAAAGGGGTATCGTCGGGATCGGTTACGTCAGAGGTAGCGGCGACAGGTTGATAATCAGGATCACCCGCCGCGCATTCAAACCCGGCAGAAGAATATTGATAAGAGCAAAAAACACCAGATGGATCGCCAGAATTAAACGCATAACAGTTAGTAGGCGCAGTAAATCCAAACACGTATTGACAACTATTAGCGCAAACACTACCAGGAGGATCAATAGACGGCTGACCTACCCCCGACCGTTGTCTATGCTGATGAAGAATAGATTGGCCGTTGGTAGACTCGCATGGATTAACAGGCTCAGACGGAGGAATACAAACACCCGTAACAGCGTCAATTCCGTCACTGCACGGAACAGGCGGATAAAAATACGCAAAACAAGTCTGATAGGTGACACCAGGGTAGCCACACTTACCTGACAAACTGTAGTAAGTACCATGCTCGTTGTTAAAGACGTTACAGACACCTCCCATATTATATTCGTCGTAAATCGCTTGTTGATTATAACAGGCGCTAGAAGCTTCAGTCATAGTATTGTGCCAACTGTCGCCATGCTGCGAAATTTGAGCAATTGCAATACTAGATGCGACCAAAAAACAGAGCCCACATAGCAGCCGTAAAAAAGAAGAAGAGCAAAACAGCAGAGAAAGACAGCGGTAGCAAACCTCCATTAGTCTGATACTAGCGAGCAAAGCGAAAAATAAATTCATCTCACACCCGCCCAAAAAACACGAGATAGAACGCCAAGGTGGTCAGGATCAAGACGTAAAGTTCATAGCTCATTAGGCGTTCCCTCGGAAGTGAAAACCCCGCCGGAGCGGGGTTTGTTTGCTTCGGCACGTGCGGTGCGCAACCCCGGCTTACAGGGCGCGGCGCATGTACTTGAACGCCATGGCAGCAATAATCACCGCAAAGACGGCCCAGCCGATGGTTCCAACATCGGTGCCAGCTTCGGTCAACGCAGTAGTGGCTTCGGCAGGAACAGCCGCGTAGACAGTACCGGCCAGGGTGGAAAGCGCGGCTGCAGCGCCAACGCCAATTTTCTTGATGAAGTGCTTGTTCAATTGCATGGGTAATACCTCACTGTATCAGGGCTTTTTTCAGGACCAGGAAGCCGAACACGGTGGCGAACAGAACAATCGCTTCGCCTTGCAATTCAGAAACTTGGTCC
>NZ_JAMOIE010000222.1 GCF_024448935.1 Stutzerimonas stutzeri
TCCTCCGACCTGCCATAGCCGGCGCGCCCCACCCTCAACCTTTCCAGGCGGAGCCCCCCCATGACCCAGACGCCCAACCAACTCGCCGAAGCGATCTGGGCCGCCCGCCAGGCCGGTCGGACACTGGACGCCGCAGCCACCATCGGCACGCCCGACCTCGCCACCGCCTACGCCATCCAGCGCGCGCTGCTCGGCCTGCGCCTGGCCGCCGGCGAGCGCGTGGTCGGGTGGAAGCTGGGTTACACGTCGGAAGTGATGCGCCGCCAGATGGGCATAGCCCGGCCCAACATCGGGCCGCTGACCGACCGGATGCTGCTGAACTCGGGCGACGCGGTGCACGAGCGCCTGGTGCAGCCGCGGGTCGAACCCGAGATCGGGCTGCGCCTCCAAACCGCCCTCGACGCGCGGCACGCGCCCGTCGACCGCCACACCGTGGTCGCCGCCGTGGAGGGCGCCTACGCCTGCCTCGAAGTCGTGCACTCCACCTGGACAGGATACCGCTTCAACCTCGAACAGAACACCGCCGACAACTCGTCCGCCGGCCAGGTCGTCGTCGGGCCACGCCTGCCGGTGACCGACCTGATGGCGGCGGGCACCGTGGCGGTGCGCCTGCACGACGGCAGCCACCACACGCTGGGACAGGGCGTGGGCGCCGATGCCGACGGCCACCCCCTGGACGCGGTGGCGCGGCTGGCGCGGGAGCTGGCCGCGTTTGGTCAGCGGCTGGAGGCGGGTGATCTGGTGATCACGGGTGGGCTGACAAAGGCTTGTGAGCTGGAGGTGGGGGGGAGGTTGACGGGAGTGTTTTCGTTTGGGGACGCTTGGTCGGTAGATGTGACTGTGCGGCGTCTGTGAAACGACACTTGATAGGTGCGGATCGCCTGCACATCAACCCGGTCAACGAACGGCTCCATCAAAGACGCCAGTGCAGCGTGAGCGGTCGCGTGACACCTTGACCAGTGAGCGGCCGGTGGAGGCGCCTCTACGATGGCCTGCAGAGAGGTCGAGTGACAGCCACCAGCCTTGTGCGGACTTCGGCCGCGATCAAATGAAGCGCTGCCACGGGTCGGCGCCGAGCCGACCGCGCAAGCCCTTCCTCAAGCAACTGTATGCCTGCAAGGGGTATCCGCTTAGCTCCATCAGCCCCATTGACACTGTGATTTCATCCAGCAATGGTATCCGATTGCCTCTCCCCGGTGTTCTTGCTCACGACATCCCCATACGTCACTGGCGGCGTCACCACCGCTTGCTGCAGCAAGCGTTAAAACAGCATCCCGCGTGAGCTGGATGTGCGCCGGTTGAAACGGAACACGAATTCATCGAGATAGGCGTCCAGGTGTTCGGGTTGCACAGAACCGTGGTGCGTTCCCAGCACCCAGCGCTGTACCAACGAGGCGACCCGGTGCACTCCCGCCATGGAGACAT
>NZ_JAMOIE010000223.1 GCF_024448935.1 Stutzerimonas stutzeri
GCCAATCCGGGGTGTGGCGAGGGGGAGGATCAGCACCTGGTCGTTTGGACTATATCGGCTTGTTCAACGGGTCTGTCACGAGGACGAACATTACTAGCTCACCAATGTTCGTTTCTGCTTACGGAGGCAATGGCTCCGGAGGAACCTGCGGGAATAGATATCAACTTTCTGCGGCTGTATTTTACGGAGGCTGGATTACAGTTGCAGGGTCAAGCCATACATACGATGTAGGTTCCAAATCGGATTCCATCGGTTTCATGGTGCCAGCGGGCAGTGCATATCAAGTGTCGTCCGCTCCATATACATGCGGCGCTGGACGAATCTATCTGGCTGAATTCACTCAGTGATCATCTTGCCAATCCGGAGCGTGGAAAGGGAGCGGTATAACTAGCGCTGCCACAGTGATACGGGTTGGCAATCCTTGTGGATGCGCCGCAAACGAAATACGCACCGGATGTTCCGGAAAACAGTCGAGCAGCTACGACACATACGCAGTCGAACCTAACCTTTGCTACGGCGAAGGCGGGCCTGCCCAATGTATCTGCGCCCGCTTCGAATAAGCTTGCCAATCCGGGGTGTGGCGGGGAGCTACTCCTGGTGAGCGTTGGGGAGGGTCTTACTTCTATGCAAGTTGGGCCGGTGGCGGATGTGGCGGTGGGAACCCTCTAACGGGTGCTTGCAGTTGCCCTACAGGTTATAACGCTTACACGCAGTTCGCAGTGGCGGTGGGTGGATGTCAGCCCTGTATTTCCTACGGCTGTTATAAGCCATAGACGATCTTGCCAATCCGGGGTGTGGACATCCAATGGCGGCTTAGGGACACCAAGCGAGTATTCAACTTCTTATTACCGCCCTAAAAGTGTAGGGGGTTGGGGCGGAACACTTAATATCGGAGCCCACAAGATCTGCACCATAACTTCAAACCATGGTACAAACGTAGCAAGCACCTATCCAGGCTTCGGCTGCAAGGTCTACGACTCGTCTGGAAACTGGATTCTCCAGGCTTATGCCCAAGATCAGGGCACCGGGTATTGCACAGCAACTTGCTATTAACAGGCTTGCCAACCATCACGAAGTCCATGTGCACCAGATTCGAATAAACCCTCCCATAAAAAAGCCCCGGTAAGGGGCTTTCTTATGGGCAGCGTAAACAGTGAACTAAAAGCATGTTAGGGCTGCAGCATCTTGGGGGACGACATACTCCTGTACCTGGCCGGCTATGAATCCGTAACTCATGCACGCTCGATTGCCGCAGGATAACGACCACTGGAAAGAGCCAGTCTCCTTTCCGGGCTCACTTCCACAGGTCGCGTATCCGTTAGCTCCTGGTTGATTGTTTACATAAGAAATTCTAGTCAGGACATACGATGGTTTATACATCCTGAACCACACCCCGGATTGGCAA
>NZ_JAMOIE010000224.1 GCF_024448935.1 Stutzerimonas stutzeri
ACCTGGTGCATGCAGGGATCGCTGGAGAAGAGACGACGCCAGGGCGAAGGCTACATTGTCCGTTACGTAACGACGCCGTGCTCTATGCCTTCAGGCGTGAGATCTGCCGCAGTTGGCTGCGGGCGCTCAGGCGGCGCAGCCAAAAGGCCCGGAAGCTCACTTGGACTACCTTCAACAGATCGGTGCGACGTTGGGTTCCAAGTGTGAAGGTGGTTCACCCTTATCCGAATCAGCGTCTGTGCGTCTGACTCGACGCAGGAGCCGGATGCGTTAGTAGCGCACGTCCGGATCTGTGCCGGAGGCCCGATACTGTAATGGTATCAGGGTCTTACGGCGACCTTTGTGGCGCCCACTTTGTTGGTACAAACTCCCCGCCTCATGGTCACCCTGACCGGCGCTGTGGGGTGGGGAAACGTCGAAGGCGCTATTTTTTCTTGACGTAGCTGGGGATGGAATGAAGGAGAAACGCCCTTGGCAGGCAGCGCTTTGGTAGAGTCAGGCACTGAGATAGGAGCGTGCATGAGCGAGTTACTCGATCCCACCAACGACTACGTCTTCAAGCGGCTGTTCGCGGAAGCTCCGGATTTGTTGGTGGACCTGATCAACGATCTACGCCCGGATCTACCCGATATCACGGCAGTCGAAGTGCTCAATCCCAACATCGAGCCCCGCGAGCTCACCGGCAAGTACATCATTCTCGACGTGTTGGCCCGTGACGCCGATGGCCACTGCTATAATGTGGAGATCCAGGTTCGTCGTTACGGCGCCTGGCATAAGCGTGGCCTGTTCTATCTGGCGCGGACCCTCGGCCTGCAGCTGGACGCTGGTGAGGACTATCAGCACCTCAAGGCGTCTGTCGGCATCCACCTGCTGGACTTCGATCTGTACACGGCCACCGAGGCCCAGAAGCGGCAGGCCGTGTGGCGGTTTGAAATGCGCGACGAATCCCAGCCCGACGTGACGCTGGGGAACATCTTGCAGATGAACCTGATCGAACTGAACAAGGCGGATCGCCTGGGCTTGCCAGAGGGACCGTTGCGCGCCTGGATCACCTTCTTCAAGCACTGGCAGGAGGAACTCACCATGGCCAATGTTGCCCATGAACCGGTCAAGAAGGCGATGAGCCGTATCCGCGAGCTCAGCGCCGATGAAGAGGCACAGCGCCTCGCGTTTGTGCGGGAGCGGGCGTTGCGGGATGAGATGTCATTGTTGAACGATGCCCGGCGGGAAGGGCGTGAAGAAGTCGCACGGGCCATGATCCTCAAAACGGAAATGGATGATGCGTCTATTGCCGATATCGCCCAGCTCTCTGAGGATGAGGTAGCCCACCTCCGCGCAGAAATTCTGCGTAGGGATTCTTGATAAGCAACAAAGGGACACCCAGTGCGCCGGGCAAAGCTGGC
>NZ_JAMOIE010000225.1 GCF_024448935.1 Stutzerimonas stutzeri
TACGCCTAACCGGTCCAGCTCACGATAGGCACGCGCTTTAAGATCATCGTCAATCCGAACATTGATGGAGGCCATTGATGAACCCTCGTTGTAATGACATCTGTCGTTACGGTGATGGCTTTGCTGTCTTTGTGCAAGCGGATTTGCAATATTTTAGTGTCAGGCGGTGCGGTACCGCGCATCGGCGATCCATCATACGCAAAGCGATCCGCCGCACCGCGTTTACCGTGTTGCGCGGTGTCCCGTCAACGTAGGTTGGAATAGCCGAAGGCGTATTCCGACGATCCAGGTGGAAGCCTGTATCGTATCGCTTCCAAATTAACCGGGTGGGGACACCGTGTTAGCATGCGGTCAGGCTAACGAATCTTGGGAGTCGAAATAATGTCCGGTGCTTCCTCTACCACAGCCATCTTTGCCAGCGAACTGCTCAAGCTCTCCCCGGCGGAGCGTATTCAGCTGGCGGAGGATCTTTGGGATAGCGTGGCTGCGCAGCCCGATAATGCGCCACCGCTCTCGGCACAGCAGCGTCAGGAAGTGCTGCGACGCCTCGACGCCTACCGCGAAAAGCCAGGCGACGCTCAGGACTGGGAAACCATCCGCGGTCGCCTATGGTCCCGCTTGGGATGAGCAAGAGCATTCGACTGCGGCCAGAGGTCGAGGCGGAGCTCGAAGCAGCAATCGACTGGTATGAGGCCTGTGCCCCCGGGCTTGGTAGCGATTTTATACGAGCAGTGGAGGCGAGCCTCGCGAGCATCGAGCGCAACCCGGAGTATTACCAGATCGTGTTTGACACGGCCCGCCGGGCATTGTTGCGTCGTTTCCCCTATGCCTTGATCTATAGCATCGAGCCCGATGCCATAGTAATCGTGGCATGCCTGCACACACGGCAAAATCCGGATCGCTGGCAACAGAGGGTCGAATAGTCCCCGTTGGGCTGTTCGGTCCGAGGTAGGGAGGGCACCCGCCGAACGCGGCAGGCAATGCCACCGATGCCCGGCTCATCGGATCGGAAGTCGACGCTACGCAAACCGCGCGGGTTTCACCTGGTCACGGCCTCAATGGCCCTTGGTCAAGGTGCCCGAGAGATGCCCTTCGATAATGTCCAACACGATAAGATTCCGACCACCGAGGTGTTCGGCCAGTGGGCGTATGCGCTTCGCCGTACCGCGGTTCCATCATACGGAAAATACGGAAAGCGATCCGCCGTACCGCGATCCGCGGTGTCCCGTCAACGTAGGTTGGAATAGCCGAAGGCGTATTCCGACGTTCGGGAGGGTGGGGGCGGTTTCGGTGGTGGGGTGACGGATGTGGCCGGTTCGCGATACGAAGGTGATCCGCAGCACCGGGGCGCCAAGGTGGTCA
>NZ_JAMOIE010000226.1 GCF_024448935.1 Stutzerimonas stutzeri
CGTGGCCCCTGTGATGATGAAGTCATCGGCATATCGTACGACGTGTATCTTGAATGGCTTACGCTTGCGCGCTGTCGAAGCCACGCTTGCATGGACGACATCTTCCAGGCCATCCAGCGTCCAATTCGCAAGTACCGGAGAGATGATTCCCCCTTGCGGGGTTCCTGCCTCCGTTGCGAACAAGGCTCCCTGATCGACATACCCCGCTCGAAGCCATTTGCGCAGAACCACCTTATCCATGGGCACGTTGGTGAGCAGCCAATCGTGACTGATATTGTCGAAACAGCCTCGAATGTCACCTTCCAGTACCCAGTGCGCCGAACCACGTTTCGCCAGTGCATTGAAGCAATGTGCGATTGCATCGGCAGTGGATCGCTGTGGCCGAAATCCATAGGAGTTGGGATCTGCACGCGTTTCGGCAACCGGCTCAAGTGCCAGTTTCCACAGCGCCTGCATCGCACGATCCCGCATCGTTGGAATTCCCAGCGGACGCTTCTTGCCATTGCTTTTGGGTATGTAGATGCGTCTCAGCGGTTGAGGCCGATAGCCCCGATGCTGTAACGCTTGTGCTCCCGTCGATTTGGCCACCGGAGTCGACCAGATCTTGCCATCAACGCCCGGTGTTCTCTTGCCTCTGTTTTCCGTCACTCGTTTCACGGCCAACAGTTTGCCGCTGAACGAGCGAGTCAGCAGTCGTTGCAAGGCTTGCACCTTGCCCCACCTGCCTTCTCGTGTTGCCTTGGCGATACGTACCTGGAGTCGTTTCACTTGCGACTCGATCTGGTTCCAGTGTTGGGGCCAGGCCGATATGAAGTTCGAAGGCGCACCAGTGCTCGCCGTTGCTTGCGCATTGGGTGCGAGCACTGCCATCTGCTTTCCTCCGTACAACGATTGATCAGGTTTTCTCGCCATGGAAGACCGTGTGGAAGTCTGCTCGCTTTCGCGCCAGATGATGTTTCAATCTGTATTCACCCCATTACAGGGTGACCTTCGCTTTTTCCACATTCCTTTACCCGCAGCATCAACAGCTTGCTTTACAGCTCACCTGCCGAAATCGGCAACGCTACGGGCTTACCCTGTTCCGCATGGATTTCCGAACGGGTCGGGCTCCTCGATTTCGCCGGCGGCACCACATCCACGAGGGGCTATCGGTAAGAGCCCCTGCCTGGCCGCGCACCTTTTGGTTCAAGCCTGTCAGCATCTTTGGCTTGGCTACTATGACGACGTTTATATGAGGTTCACTTGTGTTAGCCGTACCCGTTCATCCCTAGCACCTCTCCGCCTTGATGCTGGCAGATTCAGTCTGGCCTCGCGGTTCGACCTACCGAAATATCGGCGGTTACATTGTCCCC
>NZ_JAMOIE010000227.1 GCF_024448935.1 Stutzerimonas stutzeri
GCCACAGCTTTTCGGCATCCCAATCGGTTTCGCTGCTGCGCAGGCAGTAGACGCCGGGATGGCTGAGCGAGCTGCCTTCGATGGGCTGGCGGCGGTAGCGCAGTGCCACCGCGTTCAGGCCTTCTTCGTCGGCCTCCAGTTCGATCACGTAGTGCTGTCCGATGCCCCGGGTGCCGGCCTTGAGTCGACCGATACGTTCCCACAGCTTGTCGAGGCGCTTGGTGGTGCGCGGCTTGCCCAGTCCCTCGGCGATCTTGTCCAGCTCCCCTTCGAAGCGCCGGGCAAAGCGCTCGCTGATCGCCTCTTCCTTTTTCGCCCGGCGCTCGGAATGACAGTACAGCCTGACCTCGCTGCCATCGTCGGACAGACACTTTTCCAGTTGCAGGCACTCGCCCGCCGCGTTCTTGATCGTCGTGGCTCGCTCGGGGTCGAAGCGCCGGCCACGCTCGCGACTGACCACCAGATAGCGGTAGCCATTTTGCTGCAGCCAGGCCAGGTTCTGCTCGGTGGCAATGCCGCGATCCATCACCACCAGGGCTCCAGCGGGGGCCTGCAAACCGCTGAGCATCTCGGCCAGGGTCTGCCCTTCGCTGACGTTGCCGGCAAACACTTCGCTGCGGCGAACGAAGCCGCTGCCATCGAGCACCAGCCCCAGCGTGACCAAGGGGCAGTCACTGCGCTTCTCCTTGGAGTGGCCGCGCCTCGCCTTGGGGTTGGTCGCCATCTCCCCTTCGAAATAGGTGTTGGTCAGGTCGTACAGGGTCACCGTGGTCGACAGGCCGAACAGATTCTGCAGGCGCGTGAACAGGGTCGTTTCCAATAGCGCTTTCGACGCCAGCAGGCGATCGGCAATGCGGTACAGTGATGACAGACTCAGGCTCTCAAAGTCCACGTCCAGCAACTCGCCCAGGCCGCTGCGCTCGCCCAGCCAGGCATGGGTGGCCAGCTCCGAGCCCGGCGCGGCCATGCGGCCGATGATCGAGCCCAGGGCCGCCGCTCGTTGCGGCCCGGTAAAACCGAGCGCCCGCAACAGCCCCTGAAAATCCACCTGCGCCATGGCCCACAAGGCCGCCGCTTCTACCCCGACCGTGCGCGGGCGCACCAACTCCAGCGAGTCCACCAGCACCGACTGGACATCGGCGCCCTGGACCGGTTGCGCAGCCGCTCGTTCGGCTGTCTCTGCGGCCGACAACGGCGCACGCTGGGCAATCAGCTGCGCTGTAATGCGCTGGGCATGGCGCTCCACGGACGCCGGGCAGTCCTGCGCGAGCAATGGTGCCTGGCCCGCGAGCAATGCCTCGATGCGGCCGCACAGCGCGGGCCAGTGGG
>NZ_JAMOIE010000228.1 GCF_024448935.1 Stutzerimonas stutzeri
CCCCGCGGAATCCATGGATCGCCCCCGCGGAATCCATGGATCGCGAGCAAGCTCGCTCCTACGAAGAGCAGAAGCACGAGTCCCCTGGAGCCAGCTTGCTGGCGATCATCCTTTTGATAAATCCGGCAGTATGCCGTATATAATGTAGAAAAGGAGTTCAGCCATGCCCAGACCCGCAAGCGAAATCGAAACCGCCCGCCTTGAGGCGCGCGTTCCCATCCATGTCTATGAGCAGATGCAGCGCGCGGCCAAGCTGCGCGGCATGACGCTAACCGGCTATCTCATCGCCACGGCAGGTGAGGATGCCCGCCGCACGGTCGAGGAAGCCGACGTGCTGCGTCTTGCTGCAGAGGATCAGGTGCGCTTTGCCAAGGCGCTGATTGATCCGCCCGCGCCCAACGCCCGCCTGGCCCGCGCCGCGAAGCGTCATGCCGACCTGATCGCGCCCCGGTGAGCGCGCGGTTTGCGATAGAGGCGCTGACCAAGGCCCACCAGCGCAAGACGTTCTCGTGCGGCAACCAGCGGATCGACCGCTATTTTTGCGAGGCGGTCATGCAGGACATCAAGCGCCGATACGCGACCTGCTTTGTTGCCCGAGACCTTGAGACCGACCGGATCGCGGGTTTCTACACGCTGTCATCGAGCAACGTCCCGCTGACCGCCGTGCCCGAGCCGCTGACGAGCCGGTTGCCGCGCTATCCAACCGTCCCGGCCGTGCTGATCGGCTGGCTCGGCCGCGATCGGTCTTATGCCGGGCTTGGCCTTGGCGAGGCGCTGCTATTCGACGCGATCAAAACGGTCGCCGAAGCTCCAATAGGCGCCCACGCCATATTTGCCGACGCCATCGACGGGAGGGCCGCCACCTTCTACACGGCTTTCGGATTCACGCCGCTGATTGACCGGCCCAATACCCTGTATCTGCCTGTTGCAACGGCACAGCGCCTCTTGTCGGGAGAACCCCCATGACTTTCAGCGATGGCAAACCTCAGCCTCGGGTGCCGCTGCGCGCCGCCCTTTACCTGCGCGCTTCGACGACGCGGCAGTCCGAACGACTATTTGGCCCTGCCCTGCCTGCCTGCCTGCCTCGCCTACGTTTTCAACGGCGTGCCAAGGAAACAACTCGGCGCTCTCGATCGATACACGGCAGCGATCCCGCCTGAACTGACCGTGCCGATTGACGCCTGACTGAGTGGCCGGCTCAGGCGCTGCAAATCGTAGCGCAGGGCTGGTTTCCGATCGGCCGCCCACGGCAACGATCGGTTGCCGCTCCGGCATCGCTGGCACAATCGCTTCGCAGGCATGGCCCGCTCCTACGAAC
>NZ_JAMOIE010000229.1 GCF_024448935.1 Stutzerimonas stutzeri
CCCTTAGCAGAAACATGGCATTGCTGCAGCCCTCCGGGAGTGTTCACCAGATAATGATTGAAGCCTCCGCCAGAGGTCGATCCCGCCCCAAAATTAACTCGCCCAGAAGGCATGGAAATGAAATTGTAGTTATACGATTGAGCCTGCTGGCCCACCGAAGAAAGCGTTGAGGCAATCAAGGCCAAGGCATCGCTCCATCTATAAGCTTCACGTCGCCTATCGGCACTGATGATCCCTAGATACGCCTCATAATCGAGAATCATTTCAGGTATCATCGTAGAAATATTGGGAATAAACTTGGAGCAGTCTTCAAGGAACTCAGCTTCACTCTGACGCTGTATAACTTCAAGTATTTTTTTATATCGCTGATTGTACAGGTCAGCATCAACACTGGCTGAGACATTGTCACACTGGAATACAACGCTTAGCGACTACCCCTGACGACAGACGAATCGCTTGAAATTCTACGCGTCAGCTGTGGTTGAGGAAACCGCTACTGGCCGCAAAAAGATCCCGAAAGTCGTTCGGACACTGAAAATTAAAGCAACACGGCGCGCAGGCAAGGCCAACCGCTACACCCGCAGATCTATCCGATCAATGTGCCATTGCCCTGCGTGCCAGCAGGCGGGTCGCGGAAAACGACTTCGGCGGAGCCAACAGGAAATACAGGTCGTACCGCTTGATGATCATCTGAGCCAGCAACGGCGCGGCAAGCCCGGTCAGGGTTCCGAAAATTAAATGGACAGCTATGGATTCGATACCCATAAAGCTGCCAAGGACCACCCGGATACCGCTCCCGGCGAGAATATGCATCAGGTAGATCGTCATGGATGAGGCGCCGATGAATAGCAGCCAGCCCATGCGAAACCGGCCGAGCCACATCGAAAGGGCGACCACGAACAGGATCGAAACAGTCGCCAGCGCAAGCACCGGCAAGCCGCCCACCTCCCAATTCAAGCCGAACGTCATGTGAAACAGGTACTGCCCAATCACAAATGACACCCCGAGCAACAAGGTGAGAGGGACATACCGGGCAAGAAAATACGCCTTGATCTCGTTGAACCAGATACCGAGCGCAAAGAACACAGCATTGCCGAAGATAAACTTGCCGATACTGCCGACAGCCAGATCTCGACTGAGCACATAAAGCACACCAAAGACCAGCAAAAGCGGCAGAAAGTAGCGCCGGTCGGTCTTGGCGTAAACCAAGGAGCAGACAACGAAGACCAGGAACAGCGCATAGAGAAACCAGAACTGAGCCCGTGGCGACCAGAGCAACGAGAACACCTCCCCTAACCC
>NZ_JAMOIE010000230.1 GCF_024448935.1 Stutzerimonas stutzeri
ATCTGAACCGCCCCGGCTATCGCGGAGGCTCCACCTTTTGAGAAACTGGAGCCACTATGCCAAAGCCACCGAAGTTTTCCCCTGAAGTCCGCGAGCGTGCCGTACGGATGGTCTATGAAGTCCGTGAGTCGCATGCTTCCCAGTGGGCGGCCATTGAGGCGGTATCCAGCAAGATCGGTTGCACCGCTCAGACCTTGAGCAACTGGATTCGCAAGGCATCTTCCCCCTCAACACCCAATCCGTCGGTAGATCCTCGTATCAAAGAGCTGGAGCGCGAGATTCGCGAGCTCAAGCGGGCCAACGAGATTCTCAAGGTCGCCAGCGCTTTTTTCGCCCAGGCGGAGCTCGACCGCCGTTTGAAGTGATCTGGCTACTCATCGACGAGCACCGGAAAACCTTTGGGGGTCGAGCCAATGTGCAGCGTGCTGCAGGTGTCCCCATCGGCCTATCGACGCCATGCTGCGCGCTTACGCGACCGATCACGGCAATCAGCACGCGCAATACGTGACGAGGCGCTTACCGTGCAGATTCGTCGTGTCTGGCAAGAGAACTACGAGGTCTATGGTGCCCGAAAAATCTGGCGTCAGATGCTCCGCGAACGCCAGACCGTAGCGCGCTGCACAGTGGAGCGGTTGATGCGGGACATGGGGCTGCGTGGTGTAACACGAGGCAAGGCCGTGAAAACCACACGCGCTGACCCTAGCAATGCCAATCCCAGAGACTTGGTGAAGCGGCAGTTCACGGCTGAGCACCCCAACCAGCTCTGGGTGGCCGATTTCACCTTCGTTTCAACCTGGCAGGGGTTTGCCTACGTCGCGTTCATCGTGGATGTCTACTCCCGGTTTATCGTTGGCTGGCGTGTCAGTCGGCACATGCGCACGGAGTTTGTCCTCGATGCGCTCGAACAGGCACTTCACAGCTGTCGGCCTGAGCCGCACCGGCTGGTTCATCATAGCGACCGGGGCTCGCAAGCCGGCGTCGAGCCGTCGGTTGGCAATACCGGCGACAGCTACGACAACGCCTTGGCGGAGACCATCAACGGACTCTACAAGACCGAGTTGATCCACAAGCAAGGGCCATGGAAAACTGTAGAGGCTCTGGAATGGGAAACGCTGAAGTGGGTGACCTGGTTCAACCAACAGCGCTTGCTGGAACCGATTGGAAATAGGCCACCAGCGGAGTTTGAGGCACTATACGAACAGAGTCAGGCAGCAATCCCAGTTGCCGCCTGACTCAAATACGATAGCCTCCGCGAAACCCGGGGCGGTTCAAGCATTAC
>NZ_JAMOIE010000231.1 GCF_024448935.1 Stutzerimonas stutzeri
GATTGCCCCGTTCAGACCGTCCGGCAGCTGATTCAACAAGCACAAGCAGCAGAACTGAATGCGACGGACTAACCTCTAACCAAAGCGACGCCAATCTCGTCGAGCGAGTTTCGCCGAAGGCGCTAAGACACGAGGGACACCCATGACGACCTGGATCATCGCGTATAGCAAAGACGGCAACACGTCCATCCTCAGAACCGAGTCCGATCACCAGCCGGATATAGACGAGGCAGTAGCGCTGGTCACACAAAAGGCCGAACAGGATTATGCCGGGCAAGAGGACGCCTATGAGCATGATCCGGATGTCGAGGAAACACCGGCCACTCGCCTGGCCGAACGCTTCGGTATCACTGTCACCGGCATTTCCCAGGCTTGAACCACGTCACGCCACCCGCCATACCCGATCATCCCCAACCACGTAAAGACGCCGCCCCGGGTCGGCGTCTACTTCCATCATTCCGGTAAAACTGCCGAAAGCCGGCAGCAGGCTGACCCGCTCGCCTAGGCAGAAACAGGGTAGGCGCAACGACTGACGGCCGCGTCCATGCAGGCGGAACGCCGGGTGCAGATGGCCTGCCAGGACGTGATGGCTGGGGTGCGGATCGGGTTCGTGCTGCAGGGCGAACGGGCCGAGCAGCAGCGGTTCGGGCACCACGGTCATTGCCAGGCTGGCAGGCGGGTCGCCGGCGCGACGGTCGTGGTTGCCGCGTATCAGGGTCACCGCAAGCTCTGGATGCCGGGCGCGCCAGTCGAGCAATTGGCTGAGCGTGGCGGGCCTCTGTGATTCCGGCGCATGGAGGAAATCCCCGAGGAAGATCAGCTGCTCGCAGCGGTAGCGGTCGAGCAGGGCGTCGAGCCGTTGCAGGTTGGCCTGGGTGGTGCCGTGTGGTACCGGTTGGCCGAGGCGGCGGTAGGCGGCAGCCTTGCCAACGTGAATGTCGGCGATCAGCAGTGCTTTTCGATCAGGCCAGTAAATGGCTTTGTCGGGGAGCAGCCAGAGTTCGGTCTGTGCCAGTTCGATGGGTAAGTGCGGGGTCATTGCGTGGAGTTTATCTGTCGATTCGGTGTGATGGCATGGGGGCGTGGGATGGGCCTTGATCTCTCCAATTTCTTATCGGGCGCAGTTCGTTCAGTCAGTCGACATCGAGCGTGCAGCGGTGGCCGAATAAATTCGGCCCTACGTAGCTTCTCAAAAAGTGGTGGTA
>NZ_JAMOIE010000232.1 GCF_024448935.1 Stutzerimonas stutzeri
TTATTCGATGATCTTGGCAACCACGCCGGCGCCGACGGTACGGCCACCTTCGCGAATCGCGAAGCGCAGGCCGTCTTCCATGGCGATCGGAGCGATCAGGGTAACCACCATCTTGATGTTGTCGCCCGGCATTACCATCTCGACGCCTTCGGGCAGCTCGCAGCTACCGGTCACGTCAGTCGTACGGAAGTAGAACTGCGGACGGTAGCCCTTGAAGAACGGCGTGTGACGACCGCCTTCTTCCTTGCTCAGGACGTAGACTTCGCCTTCGAACTTGGTGTGCGGCTTGATGGTGCCCGGCTTGGCCAGGACCTGACCACGCTCAACGTCATCACGCTTGGTGCCGCGCAGCAGCACGCCGACGTTCTCACCCGCACGACCTTCGTCGAGCAGCTTACGGAACATTTCGACGCCGGTGCAGGTAGTCTTGGTCGTGGCACGAATACCAACGATCTCGATCTCTTCCTGAACCTTGACGATGCCGCGCTCAACACGACCCGTCACAACGGTACCGCGACCAGAGATCGAGAACACGTCCTCGATCGGCATCAGGAAGGGCTTGTCGATCGCACGCTCAGGCTCCGGGATGTAGGTGTCCAGCGTCTCGACCAGCTTCTTGACCGCAGTGGTGCCCATCTCGTTGTCGTCCTGACCGTTCAGGGCCATCAGCGCAGAGCCGATAATGATCGGCGTGTCGTCGCCCGGGAAGTCGTAAGCCGACAGCAGGTCACGCACCTCCATCTCGACCAGCTCAAGCAGCTCGGCGTCGTCCACCATGTCCGCCTTGTTCAGAAAGACAACGATGTACGGAACGCCAACCTGACGGGACAGCAGGATGTGCTCACGCGTCTGCGGCATCGGGCCGTCAGCAGCCGAGCAAACCAGGATCGCGCCGTCCATCTGCGCAGCACCGGTGATCATGTTCTTCACATAGTCAGCGTGACCCGGGCAGTCCACGTGCGCGTAGTGACGGATCGAGGAATCATATTCAACGTGGGATGTGTTGATGGTGATACCACGAGCCTTCTCTTCCGGCGCATTGTCGATCTGCGAGAAGTCACGCGCAGAGCCGCCCCACGTCTCGGCACAGACCTTGGTCAGCGCTGCGGTGAGCGTGGTCTTGCCATGGTCGACGTGACCAATGGTGCCGACGTTCAGGTGCGGTTTGTTACGTTCGAATTTTTCTTTAGCCA
>NZ_JAMOIE010000233.1 GCF_024448935.1 Stutzerimonas stutzeri
CTACCGTGGTATCTGCGGTCCACTGGCACCGATGCGGTGGCTGCCTGTGCTTAGATCAGAATCTAACTATAGCATTTGCAGGATCTGAGTGCAACACGGTTATTGAATTGAAGCGGGAGCATCATGCCGCATCACCACGGCTTCTTGCATCACTTCGCCCATCACCTCGATCGGGCATTTGAAGTCGAAGCGTTTGCGCGGTCGCATATTCAGTTGCAAAGCGATGGCGTCCAGGGCTTCCTGACTATGCACCGACAAGTCCGTGCCCTTGGGCAGGTACTGGCGGATCAGTCCATTGATGTTCTCATTGCTGCCGCGTTGCCAGGGGCTGTGCGGGTCGCAGAAGTAGATCGCCACCCCGGTCCGCTGGGTGATCTCGGCGTGCCGCGCCATCTCCCGGCCCTGGTCGTAGGTCATGCTCTTGCGCACCGCCAGCGGCATGCCATTGAGCGCCGCACTGAAGCCCTCCAGCGCCGAGGTCGCCGTCGCGTCGGCCATCTTGATCAGCATCAGGTAGCCGCTGGTACGCTCCACCAAGGTGCCCACCGCCGAGGCATTGGCCTTGCCCTTGATCAGGTCGCCCTCCCAATGGCCTGGCATCAGCCGGTCTTCGACCTCCGGCGGGCGCACGTGGATGCTGAGCATTTCAGGGATCTGGCCGCGCCGATCGACGCCGCCAGAGCGCGGCCTGCGACTCGTCTTGCCCTGGCGCAGGCAGATGATCAGCTCCTTGCGCAGGCCACCGACCGGCAGGGCGTAGATCGCGTTATAGATCGTCTCGCGGCAGACGTAGGCCTCTCTGAGGCTGGGTATGTTCATGCTGCGCAGCTTGCCGGCAATCTGCTCGGGAGACAAACCCTCACGCAGCATATGGACGACCAGCTCGAAGCGCTCACTGCCCGGCAGCAGCTTGCACTGAGGCCTGCAGACCTGGCGGCGGACCTGCATCTGCTGCTGGGCAGCACAGGCCTGGTAGCGGGTGCCAGGGGCCCGGTTGCGGCGCAGCTCCCGGCTGATGGTCGAGGGGGAGCGGCCGAGCATCCGGGCAATTCGCCGCTGGCTGAAACCTTGGGCAAGGCCGAGTTGAAGGGTCGCACGTTCGGGGATACTGAGTTCGTGATAGGACATAGTGGCAGCACCGTACCGGAAAGGTCAGGTGTTGCACTCAGTTTTTGCGGCCGCC
>NZ_JAMOIE010000234.1 GCF_024448935.1 Stutzerimonas stutzeri
GATGGGCACGAGTTAGTACCAGCGGGGATCAGAGCGGATCAGGCGCGCCACTTCCGAGGGTTCGGCATCAAGCTGCTCGTCCAAGTCATGTCGGTCAATAAATCTGCCCTCAACTAGATGGTGGGTTGCCACTTCCAGCAGAGACGCGACGGATGCCAGCCAGCCAACTTGCTGCGGCGTTAGCGGGTCGTTCGCAGCCTGCTTTTTCTCAAAATCGCCGGATGGGCTACCGACAGAACTGACAAAACTAGGTTGTGTCGGTTTTGTCGGTACGGCATCGACCCCTTTTTGGATTTGCTGCATCCAGCGTCCCATCATGCAGCCCTCCGCCAAACGTACCGCTTCGATGGCCGACCGCCCTTCTCGCTAGCAACTTCATAGCCGATGACGATGTGGTTCTCGGCTAAGATCGAGACAGCATCATTCACCGCGTCCAGCGTCTCCAGGCCGGCCCATCCTTTGCGCATCACGTCGCGCGGAGTGAACGGTTCGGGTAGCTTGTCCTTGCGCTCCTGGATCAGCTTTGCGGCCATAAGCGGGGCGTTGATCGCGGCGCCATACAAACGGCACGCATGGGACTTGAGATAATCGGCCCAATCCAGCGCCCTAGCGGTCGCGTGAAGCCCTACAGCTTCGATTCCACCGTCGATTAGGCCGAACAGCAAAGCGAGTCCGGCGATGGTTTGCGGCATCTTCATAAAGTGCGACTGCAATGCCGGATGAATCTCGTCGCGCTTGATTTCGAGCATGTGCTCCGTATACCAAGCGTTGAACAGCTCCTGCGCTTCCGGCACAAAATGAAGCGCGTGACGAGGGTCGTCTGGCATTTGGTCCAGGCGATGAATCACACCCTCGACACGCTCCCTAGCGGCCTGGTTCGGCCAGCGATCTACGAAAGACCACTCTTTGTCGTCATCAGGCCAGACAGCCAATTGCAGGCGCTGCACAAGGCCGTCATC
The DNA here is from genome assembly GCF_024448935.1 of Stutzerimonas stutzeri. Classification (GTDB taxonomy): domain Bacteria; phylum Pseudomonadota; class Gammaproteobacteria; order Pseudomonadales; family Pseudomonadaceae; genus Stutzerimonas; species Stutzerimonas stutzeri_AO. The sequence continues at coordinate 960 of NZ_JAMOIE010000234.1, forward strand.
CAACGCACCAGTGACCGCTCCGCGTACCAGCGGCGCTATACGCGACGGCTGAATGCCGCCAATGAGCGAGAGACAGCACGATTCGATGAATACCGTCCCGCGCCCAATCCGGTCATAGACGAAATTTCCGCTGCCGTCGAAACACTCCAGGTAGAAAGCGCGTCCGACCGCGCCGTCCTCTGTCTGCATCGTGGCAAGCCAGCCGCCTAGCTCGTCGCGCA
>NZ_JAMOIE010000235.1 GCF_024448935.1 Stutzerimonas stutzeri
ACAGCGGCGTGCCCGCCGGAGCTGACCGGTCTGCACTTCGGACCGGGTCTGCGCGCCTTCATCCTGTACCAGTACCACCACTGTCACGTCACGCAACCCAAGCTGCGCGAGCAACTGCTCGAGTGGGGCGTCGACATTTCCACGGGCCAGATCGACGCCTTGCTGGCGTTCGGCCAGGCGGCCTTCTCGGCCGAGAAATCCAGTCTTCTCAAGGCAGGTCTGGAAGTCAGCTCGGCCATCACGGTGGACGACTCAGGCGCCCGCCACCAAGGCAAAAACGGCTACGTCACGGTGGTCAGCAGCCCGACTTTCGCCTGGTTCGGCAGCGCCGACAACAAGAGCCGCATCGGCTTCCTGAACCACCTGCACGATGGGCAGCCGTCCTATGCGGTGACGGAAGATACCCTGACCCATATGCGGGAGCAGGGGTTGAAACTGGAGCTCGTCGAAGCGCTGCGCAGCGCCCCGTTCGATGGGGGTAACTGGACCGCGTATCTCGACTGGCTCGACATTGGCGACGCCCGTCACCGCCGCATCGTCACCGAGGCGGCGTTGCTGGGCGCGCTCCGGGACAAAGGCATCCATCCCGAGTTGGCGGTCGTCAGCGACGGTGCCGGGCAGTTCAATATCCTGACGCACGGCTTGTGCTGGGTGCACACCGAGCGGCTGGTGCATAAGCTCATTCCCGCCAACGACGTCCAGCGCCGGGAGCAGGCGCGTGTGCGCGGGCAGATCTGGGGCTACTACGCCGAGCTCAAAGCGTTCCGGGCCGCGCCCGCGCCGCAGAAGGTAGCAGCACTCGCGGCCGGATTCGACACACTCTTCGGGCAACGAACCGGGTGGGTGACGCTGGACCGCTTGCTGCGGCGCATCCTGGCGCATAAGGCAGACCTGCTCCGAGTGCTGACCCGACCGGACATGCCGCTACACACCAATGCCAGTGAGACCGATATCAGGGACTACGTGAAGGTACGGAAAATCAGCGGCGGTACCCGCGGCGACACGGGCCGCCAGTGCCGGGACACCTTCGCCAGCCTGAGGAAGACCTGCCGAAAGCTCGGCGTTTCTTTCTGGGACTACCTCACCGACCGACTCACCTCGGCCGGCCATGTGCCGCCCCTGGC
>NZ_JAMOIE010000236.1 GCF_024448935.1 Stutzerimonas stutzeri
ATAATGTGCAATTTCAAGAAGGAGTTCCCATGGACCGCGTCATTCAATCGCCCGGCAAATATGTACAAGGGGCCGATGCACTGCAACGGCTGGGGGACTACCTCAAGCCGCTGGCGGACAGCTGGCTGGTGATTGCCGACAAGTTCGTGCTGGGCTTTGCCGAAGACACCATCCGCCAAAGCCTCAGCAAGGCCGGGCTGGCCATGGACATCGTCGCCTTCAACGGCGAATGCTCGCAAGGCGAGGTCGATCGCCTGTGCCAACTGACCACGCAAAACGGGCGCAGCGCCATCGTCGGCATTGGTGGCGGCAAGACGCTGGACACCGCCAAGGCCGTGGCTTTTTTCCAGAAAGTGCCCGTGGCCGTGGCGCCCACTATCGCCTCCACCGACGCGCCCTGCAGCGCGCTGTCGGTGCTCTACACCGATGACGGCGAATTCGACCGCTATCTGATGCTGCCCACCAACCCCGCCCTGGTGGTGGTGGACACCGCCATTGTCGCCCGTGCACCGGCGCGGCTGCTGGCGGCCGGCATTGGTGATGCCCTGGCCACCTGGTTCGAGGCGCGTGCCGCATCGCGCAGCAGCGCGGCCACCATGGCAGGCGGCCCGGCCACGCAGACCGCACTGAACCTGGCCAGGTTCTGCTACGACACCTTGCTGGAAGAGGGTGAAAAAGCCATGTTGGCCGTGCAGGCCCAGGTGGTGACGCCGGCGCTGGAGCGCATCGTCGAGGCCAACACCTACCTGAGCGGGGTGGGCTTTGAAAGCGGTGGCGTGGCCGCCGCCCACGCCGTGCACAACGGCCTGACCGCCGTGGCTGAAACCCACCACTTCTATCACGGCGAAAAAGTGGCGTTTGGCGTGCTGGTGCAACTGGCGCTGGAAAACGCCTCCAACGCGGAAATGCAGGAAGTGATGTCGCTGTGCCACGCCGTGGGCCTGCCCGTCACGCTGGCGCAGCTGGACATTACCGAAGACATCCCCGCCAAGATGCGCGCCGTGGCCGAGCTGGCCTGCGCCCCTGGCGAGACCATCCACAACATGCCCGGCGGCGTGACGGTGGAGCAGGTCTATGGCGCGTTGCTGGTGGCGGACCAGCTGGGGCAGCATTTT
>NZ_JAMOIE010000237.1 GCF_024448935.1 Stutzerimonas stutzeri
CTGATATGTTTTGACCTGTCAAGTCTTGCACGGGCTTCACATGTTGCACCTCCGGGTTGCAGGCACCTTGGGGCAGGACAGGATCAAGCAGATTGCGACGGTGGATCATGCTGATATACGTGGATTGGGTACCACCTGACTTCACTGCGTCGCGGAGCTTGCCTTTCTCTAGAAGCAGGGATCACTTGCCGGAAACGCCCTCTGGGATTATCCCTGACAAGTACCGGTTTAGCCCGACCAAGGGTTCTCCACACCGGCCCGATCCTGCCCTGACTCAAAGTGCCTGGTACCTCCATGAATTCGGTTTTCGATGACTGGAGTTCGACGCCTTTAGTGGCGACGGTCTCTCAAGCTACGCGTGCTCGGGGCATCACGCGGCAGACAATGTCCCAGATAAAGCCCGCCAATTCTCGCGCCACGGCGACACACACCAGTTTGGTGTTCTTCCCTGCCCGGGTCAGGTCCCGGTAACGCCCGCACAGGCGTTTCTGGGCTTTCCAGGCGACGGCTTTGGCCTCCTCGGGCGCACCCGCCGCTTTACGCTTCAAATGCATCGTCTGGCGCGCCGGGAAGCGATAGCTCCACGCCGATTCCACCAGCATTCGCCGGGCATGGCTGTTGCCGGTGAGCGTGATCGCTCCCTGGCGTCGACGCGATCCGCTACTGTGCTCGCTGGGAACCAGCCCCAGAAAGCCCATCAGCTGGCGTGGCGAATCAAAGCGGCTGATATCGCCCAGTTCGGCCAGCAGGACCATGGCCGCCACTTTGTCGATGCCACGCAAGGCGACCAACGCCTCCACCACAGGTGCCAGAGACCATTGTGGCAAGGCCCGCTCCATCTGGACGGTGAGATCAGCCACTCGCCGGCTTGCGGCCTTGACCGCCTCGATATACTCCTGCAACACCACCTGTTGCCAGTCGTGCTCGAAACGCAACGACTCCAGCCAGTTGCAATGGGTCTGGGTCCAGCGGGTACGTCCCTTCGGCCAGTGGTGACCGTGGCGCAACACAAAGGCGTTCAGTTGCTGGCGCGCCTTGCGTTCCTGAGCCTTCATATCGTCA
>NZ_JAMOIE010000238.1 GCF_024448935.1 Stutzerimonas stutzeri
CCCTAGCAGTGGTCCTGGATCTGCATGTTCGCCGAGTCATTGGATGGGCGCTCTCCTGCAAGCCGGATGCAGAGTTGGCAGTCCGTGCGCTCGATATGGCCTACGAGCAGCGCGGAAGGCCGCAGCAGGTGATGTTCCATTCAGATCAGGGCAGCCAATATGCCAGCCGCTTGTTCCGGCAGCGGCTGTGGCGTTACCGAATGCGGCAGAGCATGAGTCGACGCGGCAACTGCTGGGACAACGCCCCGATGGAGCGACTGTTTCGCAGCCTGAAAACTGAGTGGATCCCGCCGACAGGCTACATGACTGCCAGAGAGGCGCAGCGCGACATCAGCCATTACCTGATGCATCGGTACAACTGGCTCAGGCCGCATCAGGCCAACGACGGACTCCCGCCCGCCGTTGCAGAGAAAAAACTTAACCCACTGTCCGGGATGGCTTGACCACTACAGAAATAGCCTCGTCTTCCGTCTTCGCCCTGCCCGGCAAGCCGAAAAACGAAGGTCTCTTGCGTCAGTCGCGGGCTATTTCAGCACTCTCGACCCTATTCCGTGCCCTTCACGGGCGCCCTGTGGGCTACTGCCCGCATCACGGACGCACCTCGCCTGCCATCAGCAGTCGTTTCCGCATCATCCAGAGGTTCGACAGGGCAAACAGGGTGACCAGTTGGGCCGTGTTATTCGCCAGCCCACGGAAACGCACCTTTGTGTAGCCGAACTGGTACTTGATCACCCGGAACGGATGTTCAACCTTGGCTCGCGTCTGGGCCTTGGCCTTCTCAATCTGGCGAATCACGCGCCCGAGCAGACTGCGCTTGCCGAGCGGCTTGTAGGTACTGCGGCGAGCGGCAACCGACCAGATGACCTCGCGGCCTTCATGCTCGGGGCGCTTTTCAACACCGGTGTAGCCGGCGTCCGCGCAGACATACGACTCTTCGCCATGCTGCAATTTGTCGACCTGAGTGACGTCAGCGACGTTGGCCGCCGTGCCGATCACGCTGTGCACCAGCCCTGAGTCGTCGTCGACGCCGATGTGTGCCTTCA
>NZ_JAMOIE010000239.1 GCF_024448935.1 Stutzerimonas stutzeri
GGGTAGGCACACCGCTGATGCAGTGCGCTCAGAGTGTCGCCATTGATCTGCCGCAGAAAGCGCTGATCTGGGAGGACAGCGAAGGGGTTGTCTGGCTTGGCTATAACGACCCCGAGTATCTCAAGCGGCGCCATGATATCGAGGGCTGCGACGAGGTTATCGAGAAAGTGAAGGGCGCGCTCGCAAACTTTGCCAAAGCGGCGACGGAGTGAGTCCCGCCGCCGTGGCTGGCGGGACATCCGGTGTTATCAGGGGCGGGGGCCATCATGCGTTCCAGAGCCTGCGGATTAGACAGGCCCTGTACCATGGTGATTTTTCCCGTTCTCTCCCCTATAGAGGGCGTTGCCTGAAGGCCCAGTTCCTGCATCAGGCTGTTGTTGGCTTTTACCTCAAGATGAGCCGCGCTCACGCGCTTGCGGTCTACCTCAATCCCCGCCCTTTTCGAAAGACACCTGGTGCTTCTGCATGGCTGATTCGGGGTTTTCGCTGCCGAGAATGGTGGCTGCTTTGGTCAGGCTATCTTCTTTGGGAATGCCTACCATCATGATGTGGCGCAGCTGTACCTTGCCGGCCCTCGATCCAGGGCTCGGCCTGCTGGCGGAAGCGATGACAACAAGGGCAATTGGGATCGGTGAAGGTGTAAATGACCGTGTCTGCGTTTTTGTCACCGTCCCGGACCCAGTTGCTGTCTTCCTGTTCCGGCCAGGCGCTTTCGAACTTCGGCCCCACGACGGGTTTCTGGATACCGGCCTCGCACAGGTTGTTGCCGTCCTTGTCCATCATCGTGCCCACGATCACCTGTCGCCATCAGGCGTCAGACAGAATGCCAGGGAATGCCCTCGCATTTCCGGTTATCGGGGGATTTTGATTATTGAGGCTCTTGCGAAATTCCAACCAAAATTGTGCTGATAGGTCCCGCCAGCCTCGCGCTGGTCAATGCTTGGCCACTCATGGCCCAGGCTCTGGCTGTGGACGCGGATGATCGGGCTGCAATAGGCAGCGTCCATGAGGTCGTAGCAGTGGCTGACAGGTTGG
>NZ_JAMOIE010000240.1 GCF_024448935.1 Stutzerimonas stutzeri
ATATTTACAGATCCAACGGCTCCCATGGGCGTCGGCCTAGCGGCTGAAACAAAGTGATATTTTGCACCTAGCACTAAACGCAAGCCTATGTGTATCACGTAACCCGTTCGCAGAAAACACTTCAATTACTCGCCTTCGAAACCTTAGCCACTATCGACACGGCCTCTTACCCTTGACGCAGCGCAATTTGCTCATGCGCCTCCCAACCCATGCGCAGTCGGGCCTCAGCCACATCGGCATCGAGATCATGGTTCCATAGCCAGTCGAAACGAGTCGCCAGTATTTCCCCCACCAGCTGTTCGTCCGCACCTACAATGGGGTCGCGCAACTCGTATAACTCGCCGGTTTCCACAGTGGTTCGTTGCACACGACAGGCATGAGGGCGGCGCAGGTCGTCGTAAGCTCCAAGCAGCTCGGGGAGGTTGCCTGTTTCGGTCCGACTATCGCCCAACAGCCGGGCGAGGAAATAGGCGTCCTCAAGCCCTTGCCCTGCACCGGCACCTTGGTGCGGCAGCATGGCGTGCGCTGCGTCGCCGATCAGGGCAACCCGACCGTGTACGTAGCCTGGCAGTTCCGGCAGGTCATGCAGTGCCCAGAGAGTTGGCGCCGGGATGCACTCCAGTAAGGCGCGCGGGGCATCGCCCCAGCCCGCGAACGCATCGAGCATCTCGCGCTGGCTCGCTTCCCGTACCCAGGGAGCGTCCGCGGGCCAAGTCGGTTCCGGCTGGCTACGGTCGGAGGTGAACGCTACCACGTTGACAATGCGGCCTTTTCTCACCGGGAAGGTAAGAATATGGCCATAGAGCCCTAAGTACATCTGCGGGACATCCACCAAGTGCTCGTCAATGCCATTTATTCTATAGGCTTCGCGCAGTTGCAGGCTATCTACCATGCCCCGGTATGCACAGGTACCGCTAAAACGTGGTTCTAAATGATCCAGCCCCTGACCTTCCAGCACATAGCTACGAAGCGCTGACTTAATGCCGTCGGCGCCGATTAGAAGATCGCAGCGGTACTCTGTGCCGTCGGCGAATA
>NZ_JAMOIE010000241.1 GCF_024448935.1 Stutzerimonas stutzeri
CCGTTCACCGCGGCAAACCAGGCTTGTTGGTCAACCCAGGAACTGATTGATCCGGTCAGCCACTTCATCTGGCTTTTCATTGATCAACCAATGGCCGGCGTCCTTGATCCAGGTCAGTTCTGCATTGGGGATCGCGTCGGTCAATTTTTGCGCATATTCCGGTTTCTGGAAGGGATCTTGGTCCCCCCAGATCACCAGTGTTTGCTGGGCGAGGTTTCCAAGCGCAGGGGCAATGGACTGGGTGTATTCGCTGTTCAAGCGTCTAAGATTACGGAAAAAAGCTCGTTTGCCATCTTCGCTTGCCCATGGCTGCAGATAAATATCGATCAATTCATCGGTCATCACGGCTTTGTTGTGAACACCCTGCGGCATGAAACCACGCATCATGGCCACGAACTCAGCCAGACTCATCGCCTCTTCAGCGCCGGGCTCCATTAGCGGTTTGAACTCGGGAATGGGCCATGAATCAAAACAAACGCTGTCGAGCAAAACCAGTCTGCGAATTTTCTCCGGATAATTCACCGCCACCAGTTGAGCAATACCCCCGCCAATATCGTGGGCGACCACGTCGGCTCTACGCATACCCAGTGAATCCATGAATTTGATGAGCATGCGGCTTTGCGCATTGATGGAGACATCGGCATGTTCTGGCTTTTCGGATTGGCCATAATTGAGCAAGTCTAGAGCGATGACGCGATGGCCAGTGGCAAGTTTCGGCATGACTGATCGCCACATCAGGCTGTTGGTGGGTATGCCATGTATCAAGATGACCGGGCTGCCTTCGCCTTGCTCACGAAAGGCAATTTTGTGGCCGTCAATATAGGTATGGTTTTCGCTAGGGTTTTCGCTGATCGGGTTAATCATGTAGACCTCTTCTGGTGAGTATTCTGCAGCGTCACACGGCCACCTAAGGCCTCGACTTAGCCACCTTTGACTGGCCAGCGAACAGCAGAATCGGTTGATCACTGCTGCTGGCTAAAAATCGAGACAACGCCACAGTTGCGGCGTCGGCCCTGAGTACTGAGAAGCTAC
>NZ_JAMOIE010000242.1 GCF_024448935.1 Stutzerimonas stutzeri
CATAACCCTGTGAAGTCTGCCGTTATGTCGTGGCGCATCATTCTCGTTCTCGGGTCGTTCTGGGTGGCCTCGTCCGCGTCGGCCCTGACCATCTACAAATACACTGACGCCAACGGCGTGGTCACTTACAGCGACCAGGCTGCACCGGGCGCGAGGGTATTCACCTTCAGCGATCGCATGGTCGAGACACTCGACAACCAGGTAACGCTGGAAACCCGCAGGCACGCCGCGGGCGAGACGCTGCTGGTGCGCAACGATCTGTTTGCGCCGGTGGATATCGAGCTGAAGCTGACCGGCGTGCAGAATGCCGTCGGCGCACCGGCTAACCCGATCCGTTGGGTACTGCCGCCGCGCAGCCAGATCCGATTGGCAACACTCGCGCCGCTCGACCCATCAAAGCCGCTCAAGTACACAGCCAAGCTACGTCATGCGCTGGGTGATCCGCGTCTGCTGCCCAAACCCTACCGCTATCCGTTGCCCTGGCGAGGCGGCCCGTTCCGGCTGACTCAGGGTGCCAACGGCACATACAGTCATTTCACGCCGCAAGGTCGTTACGCCGCCGATATCGCCATGCCGGAAGGCACGCCCATCGTGGCGGCGCGCGGCGGCATGGTGGTGAAGATCGAGAACGCGCAGAGTGGGCGCGGCAACAACCCGGCCGGCAATTTCGTCCGGGTCCTGCATGATGACGGCACCATGGGGGTTTACCTACATCTGCTGAAGGGCTCGGTGAAGGTTCGCGAAGGCCAGCGCATCGAAACCGGCAGCCTGCTGGCGCGCTCGGGCAACACCGGCAACAGCACCGGCCCGCATCTGCACTTCGTGGTCCAGCGCAACGTCGGTTTGGCCGTCGAATCGATTCCCTTCGATTTCGCCCAGCCGGTCAACAGCTTGCCCAATTTCGCGGTGGGTGGGGAGTAAACAAAAAGGCCGATAGAAGCGCTAGAGGCGGGAAAGGCTGGACGAGAAAATCGGCGTCGAGCCTCAAGCTAGAGCTTGACAATGTTGTAGTGGGTCGACCCCTGTCCAG
>NZ_JAMOIE010000243.1 GCF_024448935.1 Stutzerimonas stutzeri
GATGGGCACTAGATAGGTGGCAGACCTCACTTCCACCGAATCGAAGCACAGCACCAACGCTTCCTGGGAGTGCCGAGCGTAGAAATCTTTCTGATTCTCTGCTTCTGGCGCTGACGGGTCATACCAACTGCTGCTGATCAGCTCCTGCAGCTCTTTGTCGATTCCCCAGCCTTGTTCCTGCCGAATGTTGATGGCAGTGACAAGCTCACTACTTGCTTGTGAGAAGTCCCCTCGTTCTGCCAACATCTGCGCCAGTTCACGATGAACATTGACGGTGAATTTTGGATCAGAGCCACATTCCAGTGCACGGCAGGCGCACGCGAGCGCGAGTTCGGGTTGATCCTCAGCGTATAGGCGTGCAGCCTCTGCCCATACCCAGAACTCACTTCTCTTGGCTTTGATCACAGAGCCAAGAATGCTAGTGGCCTCGGCATGTCGATGAATGCGTCTCAGCAAAAAAACCTTGTCCCAATCCAGCCAAAGAGCATCATCACCCTCAGCCACAGGCCGAATTCGGTCTATCCACTCAAGCGCAAGATCGATGTCTTCTGGCGTGGCATCGTGGAAGGCCTTAACCCATTTTGCCAATGCACGTGCGACGCCAAGTGCGATCGGTGGGTAGCGATTCTCATCGCGCTGGCTGTATTGCCAATCTTCCGTGCCTAAACCATCGTTACCAACCCACCGAATGAACCCTGGAAAGGTTTGAAAATGCGGTGCAACTTTGCACACCTCTCGAATGATGTTGGAGAGCGCATTGTCTGGGCGACGTTTCGGCTGTTTTGCGAATCGGCGAAGTTCCTTATGGATTTGGCTAATGGTTTGCACGGGGACAGGCTGCGAGGCCTTCAGCTTTGCGCCCACCGTGGAAACCAAAGTCTTGACGAGGCCATAGAAAGCCCAATCAATCTGCGTCCTCAGTTTGAAGTCGTCAGGATCATTGGCAAGATCTTGCAGACCGAGGTCGATAGCCTCCTGGAAACGCCCCGATTTCCGGAGCGCTTGTACGTCCGCCCATGTCATTGCAAAG
>NZ_JAMOIE010000244.1 GCF_024448935.1 Stutzerimonas stutzeri
GACGAAGATTACCAGCGATACCTGGCTGATCTGCGTGAGCTGAAGGATGCCTTTGGCGTCAAGGTCTACGCCTACTGCTTGATGACGAACCATGTTCATTTGCTGTTGGCTCCGGGTGAGTCGATAGCAGGGCTTGGTCAGTTGATGAAGGCGCTTGCAGCACGTGCTACGCGGTATCGCAATCGGCTGGAAGGCCGTTCGGGGACGCTCTGGGAAAGCCGCTATAAATCGAGCGTCGTACAGACCGACACCTACCTTCTGGCCTGTTCGCGCTATATCGAATTAAATCCTGTGCGTGCCCGATTGGTGATTAACCCAAGCGACTATCGCTGGTCGAGCTATACCAGCCGCATAGAGGCTGGCGAGGAGTCTGGGTGGCTGGATACCGATCCTTGCTTTCTAGCGTTAGGTAAAACCGCACAGCAGCGAAGCGAGCGATATCGGACATTCGTTCGTGAAGCCGTATCGCAGGCGGAGCTATCGGTGATCCATGAGGCTCTGCAGCGCGGCCAGCTGACGGGCAACCCCCGCTTTGTTGACGAAGTGGAGCGCATTGCTGGGCTTCGTATCGAGCGAAGAGGGCAAGGCAGACCGCGATCCGATGCGGAAAAATAAATCTGTCCTCTTTTTCCGACCCTCCTCGCATAGACTGAAATCCCAACACACAGCGAACCGCAGGAGGCATGAATGGATATGGGCATGTATGGCTACGGCACATGGCACGGCTGGGGACTTCTGGCGATGGTGATCGTCTTCATCGTTCCCTTGTGGAAGATCCTGACCAAGGCGGGCTTCAACGGGGCCTGGTCTCTGCTGACATTTGTCCCGATGGTCAACATCATCGCCCTCTGGGTGTTTGCCTTCAGCAAATGGCCGGAGGAACGACGCGGCTAAAGCGAGGTAGCGAGGTAGCCTGGAAACGACCCGTGGAAAAGGCTTCGCCGTTTTCCACCCTCCGGCAACATCGGTGCGTCGGCGGTGCGGGCGGGTGAGATGGCGTAGATGCTTAGG
>NZ_JAMOIE010000245.1 GCF_024448935.1 Stutzerimonas stutzeri
TCAAAATTGTTGGCCAGAGGTGGGTCAGTTTAATTGGCCATTAACAGACACCAGGCAGGCCGACAATCATCGCAGCGAAGCATAAGCCTGCTTTGCTTTTACCGCTGTCACCTGACAGTTAGCTCGATATCAACGGAGCGAATTCGCGTGCGTCACTCGTTGGCGCTATGCCCTTGACCTTAGAAATGCTAACGGCATGTGGCCAAAGTAGCTCGCCACGAGGAGATCAGGCTAGGTCGTGGCACCTTCAGCAGGCTGCCGCGACGAGCAAGCCCCGCCAGTCGCTACCGCCGCGGACGCTCAGAGCCAGCGGCGGACTCGTGCACGGTAGCGGGCAAATGATTCGCCGAACAATGTTTCCAGCGCTCACTCTTCGGCTGGGATCTGGAAACGGTTCATGTACAGCACGAAAGCAACTACGCCAAGCAGGGTTAGAGGCGAGGCCAAGACCAGCGCCCAAGCCGCCAGGATAATGGCAAAGCCTAAGTACATGGGGTTGCGGCTGTACCGGTAGATGCCAGCCTCCACTAATGCAGAAGCCTGCTGCGGCTGCAATGGATTAACCGTAGTACGCGCGCGGCGAAACGACAGGACGCCGGCGAGGCACACGCCGAGCCCCAGGAGCAGTATTGGCAAAGCGAAGGTCAGGCGCGCGGTCCATGCCAGTTCGAAACCCGGCAATTTGGTTCCCGACAAACCCATCAGCACAGCGATCAGGCCGGCCACGAGCAGCGGTGGCACGCGGTTTTCCAGCGCGCTCATAGTGTCATTCTCGTGCCTTGGCCACTTCGCTGTTCACCAACTGGCGCAGCGGCTCCGGGCCAAACTCGCTGAGCGCACGACCATTGACAAAAAAAGTCGGCGTGCCACGAACCCCAACGGCTTTAACGTCCTGCATGTCCGTTTCCAGCACGGCGTTGACGCCAGGCGTATGCATCTCCTGGCGGGCCTGCTCCAAGTTCAAACCGACGCGCTCTGCGGCAGCCCATGCCTGCGTTACCTTGGGATCA
>NZ_JAMOIE010000246.1 GCF_024448935.1 Stutzerimonas stutzeri
AGTTGCTCCACGGCACCTGCCAACTCTTGAAAGGTGTGGTGAAAACGCGAAGCCATTTCATTGAATGCGCTAGATATTTCGCCCAGCTCATCACGCCCCTGATAGGTAACTCGATAGCCCAAATTGCCATCAGCGAGCTGCTGACCGCCGACTTGAAGCTCCCGAACGCCTTTGGTGATACTTGGCACAGTGGCCAGAGCCGTGACTGTGACCAGAGACAGAGCCACTACCAGCGCCAGTCCTATCATCGCCACAAGACGCTCGAATTGCTTATCCGCGTTTTGAAAGCTTAATTCAGCTGCCGACGCCTCCGACTCAATAAGAGTGCGCAAGCTGGCATAGGTAGTCATAAAAGCAGGATCAAGGCGGGTTAGCAGGATTTGGTTCCCTCCCGCATAGTCGCCTTGGCGCATCGCATTGAGCGTCGGCAGAACACCATTATCCAAGTAATCAGACAATTTGTTCTGCAGCTCAGTGCTAAGGCGCTGCTGTTCTTTGCTCATTGGTATACGCTGGTAGTCAGAAAGGCGCTCACGGATGATGCTTACGCTTTTATCCACTCTATCGAAATGCATACTCGATGGATGATCATGCGCCTTCTCGAAGGCACTTCCGGGCTCATGCTGAAGGGCAAGCAAAAGCTGAGCACGCGCGTTGTGCATGTGGTTATTGATGTCGCCAAGCTTGTCGATCGGTAGCAACATGTTGTTGTACAGCCGATCAATCACTGCATTGCTGGTGCGCATTCCATTAAGACCAGCCATTGGCAAGCCGACAGCCATAGATGCTAGAAGCACGAGCAAGCCGATGAGACGGGTTTTTATTGAGAAACGGGCTAGCCAACCACTCATCGTGTCACCTCATTATTAGATATTTCAATGTGCCTTCATTGTATCGGCTGGTTCATTTGAAATCTTGAGTCAGGCTCCCCCTCAAGGCTTCTCGCCATATGGCCGGGGGAAATA
>NZ_JAMOIE010000247.1 GCF_024448935.1 Stutzerimonas stutzeri
CGTGCAGGTACTGCAAATGGCGCAGGAAATGCGCCTGCTCACGCTGGGCACGATCAGTCTGGATGGCACCAAGATCCACGCCAACGCATCGCGCCATAGCGCGCTGTCCCATGGGCATATCGAACAACTCGAAAATCAGCTCAAGCGCGAAGTGCAGACGCTCTTCGCCCTGGCCGAGCAGGCGGATCAATCGGCCGTCCCCGACGGCATAAATCTGCCAGAGGAAATCGCTCGCCGTGAAACCCGCCTGGCGGCCATGGCCGAGGCGAAGAGCAAGATCCAAGCCCGTGCCAAGGCGCGCTTCGCCAAGGAGCAAGCTGAGTATCAGGCCAAGCTGGCGCAGCGGGAGGAAAAGGCCGAAGCCAGTGGCAAGAAACCACGCGGCAAAGCCCCCAAGCCACCCATTGCGGGGCCGACGGTCAAAGATCAGATCAACCTGACCGATGAAGACTCGCGCATCATGCCGGTATTCGGCGGCGGCTTCGAACAGGCCTACAACGCCCACAACGCCCAGGCAGCGGTGGATACGACCAGCATGCGGGTGGTGGCGCCGGCCGTCACCCAGGCCTGCAACGACAAGGAACAAGTCGTGCCGATGCTGGCACAACTGGCCGAATTACCCGCCACGCTGGACAAGCCCAGCGAACTGCTGACTGATAGCGGCTACTACAGCGCCGCCAATGCCAACGCCTGCACCGCGAGCAGCATCGAGCCGCTGATGGCGGTCAAGCGAGAGGAGCATCACCCCTCGCCCTGCGCGCGCTTCACCGAGCCACCGGCCTTGGCCGCCGACGCCACCCCAGCGCAGCATATGGCGCACAAGCTGAAAACCAAGGTGGGTCGTGCGCGGTATGCGTTGCGCAAGCAAACGGTGGAGCCGGTGTTCGGCATCATCAAGTCGGTGCTGGGCTTTCGGCAATTCTCGCTGCGT
>NZ_JAMOIE010000248.1 GCF_024448935.1 Stutzerimonas stutzeri
CAGCCCCAGGCCCTACGTGCGCAAAGCGTTCGAGAAATATCTGGAGTGCGGCATCTTCGCCCACGGCTTTGCCCGCGCCCGCTGCGACGACTGCGGACACGACTTCCTGGTCGCCTTCTCGTGCAAAGGCAGGGGTGTCTGCCCCTCATGCAACACCCGGCGCATGGCTGAGACGGCGGCACACCTCACCGACCATGTGTTTCCCCGCCTGCCGGTGCGCCAGTGGGTGCTGTCGGTGCCCAAACGGCTGCGGTACTACATGCAGCGAGAGGGCCCGGTGCTGGGCATGGTGCTGCGCATCTTCCTACGCGTCATCGCGCAAACGCTGCAAGCCAACAGCCCTGGTGCGGCCAATGTGGACAAGGCAGCACTGCACATAGGCGCAGTCGCCTTCATCCACCGCTTTGGCTCCAGTCTGAACGAGCATGTGCACTTCCATGTCTGCGCAGTCGATGGCGTGTTTGAGGAAGTGGCGGGCGAGGAGGGCGATGCTGCTGATGCAGCTTCTCAAAGCTCACCATCGCGCATCATCTTCCACCCCGCCACCGGCGTGACTGCGGATGCCGTGGGTCAGGTGCAGGCCAGCTTACGCAAACGCATCCTGCGCGCCTTTGTCGGACGGGGCCTGCTGGAGAGTTTCGAGGCCCAAGAGATGCTGGGCTACAAGCACAGCGGGTTTTCGGCGGACACCAGCGTGTGCATAGCGGCGCACGACCGCGCCGGGCTGGAGCGGCTGCTGCGCTACTGCGCCCGCCCGCCGTTTGCCATGGAGCGGCTGCGCAAAGCGGGCAGCGAGCTGGTCTACCGCTGCGCCAAGCAGCACAGCGAGCCCGGCAGCCTGCCTCACAACAAGCGCGGCGTAAAGGCCGATGAGATCACCCTCACCCCGCTGGAGCTGATTGAACGTAT
>NZ_JAMOIE010000249.1 GCF_024448935.1 Stutzerimonas stutzeri
GGCTCCCACTGCTTGTACGCATACGGTTTCAGGATCTATTTCACTCCCCTCTCCGGGGTTCTTTTCGCCTTTCCCTCACGGTACTGGTTCACTATCGGTCAGTCAGTAGTATTTAGCCTTGGAGGATGGTCCCCCCATATTCAGACAAAGTTTCTCGTGCTCCGTCCTACTCGATTTCACTTCTAAGACCTTTTCGCGTACAGGGCTATCACCCACTATGGCCGCACTTTCCAGAGCGTTCCGCTAAAATCAAAGAAGCTTAAGGGCTAGTCCCCGTTCGCTCGCCACTACTAAGGGAATCTCGGTTGATTTCTTTTCCTCAGGGTACTTAGATGTTTCAGTTCCCCTGGTTCGCCTCACACACCTATGTATTCAGTGTGTGATAACCATCTTATGATGGCTGGGTTCCCCCATTCAGAGATCTCCGGATCAAAGTCTGTTTGCCGACTCCCCGAAGCTTATCGCAGGCTACAACGTCTTTCATCGCCTCTGACTGCCAAGGCATCCACCGTATGCGCTTCTTCACTTGACCATATAACCCCAAGCAATCTGGTTACTGTCTATAACGTGAAGACGACATTCGCCGAAAATCCGCATTTGCTCATGAAGAGCAACTCGCAAATTTTACCTTGACTTGAATAATCACCAGTGAAAGTGACCACTCAAATCTACTTCTATCACATACCCAAATTTTTAAAGAACAGTTACTGGCGCAAAGACCAGAAATCAATACACTCCGAAGAGGAATCTATTCATTTCTGTGCTTTCAAGCGATGTCGAGAATAATGGTGGAGCCAAGCGGGATCGAACCGCTGACCTCCTGCGTGCAAGGCAGGCGCTCTCCCAGCTGAGCTATGGCCCCATCTACAGATCGGCCACATCCCATGACAA
>NZ_JAMOIE010000250.1 GCF_024448935.1 Stutzerimonas stutzeri
ACTCCACACAAGGCAAGTAATACATCGGCAAGCTGGGCGGGCTGCGCCCCCTCGCTCAGCTTTTCCTCCGCTCCATCCACGTCACCGGAAAGGCGCCATGGGTAAACGGGGCCGCCGCCATCATCTGGCCGCCAGGCTTCCCGCGCATGGGGTTCCACCGCCACCAGCCATGTTGCGGCTCGACCCAGCCGCCATCAACCGCCATGGTGATGGCGTGCACCTCGCGTTCGACCTCGGCGGGATTATGATGGCCCTTCGTATACGCCAGTTCCAGCGCAGCGGTCGCGTGAAAGGAAATCTTGAGCGGGTATTCGCGGGTCGGCATGGCTGCATTGTAGGAAACTTGCGACCGATGTTTCCAGCATGGCATGGCCGTACGTAGGGGACTCGTGAGGTTAGCCACGAGACTTAGTTGGCTCGTTCGATCGATTAGTGGGGGCCGCGAAAGCTTCACGCCTGAAGTCCATGGTGCATTAGCGACCCGCGCCTACGAAGCCACCTTCATGGCCGGCCAGCCGGCGCTGGCCCCGATGCGCTTCAGCGCACTGAATTTCTGCGGCCAACCGTGGGAGCCGCAGCAGGCGGAGTACGACGGCGGCACCACGCTCACGCTCTGGCACCACGACCTCTACTACGGCAACCGCGTCGGCGCGCGCTTCTCGTTTGCCGACCAGTACATGGGACTGGTCGGTCAGCCGTCGCGCGAGTAACCGGTGCGAATAACCGCCGAGAGTACACCCCGATCAAAGCCAGGCCAGACCAGCAGGCGCTGCTCAGCTGAACCCGCCGCGCATCAAAACCGCCACCTCACCGGCGAATAGAGGCGGTTCCTGACCAGCGTTCACACGGCTGAGGAGAAGTCTGCAAAATACTGTGTATTTGCG
>NZ_JAMOIE010000251.1 GCF_024448935.1 Stutzerimonas stutzeri
CGGTGCACGAAGAACTTGGCCGGTGTAACGTCGAGCTGCTCGCTGATGTCTTCGCCGATCTTGACCAGCTCGCCGCCACACTGGCCGCAGGTGCAGGTCTCGGGTTCGTGACGGTGTTCGATGCGCGGCAGGTGTTCCGGCAAGGGCTGGCGACCGGCGCGCGGGCGCTGGGTGCGCAGCTGCGGCACCTGTTGCTCGACTTCGGCCTCGATGGCGGCGCAGTCGGCGTCAGCCGTCTCACGGAACAGATCGCACTGCTCCGGCGACAGGGCTTCGTTTTTGACGCCGAAACGAATGCGCCGCAGGTGCGCCAGTTCAAGGGTCAGTGCCTGAATCTTCAGGGCATCGCGCTTGGCTTGGGCGCGCAGCTTTTCGGCCTCGGCGTGTAGCGGTAGGACGGCGGCAACGACGCCTTCCTGCTGGGCAGGATCGAGGTTCAGGGCGGCGAGTTCGGCGGTTAAAAGCATGCGCTAATTCTACCGAAAATCCGCCTGAAAGGCCCGTAAATACTGGCTTTCAGGCGTTATTTTTCACACTTTCCAATGCCCCATCGGACGCGCCTCGAGGCGTTGCCAATCGACGCCGGCGATCAGCCATTGCCACTGCGCCTGAGTCAAGGTGAACAGCCTGTCGTCGGCGCTGGGCCAGCGGAAATGGCCTTGATGCAGGCGCCGTTGACTCAGCCACACACCGGTGCCGTCCCACTGCAACAGCTTGAGCCGCGAGCCGCGCCGATTACGAAACGCATAGGCCGTGCCATCGCAGGGCGGGCGCCCGAGCGCCTGCTGGATGTGCGCCGAAAGCCCGTCGATCCCCAGGCGCATATCGACCGGCTCGACCACCAGCCACACCTGGGCCGGTATCAGCATCAGGCCATCCC
>NZ_JAMOIE010000252.1 GCF_024448935.1 Stutzerimonas stutzeri
GCCTTGTCCAATATGAAATGAGTCTGGAGGCCTGGGGTGTTTCCAATATGAAACGAGTCTGAAGCCGGGCCAGGTTCCGTTCATGATGGGGGATGACAACCATCATGAAGCTTAACGAGCTCAAGACGATATCGCAGCTGAGGGATTTCCTGGCCGGCACTCAGTCAGTGGCCTTTTCGATCAGCGGTAACAAGGACGACCGCTACCGCTGGATCCAGCGAGAGCTGGTCAGATTCCGCTATCTGGGGCTCGGTCGGGCTGATAAGGGGGTGGTGATGCGTTATCTGGTGCGGGTAAGTGGCTACTCTCGCCAGCAGCTCACCCGACTGATTGCTCAATACCGCGATGCGGGCCTCCTCCGACGCGGCCAGCGCACGGCCGCCGGGTTTGCCCGCCGATACACCGACCAGGACATCCGCCTGCTGGCGGCGATGGATGAGCGCCATGAGACGCCCTGCGGGCCTGCCGTCAAAAAGCTCTGTGAGCGTGCCTGTGCGGTATTTGGGCAGACTGAGTACCGGACACTGGCCGGGATCTCCGTGAGCCACCTGTACAACCTGCGCAAGTCCACCACCTACACCCGCCAGCGGCATCACTTCGAAAAGACCCGGCCCACGGCGTCGACTATCGGGGAACGGCGCAAGCCCCGGCCTGAGGGCAAACCGGGCTATATCCGCATTGACACGGTCCATCAAGGCGATCAGGACAAGCAGAAGGGGGTCTACCACATCAACGCCGTCGACGAAGTCACCCAGTGCGAGGCGGTCTGTACGGTGGAGAAAATCAGTGAACTGTTCCTCATCCCCGCCTTGGAACAGATGTTCGAAGCCTTCCCCTTCGCTCTCCTCAGCTTCCATTCAGACAACGGCTCGGAATACA
>NZ_JAMOIE010000253.1 GCF_024448935.1 Stutzerimonas stutzeri
ATTCGCCCGCAATACGCCTGCCGCCCGTGCGCAAGCATCACCGCCGCGCCGGTTCCGCCGGCGGTGATCGACGGCGGCATGGCTGCCCCGGGCCTGATTAGCTGGGTGCTGATCGGCAAGTACGTCGATCACCTGCCGCTCTACCGCCTCGAACAGATCGCCGCCCGTGACGGCGTCACCCTGGCCCGCTCGACCCTGGCCGAGTGGGTCGGGCGCTACGGCGCGGCCTTGCAGCCCCTGGCGGATCGGCTGCGCGAGTTGCTGCGACGACGACCCGTGCTGCACGCCGATGAAACGCCCGTGCAGCAACTCGATCCAGGCCGCGGCAAAACCAAACGCGCCTACCTCTGGGCCTACCGCAGCAACGACCTGGACGAGGGACCGCCGATCGCCGTGTTCGACTATCAGACCGGGCGCAGCGGCGCGCACGCACGGGCGTTTCTGGCGGACTGGAGCGGTCATCTGGTGGTCGACGATTACGGCGGCTACAAGGCGCTATTCCGGGCCGGTATCACCGACGTGGGCTGCATGGCCCATGCACGGCGCAAGTTCTTCGAGCTGCACGCAGACAACCAGAGCCCGGTGGCCACCGAGGCCTTGCGGCGCATCGCCGAGCTCTACGCGATCGAAGCGCGCGGCCGCGACCTCGAGGGCGCCGCACGGCAGATGCTGCGCGGACAAGAAGCCCTGCCCAAACTGCAGGCCATGCACGACTGGCTGCAGCTGACGCGGCAAGGCGTGGCCAACGGGGGTGGCCTGGCCAAGGCCATGAACTACAGCCTGAAACGCTGGACGGCGCTGTCGCGCTACGCGCACAGCGCCACCCTGCCGATCGACAACAATCCGGTGGAGAACGTCATCCGGCCGATCGCGGTGGG
>NZ_JAMOIE010000254.1 GCF_024448935.1 Stutzerimonas stutzeri
GTTCGGCCAGGGGGCGTATGCGCTTCGCCGTACCGCGGTTCCATCATACGGAAAATACGGAAAGCGATCCGCTGTACCGGGTTCAGCGGTGTCCAATCAACGTAGGTTGGATTAGCCGAAGGCGTAATCCGACGATCGAGAGGGCGGGTGCGGTTGCGGCGGTGGGCCGACGGACATGGCCGATTCGCGGTAACCGACGGAAGCGCCTTACCGCGTTACGATCCGTCATATCAAGGGATGCTTGTCCCCAGCCTTGGCGGGCTGATAACGTTCAGCCATAGATAAGCAGGAGTCCAGCATGAACATTACACTCGAACAAATAGAGCAACTGGGCAAGTTCGAACGTCTGCAATTGGCGGAAGACCTCTGGGATCGCTTCGCGGCAGAAACGATCCCGGAAACGACGGCGGAAATACTGGACGAACTCGAACAGCGGGCGCTCTGGCGTGACAAGAACCCGCATCAAGGCAAAACCCTTGATCAGATTGCTCGGAGTCTCGGGATTCGCCTGTGAGGTGGACCGTTCTCTTCGAGGCACCCGCTCAAGCCGAAATCGTTGCTGCATTCGAATGGTATGAGCAGCGCTCCTATGGGCTGGGTGGCGAATTCCTTCGCGCAATAGCTGCCGCGACAGAACAGCTGGAGCGCTCGCCAGAAAGCTGCGCCCCCAGCCGGGAACGCTTTAGGCGCATACTGCTTCGCCGTTTTCCCTATGCCCTGCATTTCGAACTGCTGGATAACGGACAGATTTCCGTGCTCGCCTGCCTGCATCACCGCCGATCACCTGAGCGCTGGCCCGGTGCGGCAGAGCAGCCATGATGCACTGAAGTCAGCGTTCCCAACCTGCCGTGCAGAGGCTATCAACCACGCGAGG
>NZ_JAMOIE010000255.1 GCF_024448935.1 Stutzerimonas stutzeri
GGGGGCATGCCGAGATAAGGCAAAAATTAGGACATTCGTTCTGTAACCTGCTGTATCTAAAGGATTAACTTTGAGAGGCGCTGCTCAGTAGTGGCGGCTAAATATTGATCAATTATCTATGCCGAGATAATTGCAGATAATTCCCGCCGTCCGTACCCAGCGCGAGTTCATAAGATTGGAGAAATGCCGAGTTAGAGGGCCTGCGAACAGCTTTGGTCGAGGCTTTGCGCTTCGACGCATAACGGCTGCTTAGTACTGGGGGCTCTCCCAGAAGCGACAAAGGCGGCCTCAACGAGACCGCCTCAAACCAAGTTTCATCACCGGTACACGCACCCGGGAGAGGAAGCTCTTGGGCAGGTTTCAATAATAACACCGATCAAAGCGTCACTGCCAAAGCCCTCTCGCACTGCCGAGTAGCCTTCAGATAGTGTTCATTCGCTCTCTCTCGAAGCTACGGTGCGGATGGTTCGAGACCATCATGCGCAAACTCGGGGCCAAGATGACATTATCAAATGGCCAATTATCCTGGAGGCAGTTATGGAAAGGCTCCGCGAAAAACTGGATTTGCCGAGAGGCCACTACTATCTGCACGTCGCCGTACTGGCGGGCCTGCCGGTGTCGTTGATCTCCGATTTGGCAAGCGAGTTGGAGCGATCGCCAGCGCAGATCGCGCAGTGGATCACTGCGTCCCCCGGCAGTGCCGTGATGTCTATACAGGCTGGTGAGGTGTTCTGTCGTCTTATCGAGATCCTCGATGCGCTATTGGAGCTGTACGATGGGGATCTAGGAGGTGCGCTCCACTGGCTAACGGCACCGAATGTCGTGCTGTCCAATGAGAGGCCGGTCGAGGGGGTTTGGGGAGCAAC
>NZ_JAMOIE010000256.1 GCF_024448935.1 Stutzerimonas stutzeri
TACGGTAGCCGCCGTATGGTGGTCTTTCTCGGGCGCCAGGGACACCTCGTCAACCGCAAGCGCGTGCAACGGCTCATGCGCGTGATGGCGCTGGCCGGGATGGCGCCGGGTCCGGCGACCAGCAAGCCACACCCGGAGCATCGGGTCTATCCGTACCTGCTGCGCGGTGCTGAGGTCACGCGTCCCGATCAGGTTTGGAGCACGGACATCACGTACATCCGGCTGGCGCACGGCTTCGTGTATCTGGTCGCGATCATCGACTGGTACTCCCGGCGGGTACTGGGATGGCGCATCAGCAACAGCCTGGATACGGCCTTCTGCGTGGACTGCCTGGAAGAAGCCCTGGACCAGTGCGGCCAACCGGAGATCTTCAACACCGATCAGGGTTCGCAGTTTACGAGCGAAGCCTTCACAGGTGTACTCAAGCGCGCGGGCATCGCGATCAGTATGGACGGACGCGGTCGGGCACTCGACAATATTTTTGTGGAGCGGCTCTGGCGCAGCGTCAAGTACGAGGACGTCTACCTGAAAGGCTACGGCACGGTCGCCGAGCTGACGCTGGGCCTGACGGAGTACTTCGCCTTCTACAACGGTGAGCGACCGCATCAGGCGCTGGACTACCGAGTGCCAGACGAGGTGTACGCCGCCGGAGTCGGAGGCGGTGCGAGTATTCCGGATCACTTCAACGAGCGTGGACAGCCCACACTTGCGACCACGGGGCAGCGCCATTCCGCTGCGATTGAAGAGGTGGATGCAGCTTAAACCCGAACGAAATCTGTCTTGACAGATGGGTCCACTCTA
>NZ_JAMOIE010000257.1 GCF_024448935.1 Stutzerimonas stutzeri
GGTCGATACGCAGCACCATTTGATTGTTGCTCATGAGGTCACCAACAGCGAGTCCGACCGTGACCAACTCAGTTCAATGGCGAAGCAGGCTCGTGAAGCTGTCGGCGCAGAAACGCTGTCCGTGGTGGCTGACCGAGGCTACTTCAAGGGTGAAGAAATCCTTGCCTGTCACGATGCAAACATCACCGCTTATGTGCCAAAGCCGATGACTTCAAGCGCCAAGGCTGATGGCCGGTTCAACAAAGATGCCTTCGTTTATGACGCGACGAAAAACGAATATACATGCCCGGCTGGAGAGGCACTGATTTGGCGATTCTCCAGCGTTGAGAAAGGCATGAATATGCACTGTTACTGGAGTTCAAAGTGCCAGAGTTGCGCGCTGAAAACCCAGTGCACGCCAAGCACAAATCGTCGAGTAAGGCGCTGGGAACATGAAGCGGTGCTGGAGGAAATGCAACGCCGGCTGAACCAAGCACCGGAGATGATGCGGGTTCGAAAACGGACTGTTGAGCATCCCTTCGGGACGCTCAAACAATGGATGGGAGCAACGCACTTCCTGACTCGAAAACTGAATGGGGTGAGCGCAGAAATGAGCTTGAATGTGCTCGCCTACAACTTGAAGCGGGTGATGAAAATCATCGGCACCGAAGGCTTGTTGAAGGCGATGACGGCGTAAAAGCCCCTTTTTTTGCTGCTCCAGGAGGTGCCGCAGCGCTTCATACGCGCTCTGAGGCGTTACCA
>NZ_JAMOIE010000258.1 GCF_024448935.1 Stutzerimonas stutzeri
GGTAACGCTTCAGAGCGCGTATGAAGCGCTTTGGCACCTCTTGGGGCAGTAAAAGCTGGGCTTTTACGCCGCCATCGCCTTCAACAAGCCTTCGGTGCCGATGATTTTCATCACCCGCTTCAAGTTATAGGCGAGCACATTCAAGCTCATTTCTGCACTCACCCCGTTCAGTTTTCGAGTCAGGAAGTGCATTGCCCCCATCCATTGTTTGAGCGTCCCGAAGGGATGCTCAACAGTCCGCTTTCGAACCCGCATCATCTCCGGTGCTTGGTTCAGCCGGCGTTGCATTTCCTCCAGCACAGCTTCATGTTCCCAGCGCCGTACTCGACGATTTGTGCTTGGCGTGCACTGGGTTTTCAGCGTGCAGCTCTGGCACTTTGAACTCCAGTAGCAGTGCATATTCATGCCTTTCTCAACGCTGGAGAATCGCCAGATCAGTGCCTCTCCCGCCGGACAGGTGTATTCGTTTTTCGTCGGGTCATACACGAAGGCATCTTTGTTGAATCGGCCATCAGCCTTGGCGCTTGAAGTCATTGGCTTAGGCACGTAGGCCATGATGTTTGCGTCGTGACAGGCAAGGATTTCTTCACCCTTGAAGTAGCCTCGGTCAGCCACCACGGACAGCGTTTCTTCGCCGATGGCTTCACGAGCCTGCTTCGCCATTGAACTGAGTTGGTCACGGTCGGAACCGCTGTTGGTGACCTCGTGAGCAACTATTAAATGGTGCTGCGTATCGACA
>NZ_JAMOIE010000259.1 GCF_024448935.1 Stutzerimonas stutzeri
TACGGCTTGTTCGGCGGCTTCAAACGCTTCAAGGTGGACTACAGGGTGATCCCCTGGGCCACCTTTACCGACCCGGAAGTGGCCCGCGTGGGCCTTAACGAACAAGACGCCAAGGCGCAGGGCATCGCCTATGAAGTCAGCCACTTCGGCATCGACGAGCTCGACCGCGCCATTGCCGACGCAGCCGCCCATGGCTACGTCAAGGTGCTCACCGTGCCGGGCAAGGACCGCATCCTCGGCGTGACCATCGTCGGCGAGCATGCCGGCGAGCTGATCGCCGAATACGTCGCCGCCATGAAGCACGGCTATGGCCTGAACAAGGTGCTGGGCACCATTGACATCTACCCGACCCTGGCCGAAGCCAACAAGGCCGCGGCAGGGGAATGGAAAAAGGCCCACGCACCCCAACGCATATTGCGCTGGCTGGGCCTCTTTCACCAGTGGCGACTGGGCGGCGGTCAAGCAAGCGCCACGGCGAAACCGGCGGCGAACGTGAAAGCCCCATAAACAGCAACGTCGAGCTGTCGCCCTTCAATCCGTTGGCATATCACAAGCACTGCAGTTTCCATACTCGCCCGACCAACCCGGTCGCGGTGGACAACCATGGCTGGGGCACGAGCCCGGCCGTTACCAGGAGAAGTTGTCGTGCCGTGGCTGGCTTCGCCGATCGTGCGTCAGCAAACTGCTTGAAGGCGTCGGCAAATTCCGGATCATCTATGTCGGGCAATACGGTT
>NZ_JAMOIE010000260.1 GCF_024448935.1 Stutzerimonas stutzeri
CGACGTCGCTTTGATCGAAAAGCATTGGGATAGTCTGGTGCACCTGGCAGCCTCGGTCATGAGCGGACATGCCAGTGCGGTGGCAGCTCTTGCGCGGTTCGGTTCTGCCGCCCAGGGCGATCCAATCTATGAGGCTGGCGTGCAATTGGGGCGGTTGCTGCGTACGGCGTTTTTGGCTGACTACTTTGTCAAGGACGCTTTCAGGAACGAGTTGCGCCGGGTGCTCAATCGGGGCGAGGCTGTTAACGCCCTCAAGCGCGCCATTTATACCGGCCGGATCAGCCCGGCGCAGGCCAAACGTGTCGATGAAATGCAGGCTGTGGCCGATGCGTTGAGCCTGATGGCCAACATCGTGATGGCGTGGAATACCTCACAGATGCAGGCGGTCCTGGATCGCTGGTCGAACCGCCGCCAGGTCATTCCACCGGAACTGATCGGGAAGATTGCGCCCACCAGGCTGGAGAGCATCAACTTGCGGGGTGTGTTTCGCTTCCCGGTTGACCGCTATGCTGACCAAATCCTGCCTTCGCGGCCAAATGCATCGATAACTGGCACCAATGGATGAAACCGACCACGGTTTGACGCCACGAATCGCAGATTTGAAAGTGAACAGGAAAGTCAATGAAATCAACGATCTACCAACACCACCTCCGCGCCAGTGCTAGCTTTTCGTACCGTCACTTATTGCACTGAAAACGAGGAGACCCC
>NZ_JAMOIE010000261.1 GCF_024448935.1 Stutzerimonas stutzeri
CGGCGAGCTGCGTAAGGAGCTGATCATCTGCCTGCGCCAAAGCAAGACGACGCGCAGGCCGCGCTCGGGCGGCGTGGATCGGCGCGGGCAGATCCCCGAGATGGTCAGCATTCATGTGCGCCCGCCGGAGATCGAAGACCGGCTGATGCCGGGGCATTGGGAAGGCGACCTGATCAAGGGTAAGGCCAACGCCTCGTCCGTAGGCACGTTGGTGGAGCGCACCAGTGGCTACCTGATGCTGGTGAAGATGAACGATGCGACGGCGACCTCGGCGATGGAAGGCTTCAGTGCCGCGCTCAATGGCATGCCGCTGGCGATGCGCAAGAGCATGACCTACGACCAGGGGCGGGAGATGGCGCGGCATGCCGAGATCACCCAGAGAACCGGCGTGGCAATCTTCTTCTGCGACCCGCACAGCCCTTGGCAGCGCGGCAGCAACGAAAACATCAATGGTCTGATCCGCCAGTACTTGCCCAAGGGTACAGACCTGTCGGTACACAGCCAGGAGGAGTTGAATGCCATCGCGCTGCAACTGAACATGCGACCGCGTAAGCGCTTCGACTTCAAATGCCCAATCGAAGTTATGGGCAAGGTAATGCAGAAGGCCATGGCTATGCGGCATGATGCTCCAGCTCCAATTCAATGACCGTGTTGCACTCAGCTCCTGCAACCG
>NZ_JAMOIE010000262.1 GCF_024448935.1 Stutzerimonas stutzeri
TTGGCCAGCTTCAGCCGCCGCTTTCTCGACGAACTGGCCGGCCTGTTCGTGCAGCTACTGCACATGGCGCAGAAATGCGCCTGCTCACGCTGGGCACGATCAGCCTCGATGGGATCAAGATCCACGCCAACGCCTCGCGCCATAGCGCGCTGTCCCATGGGCATATCGAGCAACTCGAGAATCGGCTCAAGCGCGACGAGCTGCAGGCGCTGCTCCTCGACGCCGCCCACCGCGATGCAGACGTCTGTGCCTGGCGGCGGGTACGCTCAACCCATGGCCATCCGGTTTGGCAGCCAGGTGACGATCACCGGGAAGAAGAAAATCAGCAGTGTCGTCACGGCTTCCATGACGATGAACCAGCCGGCGCCATGGAACGTTCCGGTCAGTGCATTCTTCACATTGCCCACCAGGGTATTGACCCCATTTGAAGGCTGGATGCTGGGCACTGGCACCACCACTTGCTTGTCACGATTGGCGAGTGTAGGCAATTGAATTGCTCGCATCGAAAGCTTTGAAACAGGCAAGGCCGTCGCGGTAAACGGTACTTCCCGGCGCCACCGACCGTTGAGCGTAACGCTCGATCTCTTTGAGCGTGAAAGCCCGCGCTCGGCGTAGCTGTAGATACTGGGGATGGCCTTCAGTGCTGGTCTGCACG
>NZ_JAMOIE010000263.1 GCF_024448935.1 Stutzerimonas stutzeri
CCCCAGGTAGTCCGCATCGCCCGCCAAGGCCATGGCCAGCAAAAACGAGTCATCCGGATCATCGGCTTCGACCTCGATGGTCAGGCGCTCCAGTACCACAGCCCGTTGCAGGTTATTGATCATGGCGCCCACCTTGGCGGGCTGTAGGATGGCCTGAAGCTTGGGATAGCGGCTGGCTCGACGAATTTCATCGAGTTGCATCCGCGAGGTCACCACCTCGAAACGCGCCGCCCGCCAGGCACGGTAGATCGCATCGGGCGCGCCATGTGGCGAGATCAGGGCGCTGAACAGGATGTTGGTATCCAACACGACCCGCATCAGCGCTTACGTGCCCAGTCGAGCGCTTCGTCAACCGCGTTGGTCAATTCTGCCTCACTCAGATGGGCGTTAGCGGCCTTGGCCTGCTCAGCGCTCAGCTCCAGGATGTGTGCCCGTACCGCTTCTTCGATGAAGCGCGACAGGTCGCCCTTACGGCCGCCGCCCTGGCTGGCCAGAAACATCCGAAGCGACTGGTCGGTGTCGGCCGAGACGGCGACATTCCAGCGAATGGTATTCATAGCGTTCTCCGCTAATAGGTGTTTGTGTGTTTATACGCCAATCACAAAGGGCGATGCAATGGTTCGACAAAACGA
>NZ_JAMOIE010000264.1 GCF_024448935.1 Stutzerimonas stutzeri
TTGCCCGAGATTTTTCGGTATGACCCGTTTTTGGCGGTGACAGGCGCAGCGCTGCCTCGCAACGTTGGCAAAACCACTGTTAACCGCTGTTGCCACCCTACCAACTGACGCGCTGATCGACCTCGAAGTCCGGGGCCGGTTGGGTCGCTTCATCCCAGTCTGGGGCTGGCTCCACGCCCTCTGCGGCTTGCGCGTCGCACTCGTCCCACAGTGGCGGCCCGCGTGCCGGGGTGATGTGCGGCGGCTCCGTCTCCACCCCGATGTGCTCCAGTATTTGGCGGATATCGGCACTGTGTGTGATGAAGGCGATGATGTGCATTTGCCCGCCGCAGATGGGGCACAGCAGCGGGAACACCTCGTAGATACGGGCCATCAGCACCGCCCACAAATAGTGCGCCGGGCGCTTGGGTGGCACCGGCTGGGCGGGCTCGGTCTGGGTTGGCAGTGGGCTTCTTACCCCAAGTGCGCCCTCGCCTGCAGCCGTGCTGGCTGGCTCGGCTTGCACCTGCGCCGGTTTCACCGCTGCATCACGCGCCAGCGCCGTGACGGCAGGCCTCAAGGGTGAGTTCGGTGCCAGCACGCCAAAGTAGCGGTGGCGGTGCGTGCGCGGCGGGGGCACCAGCTTGGCG
>NZ_JAMOIE010000265.1 GCF_024448935.1 Stutzerimonas stutzeri
ACCCCTTCCGAGCTGATGCGACAGGCCTTGATCTACGTGGCTGAACGTGGGCAGCTTCCCTTCCGCCCCGTACTCATGACCGAAGAAGATGAAGCCCTGCTCGCAACTGTACGCGAGCGGCTGGCAGCACCACGGCGCGTCAAGGTTTCGCTGGATGACTTATAGCCTTGAATTCGACGACCGTGCGCTGAAGGAATGGCACAAGCTGGGCGATACCATACGGCAGCAGTTCAAGAAGAAATTGAATGAGGTTTTGTTGAATCCTCGCATTGAAGCCAACCGCCTTCACTCCTTGCCGGACTGCTACAAAATGAAACTGCGCAGTAGCGGCTACCGGCTGGTATATCAGGTGATCGACCATGAAATCATGGTGTTTGTCGTAGCCGTCGCCAAGCGCGAGCATGAACAAGCCTATCGAAAAGCGGTTGATCGATTGAAATAGCCTGTACCGCGGTACGGCGCTGCTCATACCATTCGAATGCACCGCGGTACGGCTGATCGCTTTTCGTAGGATGGAATCGCCGGAGGCGCTTCCGTCGGTTACCGCGCACCGGGGCACATCCGTCGCCTAACACCGCAATCGCGCCTGCCCTCCCGAACGTTGGAATACGCCTTCGGCTATTCCAG
>NZ_JAMOIE010000266.1 GCF_024448935.1 Stutzerimonas stutzeri
TGAAGGCGCATATCGGCGTCGATGCCGATTCGGGCTTTGTGCATACCGTGCTGGCGACGTCGGCGAACGTAGCTGACGTGACCGAGGCTCATGCGCTGCTGCATGGCGAGGAAACCATTGCCTTTGGTGATGCCGGATACCAGGGCGTAGAGAAACGCGAGGAAGGCCGGGGCTCAGATGTCGATTGGCAGGTGGCCATGAAACGGGGCAAGCGCAAGGCGCTGCCGGACGACGAGTATGGTCGAGCACTGGATACGTTTGAACAGGCCAAGGCCAGCCTTCGGGCCAAGGTTGAGCATCCTTTTCATGTGATCAAGAACCTGTTCAAACATCGCAAGACCCGCTATCGCGGGTTGCCGAAGAACGCAGCGCAGTTGTTCTCGCTGTTTGGTCTGGCGAACTTGATGCTGGCACGCAGGCGCTTGCTGACCTGCGACGCTCAAGGTGCGTCCTGATGTTTGCAAACAGGGCGGGCAACGCGGCCCACGCCGCGAAAAACGAGTCTTTATCGTGATGTTTCTGCTGGCATCTCGCAGGCCTGCTCAAATTTTCAGCGTGCCTCTGCCTCATCGGCGGACGCAGTCGAATAAATCAGCACGTCCCTA
>NZ_JAMOIE010000267.1 GCF_024448935.1 Stutzerimonas stutzeri
TCGCCGACCATCTGGTCCGGCGCAGCATCTGGATCGTCGGCGGCGACGGCTGGGCCTACGACATCGGCTACGGCGGGCTCGATCAGGTGCTGGCGAGCGGCCGCGACGTCAACCTGCTGGTGCTCGACACCGAGGTCTACTCCAACACCGGCGGCCAGGCCTCCAAGGCGACGCCGCTCGGCGCAGTGGCCAAGTTCGCTGCCGCCGGCAAGCGCGTCGCGCGCAAGGATTTGGCGCTGCAGGCGATTGCCTACGGCAACGTCTATGTCGCCCAGGTGGCGATGGGCGCCAACCCGCAGCACACGCTGCTCGCGTTCCTCGAGGCCGAGGCCTATCCGGGTCCGTCGCTGATCCTCGCCTACAGCCACTGCATCGCGCACGGCTTCGATCTGCGCTACGGCATGCGCCAGCAGGATCTGGCCACCGCCAGCGGCTACTGGCCGCTGTTCCGCTTCAATCCGGCGATGCGCGACATCGGCGCGCGGCCGTTCCGGCTCGACTCGCCGCGGCCGACCATCCCGTTCAAGGATTACGCCTACAACGAACTGCGCTACCGGGTGCTCGCCCACACCGACCCGGCTGCGGCCG
>NZ_JAMOIE010000268.1 GCF_024448935.1 Stutzerimonas stutzeri
TACAACCTCGGCGCGCAGTCCCACGTCGCGGTCAGCTTCGAGTCGCCTGAATACACCGCCGATGTCGATGGTATGGGCGCCTTGCGCATCCTCGAAGCCATTCGCCTGCTGGGCCTGGAAAAGAAGACACGCTTCTACCAGGCCTCGACTTCCGAACTCTATGGTCTGGTCCAGGAGATCCCGCAGAAGGAAACCACGCCGTTCTACCCGCGTTCTCCTTATGCGGTGGCCAAGCTCTATGCCTACTGGATCACCGTGAACTACCGCGAAGCCTACGGAATGTACGCCTGCAACGGGATTCTCTTCAACCACGAGTCGCCACGCCGCGGCGAGACCTTCGTGACCCGCAAGATCACCCGGGGCCTGGCGAACATCGCCCAGGGGCTCGAGACGTGCCTGCACATGGGCAACCTCGATGCGCTACGCGACTGGGGCCATGCCAAGGACTACGTGCGCATGCAGTGGATGATGCTGCAGCAGGAGCAGGCCGAAGACTTCGTCATCGCCACCGGCGTGCAGTACTCGGTGCGTGAGTTCATCAAGTGGTCGGCTGCGGAGCTGGGCGTTGAGCTGCGCTTCGAAGGG
>NZ_JAMOIE010000269.1 GCF_024448935.1 Stutzerimonas stutzeri
ATAGTATTACGAAGCTGAGAGCCCCTGACCTCGCGCTTGCGCCAAACGAAGGGGGCTGCATTCTGGTTGTAGGCGGCCATGAAGTCCTGAATCACCTGAGTGAGTTGCTCGGTGCTGCCGAAGCTGGCGTTGTTCAGGGCTTTGCGCTGAAAGATGCCGAACCAGATCTCCACTTGGTTGAGCCAACTGGCGCTCGTCGGGGTGAAATGGAAGTGTACGTTCGGATGCGCCGCCAGCCAGTCTTCGTTCTTCTTGTGTGTGTTGAGGTTGTCCAGGATGACGTGGATCTGCCGATCGGCCGGCTCATCGGCGATGACCTCCTCCATGAAGGCTCGGAAATCGATTCGTTTCTTGGTCTGGGTGGTCTTGCCGCGAATGATGCCGGTCGCCACTTCCAGTGCGGCAAAGAGGTTGACCGTGCCGTGACGTTTGTAGGTGCTCTTCATCCCCTGGACGATCTTGCCGCTGCTGGTCTGCACGTAGCCGCGCGCACGTTCCAGCGCTTGGATCGAAGGCTTTTCGTCCACGCTCAGCACCAGGGCGTTCTGCGGCGGGTTGAGGTACAGCCCGATGATATCGGCGG
>NZ_JAMOIE010000270.1 GCF_024448935.1 Stutzerimonas stutzeri
GGTGTAAGTGGCGAGATGATCCTGCGGCGTCTGATGGATGCCGGACGTTTGCCAAGCGAAGCCTATGCCGCATACCGGCGGTGGAGCCAGCAACGGGTGATACCTGAAAAAGAGGGTGGCAGCCGAGAGCACCGCAACCGCGAACCCCGGCATATTTTTGGCGATGGTTACGTGCGCACGGTGCTTGAAGCAATGAACGCTCGTCGTATCACTCTCGCCAAGGCCAGCAGCTATCTCGACAACCTTAAGATCTCGGACCTGCACAAACTAGAGCGCTTCTATGCAGGTGTTTGATGCCTCATCCATGCTCTACGCATGGGATAACTACCCTATCGCGCAGTTTCCGGGGCTTTGGGCATGGATGACGGATCGAGTGGCGCAAGGGGTGATTCGGATGTCCGAGGTTGCCGTCGAGGAAGTCGGGCACAAGGCACCGGAGTGTGTGGCCTGGCTGAAGGATGCCGCCCTGCAAAAGATGCCTGTGACCGAGGCAATCCTGTTGGAAGCCTTTCGTATCAAGGGGTTGCTTGAGATCGAAGTAGCTTCTCAAAAAGTGGTGGTA
>NZ_JAMOIE010000271.1 GCF_024448935.1 Stutzerimonas stutzeri
AAACGCTGATCTATTCCGCCGAACCTGACCGTTCCGTCGCCGCGCTCCGCTTGCGATAATCGCACGCCTGCCCAACGAGCCCCAGCCATGCAATCGAGCTTTACCGACCTCGAGTACGCCGCCAAGAAGAAGCTGACCCGTCGCGACCGCTTCCTGGCCGAGATCGATGCCGTCACACCTTGGGCCGCGCTGGCCGCTGAGCTGGAGCCTTTCTATCCCAAGGGCAAGGGACGTGGGCGACCTCCGATCGGTCTCGAGCGCATGCTGCGGATGTATGTCGCGCAGCAGTGTTTCGGGCTGTCCGACGAAGGCATCGAGGATGCCATCTACGACAGCCAGTCGATCCGCAGCTTCGTCGGCATCGACTTGGGTCGGGAAGATGCACCGGATGCGACCACTCTGCTGAAGTTCCGCCGGCTGCTCGAAACGCACGAACTCACCCGCAAGATCTTCGAGACGATCAACCGGCAACTGGCCGAGAAAGGCCTGCTGATGCGCGAAGGTACCATTGTCGACGCCACGCTGATCGCTGCGCCGCCTTCGACGAAGAA
>NZ_JAMOIE010000272.1 GCF_024448935.1 Stutzerimonas stutzeri
GATCCGCCGTACCGCGGTAGGCGACGGATGTGCCCCGGTGCGCGGTAACCGACGGAAGCGCCTCCGGCGATTCCATCCTACGCAAAGCGAACAGCCGTACCGCGGTGGCGATGTGCCCCGGTTCGCCGTACCGCGATCCGCGGTGTCCAGCCAACGTAGGTTGGATTAGCGAAGCGTAATCCGACGATCGGGAGGGCAGGCGCGGTTGCGGTGACGGGGCAACGGATGTGGCCGGTTCGCGGTAACCGACGGAAGCGCCTCCGGCGATTCCATCCTACGCAAAGCGATCCGCCGTACCGGGTTCCGCGGTGTCCAGTCAACGTAGGTTGGATTAGCGAAGCGTAATCCGACGATCGGGAGGGCAGGCGCGGTTGCGGTGACGGGCCGACGGATGTGGCCGATTCGCGGTACGAAGGTGATCCGCCGTACCGGGGTGATCCGCCTTACCGCGTTTCATCTTCTTCGGTCATGAGTACGGGGCGGAAGGGAAGCTGCCCACGTTCAGCTACGTAGATCAAGGCCTGTCGCATCAGCTCGGAAGGGGG
>NZ_JAMOIE010000273.1 GCF_024448935.1 Stutzerimonas stutzeri
ATCTCATGATGCCATGGTGCATCACCTCGATTGGATCCACGGCTTCGATGCTAGCGATCTCAACGAGCCGGATGAACGCCAGGGCGGCACCTGGTTGTGATGCGGGCTTTCTACGTCTCCTCGGAATGTAATTTACCGTAGAAGACCTGTGGTGCAATGCTACTCACCTAAGCGGAGCAGCATTGCGATTAACCGGGAAGCGAGTTGTGGAAATCTTTACCATCCTGGGTCTTGATGGCCTAAGCCTCTTGGGGCACCTCTAAAAACACTCATCCGGACTGAGCCAGGATTCGAAAGTGCAGCTCCTTGGCATCCGAACGCCGACTTGGGCGCTCGCAGAGCATCGTGAATGGCCGGTTGCATCACGCAACCGGTGCCCGGTTCAGGTCATTTCCAGCAGGCTCGACACTATGACGACGTTTATATGAGGTTCACTTGTGTTAGCCGTACCCGCTCATCCCTAGCTAATCTCCGCCTTGATGCTGGCAGATTCAGTCTGGCCTCGCGGTTCGACCTACCGAAATATCGGCGGTAACATTGTCCC
>NZ_JAMOIE010000274.1 GCF_024448935.1 Stutzerimonas stutzeri
CAACTGGAAGAAGGAGAAATCGCGTATCCAGAAGATTCACGCCCGCATCGGCAACGCCCGCCGCGACTACCTGCACAAGACCTCAACCGCGATCAGCCAAAACCACGCGATGGTGTGTATCGAGGACTTGCAGGTGCGGAATATGTCCAGGTCGGCGGCAGGCAGCACCGAAAAACCGGGCAGAAACGTTCGGGCCAAGTCCGGCCTGAACAAATCCATCCTCGACCAAGGCTGGTTCGAGTTCCGCCGCCAACTGGATTACAAGCTGGCGTGGAATGGCGGCTGGCTCGTCGCCGTGCCGCCGCAGTACACCAGCCGCACCTGTCCGTGCTGCGGGCATGTGTCGGCAGAGAATCGCCGGACACAAGCCAAGTTCGAGTGCGTGGGATGCGGCTTCGAGGAAAACGCCGACGTGGTCGGCGCGATCAATGTTCTAAGGGCGGGACACGCCCGGTTCGCCTGTGAAGTGAGCGGTGCAGCAATGCCGCCAGCAGCAGGAACCCACCGAAGCGATTCAGGTGCGGCTCAATGCCGCGCC
>NZ_JAMOIE010000275.1 GCF_024448935.1 Stutzerimonas stutzeri
CTAGTGTCTAATTGCATTGATACGCGATATAATCTACTTTCAATCCAGGCGGAGATTGGAGGGAAGGATGGCCAGAGTCGCGGTAGCGCTGTCGTGTTCTGCGGACGTGAGGGCTGAACTGGAGCGCTTGTCGCGCAGCCGCAGTGGAGAAGTGCGCATGGCGGAGCGTGCGCGGATGGTTCTGGGATGCCTGGCGGGTCGGCGCAACGACGAGGTGGCGCGTGAACTGGGGGTTCGCCCGAACACGGTCGGGCAATGGCGCATACGCTTTGCGGAGCACGGCCTGGCGGGTCTGCGAGATGCTCCGCGGCCGGGCAAGCCGGTCAAGTACGGAGCGGCGTTGCGCACCCGCCTGTTGGCGCAGCTGGAGTTGCCCCCTCCGGCGGGGAGGGCGAGTTGGGATGGCGGATCGCTGGCCGCGGCGCTGGGTGTCCCTGACGATGCCGTATGGCGCATCCTGCGCAAGGAGGGTATCCAGCTCCAAAGACACCGCACCTGGTGTGTCAGCACCGATCCGGAATTTGCGGCCAAGG
>NZ_JAMOIE010000276.1 GCF_024448935.1 Stutzerimonas stutzeri
TGAACCGCCCCGGCTTCCCCGGAGGCTCCAACTCTTGAGAGGATGGAGCCATGAAATCATCGACGAAGTATTCCCCTGAAGTCCGTGAGCGGGCGGTTCGGCTTGTAGTGGAGCACCAGGACGACCATGAGTCGGAGTGGGCTGCGATCTGCTCGATTGCCGCCAAAATCGGTTGTACTGCTGAAACGTTGCGCCGCTGGGTGCGCCAGACCGAACGCGACAGCGGCAAACGTGAAGGCCAGACCACCAGCGAACGCGAGCGGATCAAGTCCCTGGAGCGTGAGGTGCGTGAGTTGCGTCAGGCCAACGAGATCCTGCGCAAGGCGTCCGCATATTTTGCTCAGGCGGAGCTCGACCGCCGCTTCAAGCCATGAAGATGTTCATCGACGAACACCGTGCGGTTTATGGAGTCGAGCCGATCTGCCGGGTGCTGCCGATCGCTCCATCGACCTACTACGCGCATGCACGCTGCCAGACCGACCCCGAGCGGCGCTCTCGGCGAGCACGACGTGACGATGTGTTGAGCACG
>NZ_JAMOIE010000277.1 GCF_024448935.1 Stutzerimonas stutzeri
TTCAGCGCACTGGTTGATGACCTGCGTGCGCTGATGAGTCAGTTTCCCGATAAGCGCACCGGCAACAACACCAGCTATCGCATGGAAGACGTGGCGCTGGCGGCATTCTCCGTGTTCTTCACCCAAAGTCCGTCCTTTCTCGCGCACCAGATCGCCATGACCGAAAGCCAGGGTATCAGCAACGCCCAGACCCTGTTTGGCCTCACCAAAATCCCCAGCGACAATCATATCCGCGACCTGCTCGATCAGGTTCCCCCGTCGCAGCTGTTGCCCATGTTCAGCAGGATCTTTGATGCGCTGCATGAGTGGGGATATCTGCAAGCCTTCCAGGCACTCGACGAGCAACTGCTCATCGCGCTGGATGGCACCCAGTACCACAGCTCAACCAACATCCACTGTGAACACTGCACAGTGACCCGGCACAAGGGACAAGCCACCTACGCCCATTCGGTGGTCACGCCAGTGATTGTCGCACCGGGACAGAAATGTGCCCTGCCACTGGCACCGGAGTTCATCACACC
>NZ_JAMOIE010000278.1 GCF_024448935.1 Stutzerimonas stutzeri
ACTGGATATAGCCGGCCAGAATCGGCTCCGTGCGCCCTCCCTGCTCCTTGAGACTCTGGGCGTAAAGCAGCACCAGCGTGCCGGCCGCCGCGCCTTCATCCACGATCAGTCGCAGGTAACCTTCCGGCGCTGCCACGGGCAGCACATCGGCCATGACATCCAGCGCTTTGCGCAGGTGGCCGCCCCGGTGCAGGGCGATGGCCTTGAGCAGTTTCAGCTTCAGGGCCCGGCGAAAGCGCTGTTCCTCATTGGCGTACGCCAGTTCCCGGTCGAGCTCGGTCAGGGCCTTGTCCGGATCGCCGACGGCGATGTCCATGCGGATTTCTACCAGCTTGCGGTATTCCAGGTCATTGGCGGGAAGCCGAAGGGTTTGCACCCGCTGCCACAGGTCGGCATCACCGGCCCGGTCCAGTTCCTGGCGGGCGGCCTCGTAACGCCGCTGCAGCAGTAGCAGACGCGAGCGCTCCAGCCGTGCGGTCGCGACGACGCGGCTCAGGTTGCGGATGTGGCCGAGGTGCT
>NZ_JAMOIE010000279.1 GCF_024448935.1 Stutzerimonas stutzeri
TTTCGCCGACGCCGAGTACGCCGGTAAGCGCAAGCAGACCCGCAAGGAATTGTTCCTGATCGAGATGGATCGGGTTGTGCCATGGAAGGGTTTGATTGCCTTGATCGAGCCGCATTACCCCAAGGGCGAAGGCGGCCGACCCGCCTATCCGCTGATGGCGATGCTGCGCGTACATCTGATGCAAAACTGGTTCGGCTATAGCGATCCGGCGATGGAAGAAGCGCTGTACGAGACCACCATCCTGCGTCAGTTCGCCGGGTTGAGCTTGGAGCGCATTCCTGACGAGACCACCATCCTCAATTTCCGCCGGCTGCTGGAGAAGCATGAGTTGGCGGCCGGTATCCTTGGCATGATCAATGGCTACCTGGGAGATCGCGGCCTGTCGCTGCGCCAAGGCACCATCGTCGATGCCACGCTGATCAATGCGCCGAGTTCGACCAAGAACAAGGACGGCAAACGCGACCCGGAGATGCACCAGACCAAGAAGGGTAACCAATATTACTTCGGCAGTGCGACC
>NZ_JAMOIE010000280.1 GCF_024448935.1 Stutzerimonas stutzeri
TACCGGCTCGTTGACCACGTCCTGAAAGAACAGCGGAACGATCTGGGTCAGACCACCGATGCTCACTGCCAGAATCATGAACAGGGTCAGCAGGCCGACGTTCTTTTCGAGTAGTTCGTGATTTTTCATTTATCGGTTTCCTCAGGCGATCTGCGCAGCGGCTTCGAATTCAGCCGACTTCGCGGCACGCACAGTGCGCCAGGTGTTGTAAGCCATCAGCAGCATGCCGGTGAGGAAGAAAGCGCCGCCCAATGCCCGCACGATGAACCCCGGATGACTGGCTTCCAGTGCCTCGACGAAGGAATAGGTCAGCGTGCCGTCTTCGTTGATTGCGCGCCACATCAGGCCCTGGGTGATGCCGTTGACCCACATCGAGGCGATGTAGAGCACGGTACCGATGGTGGCCAGCCAGAAGTGAGCGTTGATCAGGCCGATGCTGTACATCTGTTCGCGAGCGAAAACCTTCGGAATCAGGTGGTACAGGGAGCCGATGGAGATCATCGCGACCCAGCCC
>NZ_JAMOIE010000281.1 GCF_024448935.1 Stutzerimonas stutzeri
TTAACAAGCAGGTTGCGGCCTTGCTTGAGAAGCTGCGCATCGAGTTCACCAAGTCGCGGTCCCGGCACAGCAATGACAACGCCCTGGCGGAAAGCAAGAACGCCGCAATCGTGCGTAAACAGTTTGGCTACAGCCATATTCCCCAGCGCTGGGCGTCACTGATCAACAGATTCAATCAGGAACACCTCAATCCCTACATCAACTTCCATCGCCCCTGTTTCTTCCCCGAGACCCGCACAGATGCCAAGGGCAAGGAGCGCAAGGTGTACCGCTATGAGAATCTGATGACGCCCTATGACAAGTTCAAATCACTGGCCAATGCCAAAGACTATTTGAAACCCGGCGCCAGCTTTGGAACACTTGATCAACTTGCGCACCAAATCAGCGACAATGAGGCGGCGGACCAGCTACAAAAGGCCCGTCGAAAACTCTTCAAAATCATTCATGGACAGGAACTGAAAACCGGCTGAGAGCCCACCAGCCCCCAGACTCATTTAAGGATTGGAAAATACT
>NZ_JAMOIE010000282.1 GCF_024448935.1 Stutzerimonas stutzeri
AACCGGCTCGTTGACCACGTCCTGAAAGAACAGCGGAACGATCTGGGTCAGACCGCCGATGCTCACCGCCAGGATCATGAACAGGGTCAGCAGGCCGACGTTCTTTTCGAGTAGTTCGTGCTTCTTCATCAGTCAGCTCCTCAGGCGATCTGTGCGGCGGCTTCGTATTCGGCCGGCTTGGAGGCCTGCACGGTGCGCCAGGTGTTGTAGGCCATCAGCAACATGCCGGCGAAGAAGATCGCACCACCGATCATGCGCACCACAAAGCCCGGATGGCTGGCTTCAAGCGCTTCGACGAAGGAGTAGGTGAGCGTGCCGTCTTCGTTGATTGCCCGCCACATCAGACCCTGAGCGATACCGTTGACCCACATCGAGGCGATGTAGAGCACGGTGCCGATGGTGGCGAGCCAGAAGTGCGCGTTGATCAGGCCGATGCTGTGCATCTGGGCACGGCCGAATACTTTCGGGATCAGGTGGTAGAGCGCACCGATGGACACCATGGCAACCCAGCCG
>NZ_JAMOIE010000283.1 GCF_024448935.1 Stutzerimonas stutzeri
ACCAATCGAAAGATGTTCTCAAGTCAGTAGCAATTTGGCTCCGTGTCGTCAACGCCGCAGAGCGGTTGGGCTGGCGGGTCGTAAAGGCAGCCTGTCACCCTTACCAGGAGCAGTACGATCTATCTGGACCGCAAGAAGAACAATGCCAGCTGCGGATCGCCTACAACGGAAAGAACGTCGTCACCGCCATGCACGTGAAGGATCCGGCGCAGTGGCCTTTACTTACCGACTTAGCCAGCGCTTGCGTCGCAACGAGTGGGTACTCGCCAGAGGCTGACGCGTTGCTTCGCTCTGCTCGTTCGCGCTTGGACCTAATTGGCTGGAAGATCGTATCCGCCGCCGAGACGCCTTACCGTCTAGCAACTACCGTTGCTCGCAACCAAGATGAGCGCGTCGGTCTTGAGATTAACTTCGACAAGCAGGGGCTGGTTTCTAGCTTGCGCCCGCTGACGTGCAGCAACTCCGCGGCTGTTGAAACAATAAGGTCGGTTTTGCAATGTAAGCGT
Source organism: Stutzerimonas stutzeri (assembly GCF_024448935.1). Taxonomy (GTDB): domain Bacteria; phylum Pseudomonadota; class Gammaproteobacteria; order Pseudomonadales; family Pseudomonadaceae; genus Stutzerimonas; species Stutzerimonas stutzeri_AO. Next base: position 507 of record NZ_JAMOIE010000283.1, read on the forward strand.
CC
>NZ_JAMOIE010000284.1 GCF_024448935.1 Stutzerimonas stutzeri
CAGGTGCACCTTTCCTGCGGTAGTCAGCAAATGTCGGCGCGCCATCCATAGGTTCGACAGCGCGAACAGCGTCACCAGCTGAGCGGTGTTCTTGGCCAGGCCACGGAAGCGCACCTTCACGTAACCGAACTGGCGCTTGATCACTCGAAACGGGTGCTCGACCTTCGCTCGCACTTGTGCCTTGGCCTTCTCGATCTTGCGCTTGGCTTTGTACAGGGCGCTGCGTTTATCGAGCTTCTTGTAGGTGCTGCGGCGTGCTGCGACCTGCCAGATCACTTCGCGGCCCGCATGTTCGGGGCGCTTTTCGACGCCGGTGTAGCCGGCATCGGCGCAGACGACGTTCTCGTTACCGTGCAGCAGTTTGTCGACCTGGGTGATATCGGGGTTTGGGGAGCAACGGAACAGAAAGTGCACTTAAGCCCAGCGCCTGCCCGCAAACCCTTGTGGCGTCTGGTTAGTTCGGGAAAACCAAGGTTTTGCCGAACTCTATCGAGGAATGGCTC